>JBHHUS010000068.1:0-7000 GCA_046861615.1 Fidelibacterota bacterium
CGGCTGTTATGATCGGAGTGGCAGGAACCGCAATTAGTTTTTTTATCTTTATGGTAGCCCTTTCCCGCATCAATTCGTTGTTTCAACGGTGAATGGCAGGAGGCACAACCGTCGGAGAGGCTTTTATTCCCGATTTCATGGCATTGAACACAGTTGGTTGTCCCTTCCAAGTTCGCATGGAATTTGGACAATTCACCAGGAGAGAATTGAGCCGACAATACCAGGGGAAACCACAGGAGCAAACCCCGGAAATAGTTCACGCTTTCACCTCAATTTTCTTGCCAAATTCGATGCCGATTCCGTTCAACAGGGGAAACGGTAATTCACCCCCGGCAAATATAAAGACATAATCGTTCTCCAGCGTCCGTTTGTCCTCCCTGGTGCTGATTTCCACGGAATCGGGATTAATTGCCTGTACGGTAGAATCGAAGATCACCTCCAAAATTCCGTCATTGATTGCTTTATCGATATTGGCTTCATTCCGGGCTTTCAGGCGGAAGAAATTGGATTTCCGGTAAGAGATGGTGACGGCATTTCCCTCCTGGTGGGCCAGCCCCAGGGCGGCTTCGATGGCGCTGTCGCCACCACCCACCACCAGCACTTTTTTACCCTTATAGGTTTCCGCATCCAGGAGCTTGTACATCACTTTGCTCAGTTCCTCGCCGGGAATACCCAGCTTCCGGGGAGTTCCCCGGCGTCCCAGGGCCAGAATGACAAACCCGGCCGAGAGATTCCCCCGGGAGGTCTGAACCTGAAATACTTCCTGATCCCGACTGATACCCAATAATTTATGATTGGTTTTCAACTGGATATTCTGGGTTTTTAGCACACTCATCCAGATTTCAAGCAGTTCTTCCTTTTCGTATTCCTCCTTGTCCAGGGTACCCCAAATGGGGATTTCCACCGGCTGCACCAGGGTTAATTTTCGCCGTGGATATTGCAGAATGGTGCCTCCCGGTTTATCCTGATCGATCACCAGATAGTCCAGACCTTTTTCCTTAGCTCTCAAGGCAGCGGAGAGTCCCGCCGGTCCCGCTCCAACAATCAGCAACTTCCGTTGGTCCCCCGGTTTCCCGTTGACTTGGCTGTGAATATGATCCACTGCTATAATTCCATGACCGATAGCATTCCGGATCAGGGCTAGTCCGCTCAATTCACCAATAATATAAATTCCGGGAATATTGGATTCGAACTGTTCCGAAAGCCGGGGAATATCCTCCCGCTGACTGATATCCCCCAGACCTACTTCAATGGCGCCTACGGGACAATTCTCGGCGCATTTGGCGTGACCCACACAGTGGCTTCCGTGGATGATGGTAGCCTTTCCATCGATTAACCCGAGCACGTCTCCTTCAGGACAGGAGTCAACACAGATTCCGCAACCGATACAAAGGGAACGGTTAATGATTGGATGTTGCATCAGGGCCTGATCCTGCCGACGGGAGCGAGTCTCTTCCAGACGCTGTTTGTTTCGCGCCTCCCGGCGGCGCAGTCGTACTATGTAAGGCACCAGAAAAATCAGTAATATCAGGATCCCCAGGCCCCAGGAGATAATTAATTCCATCCTAAAATTTACCAGTTAAAAACTAATTTGTTAACAGAACAAACGGTGCAACAAATCAAAGGAGTAATCCTCAAAGAATCCATCGATATCCAAGGGAGAGGGCCACGGCGATATGGATAAACATAATCACGATCATGGTGTAAGCAAAGGGCTTGTGAATTACATGCCAGTAGTGAAACAGTTTTTGAGCGGCATTCCAGAAGGCAATCTGTCGATTCATTTTTATAAACGCCCGGATCTGTTTCCTGAACTGGGTCATTTTTCCACCGGGGATGGAGCCACTTTTAGCCAGTAATCTTAAAAACCTGCGCCATTTAATCCATCCGGAGATATCCACCAGAAAGAGTGTGAAGATACCCAGCAACCCCCTTTTCTTGATCTGTTCCGCCCCGGAAAGCTGGTGAATCATTTTCAGGTCTTCATCTGAAAGTTGAAACTCATCCTTGAATTCCGTAGTCAGGGATTCAATCCGGGCCTTGAATTCCTCCCGGGTAAACTCAATTCCACTCACGTGGCGGGGAATCTTAATATAAATATAGCGACCGATGAAACCGCTCAGGGCCACCGCCACCATAGACCAGTAGGAAATGGAAACCAGTCCCCCAAATTTAAAGGTAGTGTGCAGGGTCACCAGGATTGGTCCGGAAATTCCCATGAAGATGTGATAATTCAACCACACCGGCAGTTTACCCAATTTCCGGAAAATCCGGATCCGCTTCCGGATAGAATAGGCAAACATGATAATCATCATGGAACCGCCGATAATTCCCAAGCCGTGACCAATATTGCCTCCCGGTTTCCAGAGATCATGGTTGTGATGATGGGGACGAAAAAGTTTTACGGTGAAATAATAATCTCCCGCGGTAACAAAAGTCCAGACCACCACGCCGGTCACTATCAGTGCAAAAATAGTTAAAATGATGCGATGAATATGTTTCATAATTATTAGAAAAAGAGCCCTTCCGGCGGAACAGGCTCCTGTAACTGTTTTCCCGTTTGAGTTACTCCGGTTATTTCAAAACAAGTTGTTTAAATCTAAAATCCAAAGTGTACTATTGGAAAGACCGAAAAAAGGCGAGAATGAAGGTTTTCAGTTGAGCTTTTCAACCAATATTTAATCAGCCCGCAATCACCGCTAAATTTAATCGTCTGCTTTTAGTTTAACCGCAGTTCCGTAGGCCAGTAATTCGGCCGTAAAGGACATGATCATGGAAGTCTGGAAACGGACGCACACCACGGCATCGGCCTGTAAAGCTTCCGCCTGGGCTACCATTCGCTGGAGCGCCTGTTCCCGGGACTCTGCCAGCATACCGGTGTATTCTCTAATTTCACCGCCGATCAAGGTCCGCAACCCCGCTAAAATATCCTTCCCCAGATGGCGGGCCCGGATAGTATTCCCCACCACCGTACCCAGGGTTTCAGTTACCTGATGCCCGGCCACTGTCTCCGTAGTTGCAATAATCATTTTTCAATCCCTTTGAAGGATTCATTTTCAGCATCCCGTTTTTGCTCCTGCAGCAGATTGTAAACCAGGAGGCCGGCACCGGCGATTATGGCAATGAAGGCCAGTCCCAGAATGGGGTTGGTAACAATAAATTTTACGATCTGACCAATGAAGAACAGGATGAAGATGATCACCCCGACTAAAATCATATAGATTCCGATTTGCTTTGTATTCATGTTCGCTCCCACACGATTATTTGAAGAACTGAAATTTTCCGGACAAATTCAACCGGGCGTATTTTAGCAATGGAAAACCGAATCGAAAAGAGAAACTATCTGTATCAATTTCTGATTAATTTCATTCTGCTATGACGGCTGCTAAATATACCATCGAAAGCGTAAAGGGTGGGTACGAGGATAATTTTACCTACATCTGCACCTGCAATCAGACGGGAGCGCAATTTGTTGTAGATGCGGGGCTTCCTGCCGAGGTAGTCCGTCCCCATGTTCATTCTCCCGCTCCGGCCCTGCTGATCACCCACACTCACGGTGACCATACCACCTATTTACAGGATTATTTAGCCCTCTGGCCGGAGGCCGTGACCTATCACTACCACCATCCTACCCGCCCCTTACGGGCAAACCGGGAGCAAACACTGGAGGACGGTGAAATATTTAAAATCGGGGAACTGAAATTAAAAGCGCTGCATACACCGGGGCATTTCCCCGATTCACTCTGTTTTTTGATGGAAAATATTCTCTTTACCGGGGATACCCTGTTCGTCGGCCGCACCGGCCGGACGGTTGACCCCCTGAGCAATACCCGTGATCTTTACCATTCTGTTTACGAAAAATTACTGCCCCTGCCGCCGGAAACGTTGATTTACCCCGGTCATGACTACGGCTCGCAACCGGTCATCACCCTGGGAACCAATATCCAAATCAGTCCCCTGCTGCAGGCCGGCGATGAAGAAGATTTTCTTCGACGGATGGCTGACTTTGAAGCCACCCAATCGAACAACCCCTAACCACAGGAGGTAATCATGCGCCGATTTCTTCCCGGTTTCCTGACCGGTATTCTGCTCACCACCGCTGTTTTCATGACCATGGGAGCAACCACCCAAGTGGAAGATGATTCGCTGAAAACAATTATGGCCCGGCTGGACAGCTACCTGCAGGGTGAACTTGCCAAGGAACACCAGAGTGGACGCTACCAGCTCCAGTCCTTCCAGATTGAACGAACCCACTGGCACTATTTGTTAGACACGGCTACGGGTGAATTGTACCGGCTGGAACCAAGCCGGACCCCCGGAAATGCCAAATGGATCCTGACAGCAGGTCCCAATTTTGAAAAATAAAATCGGAGGCTAAAATGAAACCACATTTACGCTGGTTCCTGCCCCTGGTACTGGTGATACCACTACTGACCGGTTGTGATAAAAAAGCCGATTGCCCCGACTGCGGCGGAACGCTGTTGGAAGGCTATATTTTTAAAAGGGTCACCACTGACGATTTAGCCAAGAATGATGGCCTGGCCCTGATTGAGGACGTGGATGCCGGTGCCTGTATCCGGGCTAAACTAACCGGGGAAAATCTGGACCTCAGTACGGTAACAGTGGTGGATGACTGCTGCTGCGAATAAAGCGCTGGTGCTGAAAACATTTCAGCACCAGCCGGAGACTGAGATCGCCATTGTCGGCCTTCACGGCTGGACCGGCGATGAGAGCGCCTTAATGCCCCTGGTGCATTCCATTAATTTGAAATCGGCCAAATGGTTTTTCCCCCGGGCGCCCTACCAAGCGGACAATGGAACCGGCTATACCTGGTTCAGCGGTACTGACGAAACCGGGTGGCATTACAAGAAAACCTGGGAGGGTCTGGACTTGCTGCTGGAATCGATCCGGCAGGAAGGATTTTTCCGGGAGCGCATTTTCCTGTTGGGCTTTTCCCAGGGCGCAACCCTGTGCATGGAATATGGCGTGCGCCTGAACTTCCCCCTGGGGGGTTTGATCCCCATCGCCGGGTTCATCAAGAAAGAGGAAAAATTAAACCGGGAAGCCACTATGGAAAGTACTAAAACACCGGTGTTGCTGCTCCACGGACAGGAGGATAAAATCGTAACGCCGGAGGGCAGTAAAAAAGCCTATGAATTCTTTTTAAAGCGGGGCCACCCGGTCTGGCTGGAATTGTACCGGGCAGGGCATAAAATTCCTCTGAAGGCAGCAGTAATCATCAGGGATTTTATTAACAAATGAATTCTTGAATTCGGTTTAAACTTTAAACATTAACCCGGTGAAAACTCAGCTTCAACATTTCAACGATTCCGATGGTCGCCGCATTTCAATCACGGTAAAACGGCAGGCCGTGAATCTGTTCGTGCAACCACCCAACAACCTCTGGACGTTTGACCGGGAGGGCCGGCTCATCAGTATGTTTATTAACGGTAACTATTACCGGCGGACCCTGGACAACCGATTGCTGCATAAATACCGGGAAAAAGTGGATGGCGTAACGCTGCGGCGCACCCGCTTCCTGCCGGAAGCGGAAGCCCGGGATCTGATTCAGCCGGGACACAGGATATTACAAAAACTGGAAGGTCGTGTTTCCAGGGGAATCAGACCGGTACTGGATAAAATCCTGAAAATGGATTCATCAGCCCGGCAACGGGAAGCCGAACAGTTCAAAACGGTGTATTATCCGGTTTCGATCCTGCCACCGGATCAATACCTCTCCCTGGTTATTCAAGTGACGGAAGGCTGCAATTACAACCAATGCCTGTTCTGCGATTTTTACAAGGACCGGCCCTTCCGGATCAAATCAGAAGCAGAACTGAATCAACATTTACACCGGGTAGAAGAATTTTTCAAAGCCGGGTTAAGTTACCGGAAAGGCATTTTTTTAGCGGACGCCAACGCCTTGGTAACGCCGATGAATAGACTCGTTCCCATGATCAAAGCCATCCGCCGGCAATTCCCTGAACACCGGAAAATCTACTCCTTCATCGATATCTTCACCGGCGACCGGAAAACAACGGCTGATTTCAAAGCGCTGAATGCTCTGGGTTTACAACGGATCTATCTGGGAATTGAATCCGGCAGCCAAAAGTTGTTGCAATTTCTGCATAAGGAGCAATCCCTGGAACGCATCCCGGCCCTGGCAGAGCGTTTAAAGGCAGCCGGCGTACAGTTGGGGGTAATTTTTCTGGCAGGGGCCGGTGGAGCGCGTTTCCATGCAGAACACCGGGAAGCCTCCCTGGAGCTGATCCGTAAACTGCCCCTGGGTAAGGGGGATATCGTTTATATTTCCGAACTGCGGCAGGCCCCGGAGCCTTACCGCCAGGCCCTGCATCAGCACCGGATTCCCACCCCGGATGATACCGAACTCAAACAGATGACCGCGGAGCTGAAAATAAGCTTTAAAGCAGCCGTACCGAAAGCAGTCAAGGTCTCCGTTTACGACATACAGCAGTTCGTGTACTGAATCAAATCGGGCGGACGTTGATGGCCCGTTCCCCCTTCATATCGAAATCAATATCGAAAGCCACCCGCTGACCCGGCCTTAACCCGGTAGTTTTCAGTTTCGGACCTAAACCGGAAAGATGGACGAAATAATCGTCGCCGTCATCACCGCTGATAAAGCCAAAGCCCCGTTCCCGGTTGTATTCTTTTACCGTTCCGGTTGCCATGCTTGAATTTATGGACGACAGCCTGCTTTTCCAATGAAGGCGGGACTGATAATGACAAAATAATTTTAGCGTGGTATTTTAAAAATATTGTACTAAAATGTTTACTGAATTATTTAGGGGTTCTGCCTATGGATAAGAATTTCGAGTACAGTTTAACCAACAGATATTTGCATTTTATATGGCGTATCCAGCTGATAGTAACTAGTTTGGCTGCAATTAATTCAAAACAAAAGGATTAAATATGTTAAAGATAAGATTATTAGTTACAGTAACTCTAATTCTAATAATTAGTGGCTGTGCTTCGACTG
>JBHHUS010000069.1:0-6926 GCA_046861615.1 Fidelibacterota bacterium
AGACGTTTTTCTGTTGGGACAATCAGCAGAATATCTCAGTTAAAGTGAATCGGGAAATTGTCCACTCAATTAAGAAACAATTAATACCTTTATTCGTTATTGAGAAGAATGTAAATAAATTAATTTCTGGCGTGAATAATCATTCGAACGATTCATGATTGAATTTGAAAAACCCTGGTTTTTACTATTTCTGGGATTGATTCCTTTAATCTATTATATGCAGACCAAATGGGCCACCCGGTGGGAGGGAAGTATTCGGATCTCAGCTAAAGAATTAGTACCGGATAATCTGCGAAAGAAAGGTTACCGGCGGGTGACAATTCTCAGGATTCTCCAGAGCATAATTCTGATTCTACTTATTATTGGGATTGCCCGTCCACGGTGGGTGGATGCCCTTCAGGAATCTAAAGTTGATGTGGTGGATATTGAACTGGTCCTGGACATCAGCTCCAGCATGTTGGCTACTGATTTTGCCCCCAATCGCCTAGAGGCGGTTAAAGAGACCGCCAAATCGTTTATCCGGAGACGATCCGGAGATCGACTGGGTCTATTGGTCTTTGCCGGAGAAGCCTTCATCCAGTGTCCTCTGACCATGGATCAGGACGTGCTGGTTTCGCTGTTATCGGAAGTGCGGGTGGCGGAACAATCTTATGACGGTACCGCCATCGGGATGGCCTTAGCTCATGCCACCAATCGTTTACGCAACAGCCAAGCAAAAAGTAAGGTAATTATTCTACTCTCCGACGGTAGTAATAACGCTGGCGAACTGGACCCGCTTACTGCCGCCGATCTGGCTGCTCAGTTTGGAATCCGGATTTACACTATTGGTGCCGGAACCAATGAGAGCGTCTCCTTTATTCCCGGCCGCGGTTATATTCGAAATGAGATTGACGAAGAAACACTGCAAGCAATTGCCCAGCGTACCGGAGGACGGTATTTCCGGGCGGTGGATAAAGCCGGTCTGGATGATATTTATGCCCAGATAGATGAACTGGAGCGAACTGAAATTGAAGTCCGGAATTACACCCGTTACCGGGAATTGTTTGCCTGGTTTCTGCTACCGGCCTTTGTTCTGGGAATGGGTGTGGAAACGCTGGAACGAGACATCTACCGAAAACGCACATGATTGTATTCCGTTATCCTGAATTTCTGTATTTAACCATCCCCTTAGCTTTCTTGTGGTTAGTATGGGCGTTAAAGGGCCGGCGGCAACAACTTTTAAGAGGAACTGTTCCTGAATTGAGAAACCGGTTGTTTGGCCAATTCAATGCCGGGAACCGGAAGTGGAAACAGCGGCTTACTCTATGGTCCTGGGTGTTTTTATTGTTAGCGGCCTCGGGACCACAAATTGGAACTCGCCTAACACCAGTGGAACGGAAAGGAGTAGATCTGGTTTTTGCTATTGATGTTTCCACCAGTATGAATGCTGAGGATGTAAAGCCGAGTCGTTTGGAAAAAGCTAAGTTTGAAATCAGTCAAATGATTAGGCAATTAAAGGGTGACCGGGTGGCAATTATCATTTTTGCCGGTTCCAGCCATTTATATTTACCGCTGACCACTGATTACGAAGCGGCATTGTTGTTTCTGGAAAATATTGATACCAACATGATTCAGACGCAGGGAACCGCACTCAGTATGGCGATTCGAACCGGCCTGTCCGCCTTCAGCGAGGAGAGTAAGAAATATAAGGTTCTGGTATTAGTGACCGACGGTGAAGATCATGAGGGTCAGGCGGTTGAGTTGGCGGCGGAGGCCGCAAAGAAGGGGATGGTCATTCACACCGTCGGGGTCGGAACAGTCTCCGGCTCCCTGATCCCTTTATTCGATTCAGCCGGTATTAAGGAATATAAACGGGATAATTCCGGTAAATTGATCACTACGGTCCTTAATGAATCGATTTTAAAAGATATTGCCGATGCCGGTAACGGCGACTATATCCGGTTTGACAATCGTCCGGCTAATTATAAAAAATTATTGTCGGATATTGGCGCTATGGAAAAGCGAACCATTCAATCAAGGGTTTATTCGGAGTTTGAAGACCGCTATCAGATTTTTGCCTTTATTGCGTTGATTCTGATTCTGCTGGGGATTCTATTACCGACAAAACCGAGAAAGATACAGGATTGGAGGGGGCGTTTTGTCCAATAAATTACATCCGATTCTGGTTTTAGCGGCCATGTTTTCCCAGCTGCTGAGTCAGGATCAGGGTCTGGAGCATTTCAATAAACAGGAGTTTGACCAGGCCCGGGCTTATTATGAAGCCATCATTGAAAAGGGACAAAAATCTCCGGCGGTGGAATTTGGTCTTGGAGCCAGTGCTTACCAACAGAATGACTATGAAACGGCAAAGCAAGCATTTGAAAAAGCCCTTTCCACGGCCGATAAGCAGTTAAAAGCAAAAGCCTATTACAATATGGGAAACACCCTTTATAAGGCCCAACGCCGGGAGGAGAGCCTAGCTTTTTTCCGCAAGGCTCTGGAATTGAAGCCCGATGATAAAGATGCCAAATTCAATTATGAATTGTTAAAATACAGCCCGCCTCCGCCTGAACAAAAGCAGGGCGGTAAGGGAAAATCAGACGAAAAGGACCAGCAGAAGGAAAATCAGGATCAGAAGCAAGAGGATCGGAAGCACCAACAACAATCTAAAAAAGGCGATCAAGACCAGAACCGGGATCAGCAGAAAAAATCAGATGAGAGTCAACAACAAAAGGACCAGCAATCCTCCGCAGCGGAAAAACAACAAAAGCAGGAGCAGAATTCAGCGTTGAAGAAGACGCCAAAATCTTCCGATTTACGCCAGGCAGAAAGTATTTTAAACGCTTTGAAGCAGGATGAAAAAATTCTTCAAAAACGTCAAATTGCACATGCCAAATCCCGCGAACTTGATAAGGACTGGTAGGGGAAATAATGCGGAATAAACTATTTTTCCTGGTTCTGTTACTAAATTTACCCCTGACGGGCCAGGTCCGGGTGCGGGCCACTGTGGATGCCAATCGTGTTTCTATTCAGGAGCCGATCGGGCTGAAAATTGAAGCGTTGGAGTCCGATGAAATGCCTGAAGTTGATTTAAAACCGCTTGCGCGGAATTTTTCAATTGTGAGCGGGCCCGCCCAACAGACCAATATCCAATGGATTAACGGTCGTATGACCAGTACCAGAGCATTAACCTGGACTTTGGTGGCTAAACGCACCGGCCAGTTAATGATTCCAAAGCTAATCGTGCGGATCGGTAAACGCTCTTTTCAGACCCAGGCCATACGTATTCAGGTAGAGAAGAGTAAGACCCCTTCCAGAGTTTCTGATGTATTCATTCAAGTCCGTACCGATAAAAAAAAGGTATTCCTTGGTGAACAGGTGACAGCGACGTATAAATTGTACACCAGGGTGAATCTGTCGATTGAAGATATTCAATATCCCAAAGGCGTAGGCTTCTGGACGGAAAACCTGCGAGTATCTCAGACCATCCGTTTCCGGGATGAAACCGTTCAGGGGATACGCTATAAAGCGGCCACCCTGTATAAAGTGGCGCTGTTCACCACCCGTACGGGACGATTAAGTCTGGAACCGCTGGTTTCCGTTTGCAATGTGGAAGTTCAGCGTCAACGCCGCCCGCGAAGCTTATTTGATGATTCTTTTTTTAATTCCATGTTCAAGGAAACGGTAAAACAGTACATTCGTTCTGATTCCCTTGCAATTGAGGTAATCGATTACCCCGAGGGACAACCGGTTGATTTTACCGGCGCTGTGGGTAAGTTTAATTTACGTTCCAGCGTGGACACGCAAACTGTTCACGTGAATGAAGCGATCACTTTCCGGGTGGAATTAGAGGGAACCGGTAACCTGAATCTTTTTAATCTTCCTGAATTGCAATTTCCCCGGAATATGGAAGTTTTTCCACCTACATCCACTTTTAAAAAAGATGAATTCCGGGATCAGTTGACGGGAAAAATGACCTGGGAATACATCTTAATCCCGCGGTCTGCCGGTCATTACCGGTTGCCTAAAATAGAATTACCCTATTTCGATCCTGGAAAGGGTATCTGGGAGGTCAGTCAGGCCAGGCCTATTGATTTACAGATTCAGGCGGCTGAATCCAATATTGTAGCTTCGGCCAATTTTACTAAGGAAGAAGTAGAATTGTTGGGGGAGGATATTCATTATATTCGTACTGAAAAGCCCAGGTGGCGTCGGCAGGGGCAACAATCTCTGCCCCTGTGGGTCTGGACTTCCTACGGTTTGGCCCTGGCGATTTTTGTTTTACCGGGACTGTTGACTCAAACAAAACAGAAACGGTTGGCCACCAAAGATATACGCCAGTCCAGGGGTGCTTTCCGGTCGGCAAAAAAAATTCTCAGCGGAAAGACGGATGATCCCTTTGCCGTGGCTTCCAAAGCCATTTACCGCTATGTGAAAGCTAAGTTTTACCTTACAACTGACCAGCTTGATCCACTCACGATTGAAACATCACTCAGGCCTAAAATTTCTGTAGACAACCTGGAAGAGATCCTGAATTTGGCCAGGATTTGTGATGCGGGCCGCTATGCACCTTCGGCCGCGGAGTTCAGGGATACTATTTTAAACCGGACACTGAAAGTTCTTAAAGCAATTGATCAGGAGCTGGCTTGAAGATCAATAAACTGATTTTAATGTTATCAGTTACATCTGTCTGTGCATGGGGGCAGAGTAATCCCGACTCCCTGTTTGTCTTGGGAAATCGCTATTATGAACAGGAACAATTCCAGGAGGCTGCCCAAGTCTATGAACGTATGATGAACCAGGTAGAGCATGCTGATTTGTACTATAATTTGGGGAATACCTACTATCGCTTGGGTAATTTGGGACATACTATCTGGGCCTATGAAAAGGGTTTGGCCCTGGCGCCCCGCCATCGGGATTTACGTTATAATCTGGCCATTGCTAACGCCCAGGTCCGGGACCGTATCGAAGTACCCAAGGCCATCTTTCTGTTGGAATGGTACCACTCCCTGATGAAAAGGGTTACCGTTCGGGATTTAATCAGTCTGGGCAGTCTGTTGATTTTACTGGCGGCAGTTTTATTCTGGCTGCGTTCCACTTACCGATTGCGGCTGCGGGGTATAAATGGGATTATTATTTTCACGGTAGTAATGATTTTAGTCGTCCACGGATTAGCGCTGGATAAGTACTGGGCCCTATCGGATAAGCAGGAAGGAGTTGTGATTGCTTCCACCGTAGAGGTACGTTCGGCCCCAATCATCAGGAGTGACAACGTGGTTTTTCGTATTCATGAAGGTGTAAAAATGGAAATTACCCAGACCCAGCCGGGCTGGTATGAAATCATATTACTTGATGGTAAAAAAGGCTGGTTGGCAGCCGGAAGTGTACGAATTTTATGAAAACAATTATTTTAATTCTGTTTTGTTGTGGAAGTTTGCTGGTAGCTCAGGAAAGCCAGGAACCGGTATTTGACCCTAATCAATTAAAGGATCCGGAACCAAAGTGGCCGAAAATCGTGAACACCATTTTTAACGATTCCCTGAATCTGGAACAATGGATACAGCCAGATACCGTGCGGGAGATAACGGAGGGTTTCCGGGTGCAGGTACTGGCGACCAGATCGGTTGAAAAAGCGGATAGCTTGCGGCTGGTGCTGGAACAGCAGTACGAAATTCCGGTTTATGTAACCTTTGAAGCGCCTAATTACAAACTGCGGTTAGGTGATTTTATTGACCGTCCCAGCGCTGAGCAATTACGAAAGCGGTTGGGTCGGTCAGGCTATCCCTCAGCCTGGATTATTCGCACCCGCATCACACCACAACGCATCACCCCGCTGGAGGGTACTTCACCATCTTCCGAACCGGAAGAATAATTTAAGTATCAACCCTTTCCCGGAGGGTTGTCCGGGAATTGTGGTTTTAGAAGAAATATTTCCGGTTATCGACGATTTTGGCGTTATCCTTTAAATCCTGAATCCAACTGGAATAGATATGATTCTGTTTCTGGCGTATTAAGTCCAGTTGAATGATGTCTTTCTGAACATTCCAGGTGAGAGAATCGAAATCAGCTATTGTCACGAATTGAACAAGTCCGTAGCCCCGGTAGGTGGGGATGGGACCCAGAAGATCGCCCGGTGAGGCGTGGATCAGGGCTCCTGCCAGCTGCTGACTCAGCCCTAAGGATTTAAAGGAATTCTTTAATTTCTGTTTTTCGTTTTTAATTTCTTCTAATTGTGGATATTCCTGTTTCAGGGTGGAAAAATCAGCTCCCTGATCCAGGCGTTGCCGGAGGGTCTGCGCTAATTTCAGGGCAGCCCGGCGTTGGTTTTCCCGTTTCATTTTAGAATATATCTGTTCCCGTACCTCATCAAAGGGGATAGTTCCGGCGGAATAAATGGAATCCAGTCTGAAGACGGCGAAAAACTGATCATTTTCCAGGGGGTCGGATATGTCTCCTGTTTTAGCCTGGTAGGCGAAACGCACTGCCTGTCGGAAAGAACCCAGAACGGGTAGAAAACTATCCTGTTCCCCAAGGGATTCGATTTTCTGCGGCTGCACCTGATGGGAATCCACAGCAGCGGAATAACCATAATCCTGGGCGTCGTAAGTAAATAAAGTCGCCCGGCGTCTTAAATCTGAGCGGGTGCTGGGACCCAATTCAATTTTCAGCAGAATATGACGTGCTTTTACCTGGGGTCCCGCTTTCCGTTTCCGGGTGCTGTCAATCTTGATAATGTGATAACCGAACTGGCTCAATACCGGCCCTACGATGTCTCCCTGTTTGGCGGCAAAAGCCGCTTTTTCGAATGGTTTTACCATCTGTCCCCGACCGAACCAGCCTAAATCGCCTCCCCGTCCGGAATCCGGTTCAATATGGTTGCTGGGGTCCTGAGTGTGAAGATTGGCCAGTTGACTGAAATTCGCACCGGAACGAGCCTGGGCAATAAT
>JBHHUS010000070.1:0-6923 GCA_046861615.1 Fidelibacterota bacterium
CCGATTCAATGTGAAAAAGCACTGAATCGGCTGAAAAAAGAAAAGAATCTTCAGGGTATGAAGATTCACACAACAAACAAGATAAAAAAGGAAAATAATAATGAATCCTTTAATAACATACGATGACGGTTACTTTAGTACTCGTTATCATGTAAGAGTAAATAACAGAACATTTGTCGCTCATTCATTGAGTGCCAATAAACCGAATAATAATAAAGAAAGGAGAATATAATGGCATACTATAATGGAAGAGGTGAAAGGATCTGGAATCCTAGCGCCTACTATAAGGCTGTAAGAGAAGACCGATACGGTTATAATAGTTATAGCCGCGGATTTTCTCATGGGTATTCCTGCGGATATAGCGATGGATATAGGGATGCCTGTGATGATAACGGCTGGTAAGGAAAGAAAATAGAGTTACTCCCGTAGCATGAATGTGAGCGGGAGTATCTCTATTACTAATCACTAATTGAAATTGGAGAAATAAAATGAAAACAAAAAAATCCATGGAGGGAAAAAACCCTAACATTAAAGATAATACATTGCTAAGAACTAGTAATCCTGAATTTCAACATATTATAGATTATTTTCTAGTGATGATTGCTATGTTGAAGAATATGGATAATACTTTTATTGATGATAGAGAATACCTCTGTTTCAATATTAGCATGTTAAATGAAATGATAAAACCGTTGAATAATTTAAAGTCAAATTTATTAAAATATTTAAATGATTGAAAAACCTGTACAGCTAACCTTCTTGTCTAACTAACAGAATTTCTCATCAGACAAGGGATAACCGCTCCCGAAACAGCCAACCAATTTGGTGTTGCGAAATAAACCTACCATCATAGTTGGAAAGATACAGTGAGATGCGAGAGGATCAAGCCCAAGGCCATTAATTTTTAGGCAGTATATCGGGAGTTCTTTCAAAGTTCCAACAAAATCTCTTCGAGAGAACCCCTTTGGGGGAATCTACCCGCCCCGACAAAAACCATTCACCTTGAAAAGGTGGGAAACAATTCCAGCCGTAAAGTAAAAGTATCTTTTCCCACCTTTTCAAGGCGCAGAACAAATTTTATTTTAACAACCGGAACTATGCCACTATAATTTAGTTGCAATATTAATGAAGTAATTGATAGTTTTTGATCAAGATGACTGCGATTCAAAAGCTAATTGGACGATTCTGTATGAAACCAAAGGATTTTCGCTATTCCGAGGTTAAGAAACTTTTGAATTACTTCAATTATTCGGAGGTGAAGAAAGGAAAAACCTCCGGATCAAGAGTTTCTTTTGTTGAAAATGATACAAAGCATGTCATCGGCTTACATAAACCACATACCAGCGGTGCAGCGGTTCCCCGATATGAATTGGATCAAATAGAACAGGCCCTGTTGGATCAAAAAAAATTAATACCTGATAAATAAACTAAAGGTGACGAAATGAACCAAAACCTGCTTGTATATAAAGGGTTTTACGGCGTAGTCCACTACAGTCCGGAGGATGAATGCTTATATGGCACGATCGTCGGCATTACAGACAGTATTTCTTACCATAGCCCGACAGCCCGAGGGATTCGTAAAGCTTTCAAGGAAGCTGTAGATGATTATATCAGCACGTGCAAATCAATTGGAAAGTCGCCTTTAAAATCCTATACTGGCAATATTAATGTCAGGTTAAAACCGGAGACACATCTTAAGGCAGCTATTAAAGCAAAAACTTCAGGAAAATCAATCAACAGCCTTATCAATGAAGCGGTGGAAAAAGAAGTAAAGTCGGTTTCACTTCCTTAAAGAGGGAAGGTCTGGCCTGTTACTCAAGCCTCATTTAAAACAAAACCAGAAAATAGCTGTATTTTATGGATGAGGTAAAATAGAGATAATTGTGATTTGTTTTCTTTCAAGTCCGTAATACCAGAATATCCTACAAGCTCCGGGTGTGTTTTGTTGTGCTGAGGATTCCCATATCTTCTCTCCCTTAGGTCCTGAAAGTGATTGATAGGATTTAGAATTCAAGCTTGGATGTCTGGGATTATTTTGAAGGTATTTTAATAATTTTGGGACAGCATAAAAAATGCTTTTTTTGAATTATCTTATTTGAGATCGGCCAATTCATTTTTACAAGTGTCGGTTAGCCGAATCCTGTACATTTACAGAGCGTTTAAAAAATCGTCTATATCATCAATGGAGGTTATTTTTATGCCTATAACGTCTTTAACACCCTGCTGGAATTTTTGAAATGATATCGGATTTTCATATAACCATTTCTCCTTTGCAGGTATTTTCATTTTTGGTTTTAATAAAACATCTCCCGTTGAATTAATAAAGATTTCGAATTCGTTTAGTATTGAGATGCGTTTGTAAAATGAAAATATTTTTACCCCCAAATTAATTCTATACTGTACCTTGAAAAGGTGGGAAACAATTCCAGCCGTAAAGTAAAAGTAACTCTTCCCACCTTTTCAAGGTGCAACGTATTTTTTTAATCCCTCCGGATTGGAAGGATTGAGGTAAATTCAACCCACTGTCAGCCGGTTTAATATCATGATCTTAAAGAAAAATCACCTTTTTCTGATTCTGATCATTCAGTGGATTGGTTCCTGTCTGGGGCAATCACTTCCTGCTATTCCTTTTTCAGACTTGGTTGAGGGTGATTCTGTTTTTATTTCCGGGGGAAAATTAATTGCCAGTCCTTCAGGATTGAATCTGATTCAATTTCCGGACAGCCGCTCTGATACGGTCTTCATTGCCGTCCACGGGTACGGTTCCCGGGGCTACGAATGGGTACACCCGCTAAAGCTCATGGCCGCCTCCGGACAGGAAACTTTTTTCTACCGCTGGGACTGGAATGACTGTCCCCGGGAGGCCACTGACAGACTGGAAAAAGCGATTCAACAGTTGTTAGTCCAACAACCGGAGATTCGTCATTTCATTATTTTCGGTCACAGCTATGGTGGCGTAATCGTAGCATTACTGGCCCGGGAATTGCACGATTCCATTTCGGTGGCCCTGAATTCAGTGGCGGCACCCCTGGGAGGCCACATCAGGCTCGCGGCCCGCTGCCCTGATTTCCCCGATTTTAAGGATGTTGACGGAAGTGGTCTGACCCAGTGGCGCACCCGGAAAGAACAGGACGGCGCCTTTCGGGATCTGCCCCTGGACCCCCAGGTGGTGGATTTAGCTCAGAGCCAGGTAATCCTGCTACCGGATAGCATCAATGGCGTTCGACTGGGACATAACCGGTCTATTTCCTGGGTTCTGGATCAATATTTTAACGATCGGCCTGAGAAGTCAACGGAATGAAAGTCTGTCTCATCACCGGTGCCAATCGCGGTTTGGGCTTGGAATTTGTCCGGCAATTATCCCGGGAGGGATACCAGGTTCTGGCCGGGTGCCGGAATCCGCATAAGGCCCGGGAATTGAAAACCCTGATTCCGGAGGAAGCTGTTTTTACGCTGGATGTAAAGGATGAGCACCAGATCGAAGAGCTGGTTGAAACAATCAAATCGCGCAATATTAAGCTGGACTTGATCATTAATAATGCCGGAATAGGCGGAGATAATAAAGAATTGGAAGATGTGACCAGCACCGATTTATTGAATGTTTTTCACACTAATACCGTGGGGCCCCTGCTGATAGCAAAAGCCTGCCTCCCTCTGCTGAAAAGAAATTCCAAAATAGTGAATATATCCTCCCGTATGGGATCGATCGGCGATAACTCCAGCGGAGGGTTTTACAGTTACCGCATTAGCAAAGCAGCGATGAACATGGCCACCATGACCCTTTACCGGGACCTCACTGCCCGGTCGATTGCAGTAGTGGCAGTTCATCCCGGGTGGGTGCGCACCCGCATGGGCACAGCCGTGGCACCGCTAGATCCACCTACAGCCGTGGCGGGATTATTGCGGGTGATTCGCCGGCCGGGGGCTGAACTCAGCGGTAAATTCATTGACTACCAGGGAAAGGAACTTCCATGGTAGGGGAGGAGAAAGAATGAAAAGACTGAATCTTATCTTGTTGATCCTGTTTTGCGCTTGCTCTAAACCGAATCCAAAGGTACTGATTGACACCGACCTGGGTGAGATCATCGTGGAGTTGTACGCCCGGCAGGCGCCGGTGACGGTTAAGAATTTCGTTAAGCATATAAAAGCGGGGACTTATAAGAATGCCAGCTTTTACCGGGTTGTTAGAGCAGATAATCAGCCCGGGGATTCGGTGAAAATTGAAGTCATCCAGGGGGGAGTTCGGGATGAAGAACAGCGCTATAAGCCGATTAAACACGAATCCACCAGGCAAACGCAATTGTCCCATAAAAATGGTGTCATCTCCATGGCCCGCTCGGAACCGGGAACGGCGACAACTGAATTTTTCATCTGCATTGGTGATCAGCCGGAATTGGACTATGGTGGTAAACGAAATCCTGACGGTCAGGGCTTCGCCGCTTTCGGGAAGGTAATTGAAGGGATGGCGATTGTCGGGGCGATCCATCAGCAATCGGTCAATGGTCAATATTTATTAACGCCGGTTCCCATAATCACTATGCGAATCAACAATTGAAATTATCCCTTAAACCAGGGAGGTTTAAAATATGTATCTAAAAAAACATCTGGATTTCGCTGAACTTCCTGATTGGCTTTCATTCCTTCAAAAGGATCTGGATCTGAAGGGCGTCGGTATCGGTATTGCCAAACTCCCGGCCGGAAAGGGGTACACCTATCTCCACAGTCATAAACAGCAGGAAGAAGTGTACATTCCCTTAGCGGGAAAAGGGATTATTCATGTGGATGGAACGGATATTCCGCTTCAACCGGGTGATTTTGTAAAAGTGTCCCCCGAGGCCAAACGGGCTTTAAAAGCAGTCGGGGATTCAAAACTGGTCTGTCTGATCGTCGGCGGTGTTCCCGGGGGTTTTTCCCACCGGAAGACTTCTAACGCCTTGATTGACGATGGAATCCTCGACCGGGAGCATCCAGCGCCCTGGTACAAGAACAGTTAAAATATCAGTGCCTTAAGCCAGACGCTCCGCCCGCGCCGGGAGGGATGAAGCCTGAAGTTAAGCCACCCCATTGACTACTGTTTTATAATCCTCTTTTAGTATATTCCTGCAAAGCAATTAGAGGTTTCAATATTAATCTGAACAGGGCCAGACAGATGAAGTGGTTAAAGTTGCTGCTGCTAACAATGCCGGTATTATTTTCTTCCTGCGCCTTAAAACCGCTGAAAATCGGTGTTCCGGATGAATTGATCACGGCCCTGCGCCTGCCCGTAAAAGGTGGCGATATTACCTGGACGCTGGATTTCGGGCCGTTCCACGTTTACAATATTCAGGACCGGGCAGGAAAGATTCTGTACACTGATTTTAAAACCTCCTACTGGGATATTCATTCGTTTGAATTCCAACTCTCCGATGAAGAAGGGGAACAGTGGAATTGTTATTGTGAATACCCGGATAAGGGCCCCTGGGACCCGAATTTCCGTTGCCAATTCAAGGATCAGACACCGCCAAAGGGTTATTGGACCCTGACCGATTCCATCGTCATTACGGCCGGCGACACCTTATGGATTCGGGAATACTACCGGACGGAGAACAATCTGCGGGTTCGCAGTCCCCTGCTCATGGGCTATCTTTTCTATTTTGAAAATGAAATCCGGGGGCTGGTGGATATTTCACGGCCATCTCAGGAGGCAGTGTGGATCTACCCCTACATGAATCCCCACCGGCAACGGGTGATTGCCGCTGCTGCCACGGCCCTGATTATTAAATTCAGGGAGCTGCAGATAGATTCATCCTTTGAAAACCAGAAAATTGACACCCGTCAAAAGGGCCCCTGACCTGATTCAATACTACAATTTAGAATAAAAAAGCCCGGCGGGGAAACAGCCGGGCTTTTTCAGTTTTAAATAAATGCGATTTTAGTTTGGAAGCCGGGTTATTTGTCTTACCCAGCGCGTAATTTCCTTCTGATTCATTGGCCTTGGATTGCTTCCGGGACTAATTCTGGCAGTCGAGGTTACTTTTTTAAATTTCAAATTAGTAATCATGAATATTTCATCCAGGCTGCCCTCCTGGAGACCGAATAAGCCCCGTTCGAAATCAGCCATACAATCCTCCCGGGGGTAATTGTCATTCATCATCGGATCGCAGGGGTCTTCCCGGTGGACAACCATCAGGTCCGAGCCGTCTAAGGTGTATTTCAGATCCACCGTATCCGGTCCGATTTGAGGATCGTTAATTACTAGAATCATGGTGTCCATACCTTCAGTCCACCATTCACCTGTCAGATATTCAGTTACTTCGTTACCATTCCCGAAATCATCGTATTCCATGTAGATTTCCACCATGTCCATACTGCCATCGTCGTTTAGATTGATCGAGATGGGTGGTCCTTCCAGATCTTTTTCATCGAAGAAAGGTGTTGACATCATAGTCGGAGTGTTGGCCTGGATGGAAAATGTGGCCGGAGCCAGACTTCCGGAGGCAGTCACTACCCGGGAACTATCCCATTCCACCGTGTCCTGATAGGCGGAATCATTATCGACCAGAACCGTAATCCTGGCAAAATACAGACTTAAATTATCAATCGTCAACTGGCTAGTGGTTTCATCCAGGGTATAGCTCAAGTCCCCTTCCGCCATGTACAGGGAGTCCGGTGGTTCTTCATCCATGAAAAAACCATCGGTATCGTTAATTACCCATTCAAAATAGGCCGCCCGGGTAATAAGCGAGTCCGACATCATGTTACCCATTTGATCAAAATCATAGTCTTCCATCAGGATGAACATTTTTAGTTTCTGTCCCAGGAAATCTTCCGGTTTCTGATAGACGGACCAGTCCAGGTTTTGGGCCGCAAACATAAAACGGGGTCCCTGATCCATACCATTCCCGTTATTCATCCCGTCGCTGCTGTCATCCATCATCATAAAC
>JBHHUS010000114.1:0-1789 GCA_046861615.1 Fidelibacterota bacterium
TACCACATAAATCGAAATACAAAGGATATCGTGCAAGACTGGTTTGATGAATCCATCCAAATTACTCGACCGCATTTGGCTAGAAGTGCCGACAGATAACGCGCTGCAAGAAGGACCCGGTAGGGGCCAGTGCCTCGAATGCGCGGTACAACCAACCCCACCCATCGGTGTACAGGAGGGGGCCATTTTCAATTTCTTGACAATTACGTATAATCATCGCCTGTTTACCGTATAGCGTGAGTATAACCAACAGGCGTAGACCGGTGCCGGACTTACTCCTCAAGAACCGTGATGGACAAGACTGTCAGAGCCGGGATGTGTCATTTTCATCTTTTTCAGGTCCCAGAACAGAATTCCCAGGCGGGTTTTATAGGGCGATTTATCCTTGCTGAACCGCACATCCCGTTAAATGCGAAAGAGCGACCCGGAACCGTTAAGGGAGGATCACCACCCAACTCCGGCGCAATAGATTTCAGAGCGGCATCCATGGCGGAAATGAATTCCTGTGCGGCCGTCTGAATGACCCGAAACCGGGGCTTTTGTACTTCAAACCAGGAACGGTCGTTATTGTCCTTCAGCTCCGACAGGAAGGGAAGCGTGGCCGCAGGAAAACCGGTAAATGTATTCATGATCTTACTTGAGCTTGAGGGTAATGGGAAAATTTACACCCTTCATGGCTCTCATGCACAAGCAAACCAGCTACGCTGCCTTTCAAGGTCGGGCAGTGAATATATCTCCTTGATTTACACGATCAATTTTTCTTACCCCGGCATGCATGCCGGAGATCCAGGGTTTTTAGATAGCCCCGGTTTTAACCCAATAGGAGAGTCGCCATGTTTTAAAAGACGGGTAAGAGAACTCATCTGGCATTGATAAAAGCATTAAACTCAATTTCCGCTTCGGGACTTTGAAATAGGGCCGGGTGGCCGTAATCCGGCAATTCAAGAAACTGCCTGTCCTGGCAATCTACACAATCGTTAACCTTTTGTTTAAAAGTCGGCCATGAATACATTTGCAGATAGCCGTCCTGTAGCCCCTGGACAAATAAAATATCCGATTTATATCCATTGGTAAAATTGATCAGTGATCGTGCCAAATAGGCCTCCGGATTGTCCCTGGTTGTGCCGTATTCGTTGCGTAAGCAGGTGCAAAAAGGCCGGCTTTCAATCATTCCGTCTTCTTCCAACTGGCAGCGATAATACAGGTTTAGCGGTCCCGGAGCGCTGGCGATCACTCCGTGGGTTGCGTGTAAGGTATTTAAGCGCGTCACCAGATATCCACCTTGTGAATGACCGGCAAGAAATATTTTTTGAATGGTGACACCCAATTCCTCTGACGCCCTGTTTTGAACCCATAATAAACCGGCTTCGGCCTGTACAATGTTGTCCCCGAACAATAAATTTTCCTCTGGATAGACCACACTCACAATCATCATGTCCTGCCGTTCAAGAATGGATTTGAAATTATCGAGAATCCTGTTGGCTGCATCCCAGATATTCCAATCATAGACTGCGGTTCCGTGATAGACTACCAACACATCGACTTCCTCGTTTTCCGGTTTATCAATAATGACATCCACACTTACATCGTTGTAGGTCACAGTTTTGGTTATTCGGTAAGCAGACGAAGAGGGGGTTTCATCCGCGACAACCTTTTTCCCCTGGCAGGCCCCTAACAATGAGAGCAGTAGGAGTATCAGATGTAATTCTTTGTATTTCATGTTGGCTTTAGATTAGACATCACGATTTTATAAAGGTTAAAAAAGGAACCGTCTGCTCTGACGGTTCAA
>JBHHUS010000071.1:0-6698 GCA_046861615.1 Fidelibacterota bacterium
AACCATTATTTGGTTTTATTACTATATTTTTTCTTAAACTGTTCAATCCGCCCCGCCGTGTCCACCAGTTTCTGTTTACCAGTGTAAAACGGATGACATTCCGAGCAGATTTCAACCCGTTGATCTCCAACGGTACTGTAAACCTGAAACGTGTGTCCACAGGAACAATGGACCAAGCCTAATTTATAATCAGGATGAATTCCTTCTTTCATAATAAAACTCCATTCATTAAGTTAATTTTTCCAATACTACCCGGGTACGCCGGATACCTTTTTCAATTGTTTCCATATCAGTAGCGTAGGAAAAGCGAATATAGCCAGGGGCTCCAAATCCGTCTCCCGGCACCGTTACAATCCTGCCCTCACTCAGAAGATAATCACTGAGATCAAATGAATTCTTTAACTGCTTTCCATGGACCTCTTTGCCGAGGTAGTACGACATGTCGGGAAAAGCATAAAAGGCACCACCCGGCAGAGCACAGTTTACCTCAGGAATTTTATTTAACAACTTTACCATCAGATTACGGCGTTCTTTAAATGCTGCCCGCATCTTTTCCACCGGTGTCTGGTCTCCCATCAGGGCAGCAACCGCGGCCTTCTGGCCAATGGCATTAGCACAAGAGGTAGTTTGTCCCTGAAGCTTGGCCATCCCCTGAATCAACCGGATACCTCCAAAAGCATATCCGATCCGCCACCCAGTCATAGCATAGGTCTTTGACAAACTCATACAAGTCAAGACTTCAGCACCGATACCGTGTTCCCGGTTCAATTTTTCCATACTAACAAATTGCCCTTCAAACACCAGGCGCTCATAACATTCATCTGAAATTACCACCCAATCATTCAGTTGCGCCAATCGGAGCAACTTTAGCAACGCAGCTTCAGACCAGACCCCGCCAGTAGGATTGGAGGGAGAGTTGACAATTACACCTTTAATATCATCAGCAATAATATCTTCCAGAGCAACAAAATCAGGTTCATAATTTCGTTCAGCAATAGTATTCAACAGAATTGGTTTACTGTCCGCAAGTTTAACAAATTCAGGGTAAGATACCCAAAACGGTCGAAACACCAATCCCTTGTCACCCGCCTGAAAGAGTGTCTGACATGCCAGCGAAAGACTTTGTTTTTCCCCATTAGAGATTAACACCTGTTCCGGTTTCACGTCCAAATCATTCTCACGCTTTAATTTCGCGCATACCGCCTGGCGTAGTTCAATCATACCAGCACCGGCAGTATATTTTGTGTAACCTTCATCCAGCGCTTTTTTGGCAGCATTCCGAATGTATTCTGGTGTGTTAAAGTCCGGCTCACCAGCACTAAAATTAATCACATCTACTCCCTGGGCTCTTAGTTCTGCCGCCCGGGAAGTCATCTCAAGCGTAAAGGAGGGTTTGACGCGATGAACGCGATCAGCCAGCTGGACCATACTAAAGAGACCGGTTATAAATTATGCTGTTTTTTATGGTACTCTTCGCTATTGAATTTCGACTCGTCTGAGCTTTCTTTGCGTTTTTTACTCTTCCGTCGTGGTTTAACGGGAGGCACTGCTTCAATCACCGGCGGGTTTTCATCTTCAATATCGAACTCTTCAGATAGTACTTTTTTGGATTTCTTTTTTGGTTTATTGCGATTGCTGTTTTTCCGTGGCCGAGGAACTTTATCAATCTCAATCTCTTGAATCCCCGACTCGGCAACAACCAGCGGTGGTTCTTCATCAATTTTACCTTTAAGGGTAGATTCAAGTACCTGCTCATCAAAGGTGAACAATTCCGGATTAAAGAGGCCAAAAACAGTCCCATAGCCGCGGGTAATACCGTTACCAATACCAATATAATTCGGTAATACAAAGTTGGCTCTGAACTCTCCTTCAAAAGCGCCCCAATTATTTTCATCCACTGGTTTGGGAAACAGAGAGGTCAACGTCACTTTAGTGAAAATATTTTCCTCCAGTTCCATACCCATCTCCCGGGCCATAAAGACAATATTCTGACCCAAAAGACGATTCAGGAAATTCACCCGATCCACATTATTGAGGAAACGGTACCTTGATCCCGTGGTCTGGTTTAAAGCTACCCAGGGAGTGACGAAGCGATATCGAATCAATTTTGGCACCGGATGGAAATTATCCGTATGCTCCTCTACGTCAACATCATGGACCTGAAAAGTGATATTCCCAAAATCAAGAATATCCAGTTTCTCCGCCATGGAGCGGATTGAATCAACACCTTCTCCAATCCCCACAACATAGATTTGCTCATTTAGGATTTTTACCTGTACCCGGGGATAAAGAAAATGATCCCGGTATGTACCATCCAGCATGGGAACGATTGATTCCTCCGGAAAATGCCGCATAAAAACACCCTTTACCTGGTAAGGTGTTTTTCGCACAGGTTTATCCGTTATCAATCGTACAACGATTGTTTTTACTTCAGGATATGTAAACTCCATAGTTATACCTCATTAGTTGCTACACCTTTAGATTTTGAAATTTACGATTATTGGCTCATGGTGTCCAGAAAATCCTCATTCGTTTTGGTTCTTTTCATTCGATCCAGAAGAAATTCCATAGCCTCGACGACGTTCATTTCATTCAATAGTTTACGTAAAATCCACATTCGAGCCAACACCTTCTTGTCCAGCAATAATTCCTCCTTACGGGTCCCGGAGCGAATAAGATCAAAAGAGGGGAAAATCCTACGATCACTCAAGCGGCGATCAAGAACCAGTTCCATATTACCGGTTCCTTTAAATTCCTCAAAAATCACATCATCCATCCGGCTGCCGGTATCAATCAATGCTGTGGCAATGATTGTCAGACTGCCACTTTCTTCCGTATTTCTGGCTGCGCCAAAGAATTGTTTCGGTTTTTTCAGGGCGTTGGAGTCAATCCCCCCAGAGAGTATTTTACCGCTGTGAGGCATTACTGCATTATGAGCCCGGGCCAAACGGGTAATACTGTCCAGAAGAATAACCACGTCGTCACCATATTCTACCATTCGTTTGGCCTTCTGGAGAACCATATCCGCCACGGCAACGTGCCGCTCGGGAGGTTCGTCAAAGGTTGAACTAACCACTTCTGCAGCCACATGCCGCTTCATGTCAGTAACTTCCTCCGGCCGTTCGTCAATTAATAGAATAATCAACCTAACTTTAGGATGGTTTTTCAAAATCGCATTGGCAATTTTCTGCAATAAAATGGTTTTACCCGTCTTGGGTTGGGCGACAATCAAACCACGCTGACCCATACCAATCGGCGATACTAAATCCATAATACGGGTGGACAAATCTCTCGGGTCTGATTCCAGAATAAATCTTTCTTCCGGGTGTAGTGGAGTCAGATTATCAAATAGAATGGCCTGCTTCACCTGGGCTGGTTCTTTACCATTCACCAAGTCCACCTTCAACAGCGCATAGAATCGCTCCTTTTCCTTTGGGGGACGGATTTGGCCGGAAAGCTCAAGGCCGGTACGTAATCCGAACCGCTTTATCTGGGAGGGACTGACATAGATGTCATCAGGTCCGGGTAAATAATTAAAATCCGGACTGCGTAAAAAACCGTAACCTTCCTGGAGCACTTCCAGTACTCCCCTGGCGGTTACAATACCTTCTTTTTCATTGTGGGCTTGCAGTACCCGTACAATCAATTCCTGTTTGTTGAGGCCGGAGTAGCTCTGCACTTTTAGTTCCTGTGCCAGGGCAGTCAACTCCTTGATTTTGAGTGCCTGCAGTTCGTTGACATTCATAAAAAGAGATCCTTGTTAAATAAAGTTTTTATTGTATAAAACTGCGGGGAACCCCCGGTTGGGGGGGTATAATAAATTCAGTTCGTGCTCAGTAAGTTACATTAAATTCTACCATTCTGAAAGGAAAATTCAAAGCGCCTGAAAATATCCTCTGCCACGTAATGACTGCCGGTTATTAAACCGTAAGCTCCCAGTTCCGATGTTCTGTTGACCAAAACTTCCATCGCCTGATTAAAATCAGCTATTTCCAAGAATTCCCGATTCAGAATGGCTGACAATTTGGAACCGAGGGCCTTGCTGCTCAATAAACCGCTGTCTTCCGCTCCACTGATGATTAATGGGCCGGAGCATTGATCTAATTCAGCCGCAATCAAACCCAATTCCTTGTCTCCCTTCAACACAAATAAAATCACCGGGTCAATTCCACATAAGCAACGAATGGTTTGCATTACAATTTTTAATCCATGAGCATTATGAGCCACATCATAGAAAACCATTGGTACACTGCAGAGCTGTTGTAGCCTTCCGGGCCAGTTTACTTTTTTTAACCCTTTCTGAATGGTTGGAACCGATATTGTCGGGATTATTAACCTAGCAATTTGCATCGCCACCCCAGCATTTACTGCCTGATGGTCGCCAAGTAATGGTAGTTCAAACTGATTGTCTTTGAAAACAAAAGCTGTCGCTTTTACTGATACAGAAATCTCTTCAAAATGGGTCATTTCGATTTTTATCACTGGAACTGATTTCTTCGCGGCGGTGCGTTCCAGAACCGCAATAACCTCCATTTCCTGAGGAGCTAGTACCAGCGGAATCCCCGGTTTAATAATACCGGCTTTTTCTTCAGCGATGGCGATGAGATCATCCCCCAGTAATTCCCGGTGATCCAGCGAAACCGGTGTAATCGCGGTCACTTCCGGAGTTAACACATTAGTAGAATCCAGTCTTCCACCCAACCCTGTTTCAATAATAGCAACATCGACACCTTGTTCAGCAAAATAGGAGAATGCCAACGCAGTTGTTGTTTCAAAAAAAGTGGCTTGAAGAGTGTCAATATCTGCCTGATGCTTTTTAATAAAATCTGCGATCCAGTCGTCGGAAACAGGATCACCATTGATACGCACCCGTTCATTAAAGCAGATTAAATGGGGCGAGGTATATAAACCAACTTTTAATCCGGTATTCTGAAGAATTGAGGCCAGGATTACCGCTGTTGATCCTTTTCCATTCGTTCCGGCAATATGAACTGACCGGAATTTTGTCTCCGGACTACCACAATATTTTAACAATTCAAGAGTATGGCGAAGTCCCGCTTTGATCCCCAAACGACGAAGGCCATATAAATAATTCAGCAGCTCATTAAATTCAGTGGAGTGATATTTTAGTAACATTCTCTACTGGTGACCCCAGAAAACTCCGGGCAACTTTTTCAAATCGAAGCGGAAGATCGCTAACATAACAATCCAACTCCCCGGGGAATTCTAAATTAGACAACAATCCAAATTCCTTCAATAGTGTTTCTGTTTTAGTGGCGGTTGTCTCAGCAGAGTCCACTAGGGTTGTGTTTGGTGAGACTGCTTTCCGGATCACCGATTTCAGTAATGGATAATGGGTACATCCCAGTATGAGGGTATCAACACCGTCAACATTAATACCGGCCAGGTATTCTCTGACTATTTTGTCCGGGATATCACCTTCTATCCAGCCTTCCTCTACCAGTGGAACGAACAAGGGGCAAGGTTTACTTTGCACAACTACTGACGGAAGTTGATTCTTCAAAGCCTCTTCGTAAGCACCGGAATGGATTGTAGCCCGGGTTCCAATCACACCGATACGACCGGTTTGGGTTGCATTGATGGCTGCCTCCACTCCCGGGTCAATTACACCAATAAGGGGGATATCAAAGGATTCCCGCAAATCATCCAAAGCCAGGGAAGAGGCGGTGTTACAAGCGACAACAATCATTTTAGCCCCTTTAGTGATGAGAAATTCTACAATTTCCCTTGAATATGTTTTCACCAATGCCGGACTTTTATTTCCATAGGGAACCCGAGCGGTGTCCCCAAAATATATAACTGTTTCATGGGGCAGTTTTCGACGAAGTGCCTGAACCACCGTTAAGCCTCCTAAACCGGAGTCAAAAACGCCAATCGGATTAAAATCAGCCATATTTTTAACCCTCAGCCAGAACCTGTTCCCGGGAATATCGGAATTTTATAATTGCCCGGTAAATGGCTTCTGCCACCTGCTGGCGATAGGATGCCCGGCGAAGGTTCTTTTCTTCACTGGGGTTGGTCAAATAACCGGCCTCCACTAAAACATTGGGCATGCTGGCTCCCACCAACACGTAAAAACCGGCCTGTTTTACTCCCCGATTCTTGGACTTGACCTTTTTCCAAATCTCTTCCTGAATCATGGCCGCTAAATCTTCGCTTTCTTTCATAAACATACTTTGGGCCATAGTAGCCATTATCAAATTTTCACCGGCCAGATTTTTATACTGATCACCGGATTGGTCTTCCAGTTTAATCACTCCATTTTCACGGGAAGCCACTTCAATGGCATCTTCTGTTTTACCCGGACGCAGTAAATAAGTTTCCGCACCGGCAACGGAATGATTCGGGCTGGAATTCAGGTGAATACTAACAAAGATCTTCCCGTTGGCTTCATTGGCAATTTTGGTTCTTTTCCACAGTGGAATAAATACATCTTCATCCCGGGTATAAATCACTTTTAATTTAGTATTCTTCTCCAGTAACATTCCCACCCGCTTAGTGATATCCAGAGCAATATCCTTCTCTTTCGTTCCCTTGCGACCGATGGTTCCCGGATCCTTCCCGCCATGCCCCGCATCCAGAACCACCGTATCCAACTTCCAGCGGTCGCGCATTTCCTTGATTCGGGAAACACTCTTTGCCAGGGGGGTCCGCAGGGACACCACGATTTCACTGGG
>JBHHUS010000029.1:0-24975 GCA_046861615.1 Fidelibacterota bacterium
TCAAGGGTGGAACCGTTTGCCGCGGTTGGCGGTGTGGCCATTACCAATAAAGTGGCCGGAGATATTTCCGGGAGTCCTGAGTTTGAATTGAAACTGGCGGGAGAGCCAAAACTAAAGGGCGTCAAACAATCTATCCGTATTTATTGCATCACTTCCCATGGCTTGCCGGAAACCGATCTATCCGCTGTGTCTGCTAAGCTGGAAGCGGCACCGCTCCCAGCTACTCCCCTGCAACAGGTGATTGCCACCCAAGCCACTCATGTCAAACAAAGTCAGAAGTTTCCCGGGAAAAGTATCCTCACCGCCGTGACCGGGATTATTATCATTGGGATCTGGTTTTATTACGTTCGACCTCAAGGACCGCCTGCTGAACCGATCCCGGTAGCAGTTGTCAGCTTCGAGAACCAAACCGGTGATGCGTCGTTTGATTATTTACGGGTGGCGATACCCAACCTGTTAATCACCAGTCTGGAACAATCGAAATACCTGCGGGTAACCACCTGGGAGCGGCTTAATGACCTGCTTAAGCAGATGGGAAAAGAAAATATAAAAACAATTAACAGGGAGTTAGGATTTGAGCTGTGCCGCCGGGAAGGGATAAAAGCCATTGTTCTGGGCAGTTTCATTAAAGCCGGGAACACTTTTGCCACGGACGTAAAGGTCCTGGATGTCGATACTAAAGAAATTCTGAAAAGCACTAGTTCCAGGGGCGAGGGTGTGGCCAGCATCCTGAAGAATCAGATTGACCAATTAAGTAAGGAAATTTCCAGTGGTGTAGGGCTGCCCAGTAAAACGATAACATCTTTGCAACGGCCGATTAGGGAAGTGACTACTACCTCCATGGAAGCCTATGACTACTTCCTGAAAGGTCGGATTAATTTTGAAAAAATGTACATCCCGGAAGCAGAGCGTGATCTGAAGCAGGCAATCGCACTGGATTCCACCATGGCCATGGCCTATTATTACCTGGGTAAGGATCGTCGTGCCGGGTTTAATAATGAATTAAGAGATGTTTATTTAGAGCGGGCCAGGCATTTTTCTGGCCGGGTTACCGAAAGAGAACGGCTCTATATTGAATCCGCTTATTTTCTCTACCGTGGAGATAATGCAACTGCTTTGAAATACTTAATAAAACTCACCCAGAAATATCCCCGGGATAAACGGGCTCACACCCAATTGGGCAATCTTTACCGTCATCAAAAGCAGTTCAACCGGGCCGTACAGGAGTTCCAAGTTGCCCTGGAACTTGATCCGGAATACGCCGGTGCTCTCAATCTACTGGCTTACACCTACGCTGATTTAAAGGATTATAACAAAGCCCTTGAATATCTTAGACGTTATGTAAAACTGGTTCCCGGAGAAGCCAATCCTTATGACACTATAGGGGATATTTATACCTATTATTTAGGAAACCTGGAAGAAGGAATTGTAAAATATAAACACGTTTTGACAATCAAACCCAATTTTCCATCCAGCATAAAACTGAGTTATATTTATTGTCTTGACGAGAATTATGACAAGGCTTTGGAATGGCTGGAGTATGCTTTAGAGCACGCTGAATACCCGAATTTCAAGCCAGTATTGTATATTTGGGAAAGTGGCTATTACTATTATACGGGTCGACTCAATGACGCCAAAAGTACACTCGACCAGGCAGAGAAATTGAGTATTGAACTGGATATTAAATTACCAAAGGCTTTAGTCGAACTTACCAGGGGATGGGTTTTTTACGATCAGGGACAATTAAACCTGGCCCGGGAAAAATTCAAAGTGTGGTATCAATTATTTCATAAAATTAATTTTAAAGAAGAGTCTATTTTAAAAGCTTATTACGAATTCTCCCTCGGTCTCATTGCTGCCAGGGGAAAAAAGATCAAAGAAGTCCAATCTCATATTAATGCAATGAACTCGTTATTAGAACAGACTAATCCCCAAATACTGGCCATCAATATCCCCTATTACCGTGATTACCTCCAGGTTGAATTATTGTTACTGCAGAATTCGTTAGACCAGGCAGCAGCGAAATACCGACAAATGACTCCACTGGGTATCATTCCCTTATCCAACCCTGAATATTTCACTATATATAATTCACCTGCGTTGGCTGATGTAGGAGTACGGGTATATTTGAAAATGGGTGCTTTAGATCTGGCGATTGCAGAATATGAACGCTTAACGCATTTCAATCCCCCTAATAATTGGCGAATTATTGATCCTCGGTTGCACTTGCAACTGGCAAAACTCTATGAAGAAAAAGGTTTGAATGACAAGGCGATTGAACAATTCAGTACCTTCCTTAAGATTTGGAAAGATGCCGATGAAGACTTGCCGGATTTAATTGATGCAAAAACACGATTAGAAAAACTGAAAGCGCTACGCGCTTCGGAAGCAAGTGACACTTAGCTAAATGAAGCAACCCACCCAAGAGAAAGCTTTACTAAACCTGCGAGGTTTAGTAAAGCTACAAACGGCTTCAGATGAGCCCCACACGTAAACTCGCCGCCATTATGTTCACCGACATTGCCGGATTCACGGCCCTGTCTGCCCATGATGAAGAAAAAGCGCTGGAACTGATTGACGAACAGCGCCGTGTTTTGAAACCAATAGTGGAGGAGTTCAATGGTGAATGGTTGAAAGAGATCGGGGATGGTTTACTTCTCAGTTTTCCCAGTTCCAAGCAAGCTGTGAACTGTGCCATCAAAATCCAGCAGACCATAAAGGATATTGAAGACCTGAATCTACGAATTGGCATTCACCAGGGTGACATTTTGGAGAAAGACGGGGATGTTTTTGGCGATGACGTAAATATTGCCTCCAGAATCGAACCCTTTGCGGCTGTGGGTGGAGTGGTAATTACCCATAAAGTGCAAGGGGATATTTCCAGCAGCCCGGAATTTAAGCTGAAGTTCATCGGACAACCGGAGTTAAAAGGTGTCAAGCAACAGATTAAGATATACTGTATCGCATCTCATGGATTACCGGAGACTGAACAATCAAGTTTACCAGCAAAGCCTGAAGAAAAGGATCAGCAGGTAAAATCAATCGTGGTCCTACCTTTTGAAGATATTAGTTCCGGGAAAGACAATGAGTACTTCAGTGACGGTCTAACGGAGGAAATTACTGCTGACCTATCACAGTTAAACCAGCTACGGGTGATCTCCCGAACATCAGCCGTACAGCTTAAAGGGACCAAAAAGGCGGTAAATACCATCGGCCGGGAGTTAGGTGTACAATACGTTCTTGAAGGAAGTGTGAGAAAAGCCGGGAATAATTTAAGGATTACCGCTCAATTAATTGATTCGAAAAATGATGACCATCTTTGGGCCAAGAAATACGTTGGCACTTTAGATGATGTTTTTGATATTCAGGAGCAAGTATCCCGTTCTATTGTAGAAGCCCTTAAATTAAAATTAAGCCCTAAAGAGGATCAAAAGATCGCTGCAAGGCCAATTGAAAATATGGAGGCCTATGAGTGTTATCTCAAAGCCCGCCAGGAAACCTGGCTATTTACAAAAGATGCGTTAGATCGCGCAGTTCAATATCTTCAGAATGGCCTGGATATCATTGGGGACAACCCGGCACTCTTTGCTGGTATGGGATATGTTTATTCTCAATATGTAAATATGGGTATAGAACATGAAGTGTATCTTGATAAGTCAGAAGAGTATGCCGAAAAGGCATTGAAATTAGATCCGGGATCTTCTGAAGCTCATCTGGTACTTGGTTTTGTTTTTATGGTTTTCCGTGGAAATCTGAAAAAAGGATTCTATCACTTCAAACAGGCCCTTTCCAACAATCCTGACGATCCCCACGCACTTTTATGGCTGATCGTTGCCCAGACGTCTGTAGGAAAAACACTTGATACCTGTACCCTAGTGGAAAGATTGGAACAAGTAGATCCTCTTACGCCAATGAGCCGGGGTATTATGGGCCTTCTTGATTTGGTAGAAGGGAGGTCAGATAGCGCAGTTAAATATGTCAAAAAGTGGCTTGACATGGATCCCCAGAATCCTGCCGCTTTATTCTTCAATGCCCAGTTTCTTGCTTACAACAGGCGATTCGATGACGCCCGCGCCTTGGTTGCCGAGAATGTACAGGTGGGATGGAATGATGCTTTCACACAGGCAAGCCTTTTGGTTAAGTTTGCCGTTGAAGGTGACATAAAACGCATAGAAGATCAGATAACTGGTGAAATGTTCAAAACATGGCGGAGAGACCACCAGTTTTCCTATTATATTGCTGGTATACTTGCCTTGGCAGGGAGGAAAAAGGCTGCTTTGGATTGGCTTGCCAATGCTATTGACCGGGGATTTATCAACTATCCGTTTATCGCTCGCTACGACCAACTTATCGATCCAATCCGTGGAGAAAGCCAATTCAAAAACCTACTTGATAAAGCCAAACACGAATGGGAACATTTTGAAGCGTGAAAAATACGTTTTTAAGGTTTGAGCTTTACAAGAGTGACTTTAATTTTTCTCTCAATCATAGATTCTCACTTCACCAAGAAAGCAGGAATAAATATAATCTGATATTTACTTTATTGTCACTCTTAGTTTATTATCCTTCCTACACAGTTTGATTAACTCAACATGATAATTAAGAAGAGTATTACTTTCTCAGAGCTGCTTTCGTAAATAGGTACTCCGGTATATCAGCATCGAACTCAATCGCATTAATAATCAATTCCGTTCCGACTCCTTTGGAAAGCACATCTCTAAAAATGATCCGTTTTGGATACCAACGATCATCAATCTGAAACACAGTTTTGATTTCGGTTGTTTTAAGCAGTTTACCACTTTTTGCAAAGCGTTCCTCCCTTAACGCTATATATCTTTCCTGATCCACCCACATTTTCCGTTTCCGGTAAGCCACATTTTCCTCACGACTGGTAAGTTCCAGCACCCAGCACGACCGGCCATTTATTGTATCGGTCCCGATGATCTTACCCTGATAAAGATTCGCCAAATGTGGGTCTTCCAGCATATCCTCATAGGACAGGTCCGATCCCATGAGGGACTGGCGCAACATGTGTCCGGCAATTTTGATGATCCGGTCCGACTGCGGCGTGTAAATCCAGAGTTGATCTTCCCGTTTCAGCATTTTCGTTCCCTTTTCCCGGGCCGGGGCCAGATATTCACTGAAGGATTTATCCATTCCCTGAACCCAGGATTTCAACTGAACTGAGCGACTACCACGTCGACCGTGGATGATCATAGTGGCAGTGGCAATCCGGTTCTCAGCAATCAGATTGGCATCCAGCCGTTTTAATAATTCATATACAGTGGGCTGTTGGGCAAAAAGCCCTTCAGAACAGATAATTAACCCAAAAACCAGAAATACAATAAACCAGCAAACAGAATGGTAACATTTGAGAAACCCAGTCACGATTCTAACTCCCGGAACAACTGCGCTGTCTGCCGCCTGTAAATACCAATACCGGACAGGGCTGTTCCTAACACAGTGGAAAAAAGACCAGGGAAAAAACCAATGTAATAGGTCTCGGGAGTAATGGTGGACCGTAAAACCATAGGCATCATCATATTGACGTTTTTCATCAAAGAGCCAATATCCAATCCCTTGACTTGCAACCAGTAGGCAGACCCTAACCCCAGAGCCGTGCCGATGATGGAGCCCACTAAACCGATGAATACCGATTCATATAACATTGACTGATACACGTGCCCTTTTGGCTCACCGATGGCCAGGCGGATTCCGACTTCGCCATAACGTCGTAAGCCCCCCAGTAGTCCTGCGTTCCACAAAACGATCGACATAATCATCACAAAAATTAAAATAATAATCCCGGAGAAATTTTCAGCCAAGGCAGTGTACTCCCCCAGAATGCTCAATTCTTTTAAGGTCCCCATCACCGGAGCATATTCGTCCTCCGACTGTAGATAGTTACCGTTGAATTCCCCGGCAATCGCAGCCGCAACTTCATCGTGATAAAGGCGATCTTCCAAAAATCCCAGGATTTCACCGGCGGCATCCGTCATATCCAGAGCCCGCTGAACATCGCGTATATCAGCAATCATGGCCCCACGATCCATAGCCGCCATACCAAACCGAACAGTGCCGACCACAGTGAAATTGTACATAGTCATACTGCCGTACATGGTGGAACTAAGCAGAGTGGCAGTATCGCCCAATTTGATGTCCAGCTTTTTGGCCAGTATTTCACTGATCAGAATTTCACCGGGATTCCGAGGTAAACGACCAGCAGTAACGGCTTTTTTGATATTTAAAATCCCGATTTCCGGATTGTCTGGAGATAATAAATCGATCCCCAAACCAATTACAGGACCCTGGGAAAGGGTTTCGCCGTTTTCACCAGGAATATCCAGGAGACCACCAAATTGAATCCGCTTCACCCAGGTCACTTCCGGGTACTGCTGCTGAAGTTTATCCATGATCTGATTAACACCCAGTAGGGCCAGATCATTCGGTTTCTGATCCCTGTTTTCGGCATAGGCTCTGGTCATCACTTTCACATGTCCGGTAGAAAAGCGGGCGGTGGAATCAAGCATATCACCGAAAATTCCCTCCAGGTAAGATTGCATGAACACTGTAATCCAGACACCAATGGCAACAATTATGATCGGGAAAAGACTGCGGTGGTGGTCGCGGACTAACCCTTTGATTAGAAATTTAATCATTGAATCTTCCCCCGAAGAGCATCGGTTGGTTTCATTCTGGCTATCCGCCGGGTAGGCAGATAACTGACAATTGTGGTCGTAATCAGAACTACCAGGGTAGTGCCTAATACCAGGCCAATACTGTAAGCGGGAAAAATTGTCTCCGCAATCGTTAAACCATAATCATCAGTTCCAGCCGGCATGGTCCAACCCACGGAAGCCTGGTAGGCCAGTAAGGGAATTCCGTAAACAGCTGCTAGAACAGCCGCCAGGACTGAATGCAGGGCTCCTTCCACTGTGAACAGGGCAATAACCTGCTGACGGGTCATGCCCAGCGCAATGTGGGTCCCAATCTCTTTTTGACGGCGGAAAATCGAAAGCACCTGCGTATCGAATATCGCCAGCATAGCCAGGGACATTAACACCAGAAAAAATACAGCTCCGCCGATGGATTTCATTTCAATCATTTCACGGATATCGGTCAACAGAAAATAATGGTCCTTGAAATCCCAGCCGGGGATCGGTCCTATATATCCAGTATCCCGGGCAGTGACTAGAATAGTAGCTTCATCTTTCAATTGCAGCATATTTTGAAGTGTTTGTAGTGGAATCCACAATGTACTCATATCCAGCGTGGGAACATTGGTTTTGAAAATATAGATAATCCGGATTTCGGTGGCATCGAAGGTACCATTGGCATCACGCCAGCGGACGGTTACATAATCACCGACATTCAGATTATTATTTCCGGCAAAATGCTCACCAACAATTACAGGAATTTCATCAGTTTCCTGTTTTAAATAGGAAGTGGGCAATTTTAAAATTTGCTGGTCCGGATCGATTCCCTTCAAAAGAACGCTTTGAATCCGACCCTCGGGGTAGAAGGTAGCTTGTGAAACCAGGATAGGCGTCAATTTCCCTTCCGTAACCACCTGTTTTATCTCTGCAGATAACGGTGCATGACTGTCCTCAATAGTAAAGGGGTCGTAGGGATCGTAAAACTGTTGCCAGTATTGTCCTCCACCGATTTCCCATTCAATCGTATCACGGCGGGCCTGTTGATCCCAACCATTTAAAAGACCCTTATTCCAGATAATTACAATAAACGCCAGCGAAAGTACAATCACATTTAACCAGGTTCTTAAACGAGCACCCTTCAGATTGCGATAGGCGAGTTTGAATGCCAGGTTCATTTGTGATTCTTATTAATCATTATTTGATGGGCAAACCTGAGTTTCCAAGGTCTTAATAATTGCATTTAATGCTTTAATAATCTGGTTATTTATTGCTATAAGATCAGATTTTAAATCACTGGATAAATAAGACAATGCCAAACTTACAAGTATTTGGGTTATTAACTCGTACGCGCTACCACGCGAAATTTTATAAAAACTGGACTTATCCCCTGGTTCAAAATAGCCAAAGCTCTTGGCAATATTGTGAGTAATTGAATTAGCCGCCCTGGGCATATCAGATACCAATCCATAACGTTCTTCAACTGGAAATGATTTATTAGTTGCATAAATTTTGATTAATGGATTAAGAGCTAATTGCCAAACCGGCATGGCTGTAAAATCAGCATAACTCATTTCAATTCTATTTTGTATCCACTTATCATATTCTCTGCTTACTCTTCATACTTTTCCACACCTTCTGTCTTCCCCTCAACCTAATTCTTCGCCTTAACCTTTGCCTTATTCTTTATCTTTTCTTCCACTACCTCATCCTTCAACACCCGGCCGTCTTCAAGATAGATTTTCCGATGGAGATACTGAATAACCTTTTCATCGTGAGTCGCAAAAATAAAGGTTGTTTTCAGCTCCCTGTTCAAGGAAACCATCATATTTAAAATATTATGAGAATTTTCAACATCCAGGTTGGCCGTCGGTTCATCTGCCAGTACAATCTCCGGTTTTTTTACCATTGCCCGAGCAACCGCCACCCGTTGACATTCACCGCCGGATAACTGTGCCGGGCGGGAATCAATTTTATCCATCAAGCCCACCCAATCCAGTGATTTGAGAATGGCCTCCCGTCGTTCCTGAGCGCCATAATTCAATAACAACAATGGTAATTCCACATTCTCATAAACGGTGTAAACCGGCAACAAATTATACGTCTGGAAAATAAAACCCAGGTGCCTGTTCCGTAGATTGGCAGCCTCTCGCTGGGACAAATCGTTGATGTTCTTACCCAGTACAGCAACTTCTCCTTTAGTGGCAACATCCAGAGAACCGATGATATTTAACAAAGTAGTCTTTCCCGAACCGCTGGGACCTACAATCCCGACAAATTCTCCCTGGGAAAAAGACAAACTCACCTTGTTCAGAGCCACAAAAGAATCCTTCCCCATTGGAAAAGTTTTCATCAAACCCTTTACCGTAATCAGTGCTGAATTGTTCATATTGAGTTTCCTTCCAAACCACTAAAATATACCATGAATCTGTTTAAGAAACCGTCCTTACTTGTTTCATCACAACATTGATAAACCGGATTCGCACCTGGGGAGCTAATGGTTGAAAATAATAATCAACTGGAAGCCCGAGGTACCGGTGGTAAGGAGAGCAGGATTTTCAAAAACGGTTTTATCTCCGCTACTCCAGAACCAAGCCAGATTTATCAGCCAGGAATTATAGCTTCTCTGCCAGCGGACATATTGAAAGGATTGCTGTTGTTCCCAGTCATAAATCATGTACCAGGCCACCTGATCAAACAGAGTCAATGGATAAGTTGCAATCAATCCGGAGAAGGAACCTAATTTACTTGCATTCTTCAGAGTTTCACCGCTATTTATATTAAACTGTTCCGCTGCCAGGGTCAGGCCGTTCCCGACGGCAAAGGTGTAATCCATTCCCACGGTGAAAAACGATTGCCAGTCAGGGTAAACACCGCTATGCTGACCGTAAACCAGGGCGCCCTCAAACCACAACCCCGGTCCTATATCCCAGGAACCGTCCCAGCCGATTTTATATTCCGGAATGGATTTACCCGTGTAGATAATTTTATCATCCTGAATATCCCTGATCTGGGAAATCACCCGCCGGTGGAAAGTCATGGCCATTTCTCCCCGGGGGATGGCAAATTGCCAGCGTCCCCCCCATTCCGGAATTTTCTTTTTGGAAGCGATCAGATCCCAGCCGCTGGCACGGTCATTCCCGTACAAGCACCAGGCCCAGAGATTAGCATTACGACGGAAATAGTATTGCATTCTGACACCGTAAACACCCTCGGTCAATTGTTGTGGATCGGTGGGATCCAGGCGATCGAACCACATTAGTGACCTGAACAACCGCCCCGGACCGAAAGTGATTTTCTGGAGTCCCAACCGTGTTTCAAAACGCCGGGTGGAATAGCGTACCCACAGGCGATATGGTTCCTCCGAAAAGCGGAAGTCCGCACCTGAACCAGTTGAGCCGGGACGAATCCAGGAGAAACTCCCGGCGATCTCTAAGTCAAAGAAATTTTCGCCGGAATTAAGCAATTGCCCCTCAAAAGTAGGAATATATTGTAGGCGAAAGTCCGCAAACTCCAATTGTTGATCACCCGGTTCACTGGTAAGAATAGCCGACAATTCACCCTTTAAATCAACCTGAAGAGAATATAGGAAAGAAATTCCGGAAAGGAGTGAAATGATCACCCGCACCAAATATCGGGTTGCGATCCGATGAGTTATTCCAGCCACCATGGCCTTTCCCCGATCGTTTAAAATATTATCACCCCCCTGATGAATAACTGGTACTCGGGTTACTGCGAAGAGAAATCCGCATTAACCCTGACTGGCGACCATCCGTTCGTTCCAGGTTTCAGGTGCTTTCCCAGTAGGACGTTCCACCATACTAATACAACCGGGCACGGGACATACCAGATGACAGAGATTACAACCAACGCACTCCGCATCATCGATAAACGGGACATAAGCTCCGATTCCCTCCGGAACGGCATGTTGTTGTGCCAGTTGTATTTCGGTCCGTGGACTAAAACCGTGGTCTGATTCTCCGTGGTAAGCGGAGCAAGGGTTTTGACGGGTGTGAATACACTGGTGAGCACCGTCCAGACAGGCGATGTAACAGAGCTGACAACCGATACACTTTTCAGAGTCGATATCGGCCACTACTTTGTAATTCAGATCCAGGTCTCCCCAATCGGTGAAATGGGGAATCGCCTTTCCAACCAGCTGGGATACAGAGCTCATATTCATTTCATCGAGGTAATGAGCCAGACCATCAATCAAATCTTCCACAATCCGGTAACCGTAATGCATCACTGCGGTACAAACCTGAACAGAAGTAGCTCCCAGGGCAATGAATTCAGCCGCATCGCGCCACTGGTGGATTCCACCGATGCCAGATATGGGAACAGTAATGCGGGGGTCCCGGGCCAGGGCTCCCACCATGTGGAGGGCAATCGGTTTCACCGCCGGTCCGCAATAACCGCCGTGTGTACTCTTATCCCGGACAGCAGGCAGGGGCACCATCGATTCTAAATCAACGCCAATAATGGATTTAATCGTATTTATGAGTGAAAGTCCGTGCGTACCGCCGCGGACGGCAGCCATACCCGGATCCAGGATATCGCCCACATTAGGAGTTAATTTCACCAGGACCGGTGTAGAGGCAAATTCAATTACCCAGGAGGTGATTTCTTCCAGTACTTTCGGCTCCTGTCCCACCGAACTGCCCATCCCCCGTTCACACATACCGTGGGGACAGCCGAAATTCAATTCCAGACCATCGGCACCGGCATCCTCCGCCTTGCGGATAATATCTTTCCATTCCGACTTGGATTCCACCATCAATGACACAATCACCGCATGATTGGGATAGCGCTTTTTAACTTCCCGGATTTCCTTGAGATTCGCTTCCAGAGGGCGGTCAGTTATTAATTCAATATTGTTCAACCCCGAAACCGGTTGGCCGGCATAGGCCACGGCTGCCAGACGGGAGGAAACATTAACAATCGGTTCCCCCAGAGTTTTCCAGACGGCACCGCCCCATCCGGCGTCAAAGGCCCGCATAATTTGCTCACCGCAATTGGTGGGCGGGCCGGAAGCCAGCCAGAAGGGATTGGGACTTTTAATTCCGGCCATGTTCGTGGTCAAGTCAGCCATGATACTTCCTTTTTAATTATTTAAATGAATTGAAATACCGGAATCGGGAAAAACTCCGAGTATCCGGTATAAGCAGGAGTGTACAATGTGAAAACCGGCGATAGCAGAATTATTAATAGTTGGAGCGGTTCTCAGCATTAATGATCACCGGTAAACATTTTCAGCATTGCCTCAGCAGCCGCACGACCATCAGCCACGGCATTTACTACTTCCTTACCACCATTGACACAGTCACCACCAGCAAAAATCTTCAGATGGGAAGTTTGTCTGGTTTCAGGATCTACCACCACTCTTCCTTTATCATCAGTTTTCACCTCAGGAATCAGCCTACCGGCAATTTTTTCCTGACCGATGGCCATAACAATCCAGTCAGTAGAGAATTTCACGGGACTGCCATCACTGGTGATTATACCGTGAAATTCTAATATCCCTGAAGGTGTAGAAGTAATTTGCACTGGTTTAATTTTTTCGATCAACCGAACACCAACCTGTCGGGCGGCCTTCAATTCGTGGGCATAACCAGGCATCTCTGCCTCGGTCCGACGATAGACGATATTCACCTTGGGAACACCCAACAAGGCCAATTCCCGGGCAATGTCAATGGCTGTATTTCCACCACCGATGACAACAACTGTCCGAAGATTTGACGGTAACTGAAAATCAGGTTCATTTTTGATTTTCCGGATGAGCTCAGTGGCGCCCCAGACACCCGGTTCCCGTTCGCCGGGAATGCCGGGGAATTTGTCCTTTCCCAAACCCGTCCCCAGGAAAAGGGCGTCAAAGTCTGCCAGTAGTTTGTCAATTCTAATGTCCCGACCAACAGCAACACCCAGATGAATTTCCACTCCCAGGCCGGTTATCCAATCCGCCTCCGCCAGGGCTTCAGGGGCCGGCATCTTGTACGGGGCAATTCCGGTGGTGTTCAATCCGCCCGGGAAATCATTCTTTTCATAAATAACGGTTTTAACGCTATTCAGTGCCAGGTAACCGGCACAGGCCAGGGAGGCCGGTCCGGCACCGACCAAAGCCACTTTTCGATTTCCCGGTTCAGGTACTGTAAACAATGATTGTCCGCTTTCCAACTCCCGTTGCAGCGCCCGGGCAACAGCGTAATGTTGTAAACGGCCGATCTGGATTGGCTTTCCATTGTATAAATTGAAGACACAGGCACCGGCACATAATTCATCTACCGGGCAGACCCGCCCCGTGGAAAATCCAAGCAGGTTGGACTTGAAAATGGTCATGGCTGCACCCTTTAGATTACCGGAAGCAATTTTCCGGATAAAAGCGGGAATGTCAATTCCCGTGGGACAGGCTTTTATGCAAGGAGCATCATAACAGAACAAGCAGCGGTTAGCTTCAATTCCAGCCTCAATCTTCGTGAGTACAGGTTTGTCTTCCTTAAACTGTATCTCCAGCCGCGAAGTTGGTAATTCCATGGATTTCCTCAAATGTCGTTCGTTAATCAGTTAGAAAGAGCCGCCAGGGAATCATCCAGAATTCGAACCGCTTTTTCCACTGGTTCTCTGGTAACATTCATGGGTGGTGAAATCCGCACTACATTCCCATACAAACCGCCCCGTCCAATCAATAATCCCCGCTGTCTGGTCTCCTCCATAAGTTGATCCAGGGCCTTGGGGTTGGGAGTACGGTCGTGACTGGTTTCATCCAATACCAGTTCCAGCGCCTGCATGAGTCCCATGCCACGGACATCACCAATAATTTTCGGGTATTTTTGCTGTAACCGTTCCAGTTCCTGACGCAGGAGTTTACCCATGGTGGAACAATTCTCCGTTAGGTTATCACGTTCTACAATTTCCATAGTTTTATTTGCAGCCGCACAACTGACAGGATTTCCTCCGAAAGTCGAAATACTGTTTTTTACTAATGAATCAGCAATTTCACCAGTAGTGATGACTGCCCCCAGGGGTAAACCGTTAGCAATCCCTTTGGCCATGGTCATCATCTCCGGAACAACGCCATACTGTTCAATTCCAAACATTTTTCCGGTTCGGCCAAACCCGGTTTGAACTTCATCAGAAATAAAAATACCACCGTAATGCCTAACAATCTCAGCCACAATCTGGAAATATTCCGGTGGTGGTGTAATAAAGCCACCCACGCCCTGGATCGGTTCCACCATCATACCGGCAATTTCACCGGTCGTGGTAGTGCGAATCAATTCCTCCACATCCTGAGCACAACCGACTCCACAATCAGGGTAGGACGATTTCAGGGGACAACGGTAGCAATAAGGTGCAAGGGCGTGTTTCACCGCCGCCACCTGAGTGGGCAGAGCTCGCCAGGAGGCATGAGCTGTTAATGATTGAGCCAGAAGCGAGCGACCGGAATAGGCATGCCTCAGGGCGATGAATTCTCCCTTACCGGTGTAAACCTGAGCCATCATTACGGCGGTTTCATCCGCCTCAGTTCCCGAGGCAGTGAAAAAACATTTTTCCAGTTTCCCAGGGGTAATGTGAGCCAATTTTTCCGCCAGTTGTACTACCGACTCCACCTGGTAAAGGGTAGAAACGTGACTTAAACGATTCACTTGCGCTACGATGGCGGCGTTAACCTCCTCATTGGCGTGGCCGACAGAAACAGTTAAAATACCGCCAAAGAAATCCAGGTACTGATTCCCGTCGGCATCTGTAACCTGAATTCCTTGTCCCTCTGTTATTACCAATGGCACCTGGTAAAAATTTTTCACTGCCGGGAAAAGATGGGCGCTATGTTTCTGTCTGATTTCAGCACTGTTCATTTCAGACTCCTTCCTTCAGGGTGCAATTAAACCATCATAAGATTCGGGCCGACGATCTCTGAAAAACTGCCAGGTGGAACGTACCTCATCAATCAAATCCAGGTCCATTTCCGCCACCAGTAATTCATCCTTATTTTCTGAGGCAATTGAAAAAATATTACCCCGGGGATCTACGAAGTATGAACTGCCGTAAAAATGGCCCAGATTCCAGGGCGCCTCTTTCCCGACCCGGTTAATGCAACCCATAAAATAACCGTTGGCCACAGCGTGAGCCGGCTGTTCCAGTTTCCACAGATATTGGGAAAGTCCCGCAACCGTAGCAGAGGGGTTGTAAACAATTTCAGCCCCGTTTAAGCCCAGGGCCCGGGCGCCCTCCGGGAAATGACGATCGTAGCAAATATAAACACCGATTTTGGCATAGGCGGTCTCAAACACCGGGTAACCCAGATTACCGGGACGAAAGAAAAATTTCTCCCAGAAACCAGAGGTGTGGGGAATATGATTCTTGCGATATTTCCCCAGAAAGGAACCGTCTGCATCGATCACCGCGGCGGTGTTGTAAAGAATGCCCGGCTGTTCCTTTTCATAAACCGGGACAATCATGACCATCTGGTATTTTTTGGCCAATTCCTGCATCCGTTCCACAGTGGGGCCAGGAACTGCTTCCGCCGATTGGTACCAGACCGAATCCTGACCAGGACAGAAATAGGGCGTGCTGAAGATCTCCTGTAGACAGAGAATCTGAACTCCCTGCCTACCGGCATCATCAATAAAAGGCAGATGTTTTTTCAACATTGCCTCCTTGATTTCAGCAATTGTTCCTTCTCCCTCTGTCATGGGAAGGCTCATTTGAATTAATCCGGATTTAATGATTCTGGGCATTGTGTCTCCTTTCGTTCCAATTATTGTAATGAACGGTGAAGGTCCCGTTTCAGGAATCGGCCATCCCCCTTTTGACCAAGATAGTCGCCATCCTGAATAATAACCTTTCCGCGTGAAATCACGGTCTCGGTAAATCCCTGTACTTCAAACCCTTCATAGGCATTATAGTCCACATTCATGTGATGGGTCCGGGGATTGGAGATACTAATCATTTCTTTATGGTTGGGGTTGAAAATAATCACATCTGCATCGCTGCCGGTGGCAATGGTACCCTTCCGGGGATAGAGACCAAATAATTTGGCTGCTGACGTAGAAGTAATTTCCACAAAACGATTCAGGGAAATCCGCTTCTCTACCACACCAGCCTGGTAAACCAGACTCATGCGGTTTTCTATACCTGGAGCACCGTTGGGAATTTTAGTAAACAGCTCCCGCCCCAACACTTTCTGGTCCTCCATCCGGAAAGGACAATGGTCAGTGGATACTGCCTGGAGATCTCCGCTTTTCAATCCCCGCCAGAGTTCAGCCTGATTCCATTGCTCCCGCAGGGGTGGTGACATTACATATTTCGCCCCTTCAAAATCTTCATGCTCATAATAGGAGAGGTCCAGTAATAAATACTGGGGACAGGTTTCCGCGTACACCGGGCGGCCACGATCCCGGGCAAAGGTGACCTGCTCTAGAGCATCGGAGGAGGATAAATGAACAATGTATAGTGGTGCATTGGCAACTTCGGCAATGGCAATGGTACGGTGAACAGCCTCTGCCTCCATCCGGGTTGGCCGGGTGAGAGCATGCCACTTGGGAGCGGTTTTCCCCGCCCCTAAAGCCAGTTTGACAATTTCGTCAATGACAATACCGTTCTCAGCATGCATACAAATCAAAGCACCCAGTTCTCCCGCCCGGCGCATGGTCTGAAAAATCATGCCGTCATCCATGTACAGAACGCCGGGATAAGCAGTAAATAATTTGTAGGAGGTAACACCTTCCTCAACCAGGGTCTCCAGCTCCGAAAGCCGATCGCTTTCCATATCGGTGATAATCATATGGAAACCGTAATCAATGGCGGCTTTCCCTTCAGCTTTGGCGTGCCAGGTGTCCAGGCCCTCCAGGGCGGAGTGTCCTTTAGTCTGGATAGCAAAATCAATAATTGTGGTGGTGCCACCAAAAGCAGCGGCCCGGGTACCGGTTTCAAAATCATCGGAAGAAACAGTACCGCCAAAGGGCATATCCAGATGAGTATGGGGATCAATACCTCCCGGTAAAACGTATTTTCCCGCAGCATCAATGACCGTATCCGGCTGAACGTCCAGGTCTTTTCCCACCTGGGTAATTTCTTCCTGATCAATGAATATATCAGCAATAAAATCATCCACAGCCGTGATTACACGCCCATTTTTAATCAAAATTGACATAACCGCCTCCTTGAATTTGAAGGTTCACTTAAATCTGCACCTGTTGCCAGACGGTGAGTCCCCGCTCTTCGTCCGTCCCCGGGATTGTATTATCCAATACCAGAGCAATAAACGCTCCCACAGCCATGCCGGTGCTGCCCAGGGTATTAATAATATTCCCCAGCCATTGGAATTGACCCTCAATCACAAGCGGGTGAAGTACAAAATACTCAGGAACACTCAAGCCCATGAAAAAAGCGAATCCCAGAATAAACAGGTTACGAGCCGAATTCAAATCCACAAACTGGAGATTGGAAAGACCTACCGAAGCAATCATTCCAAACATAGCACAATACATTCCGCCAACAATAGGGCTGGGAATCGTAGTAAACAGGGCGCCGAATTTGGACACCGTTCCCAGAACAATCATGATCCAGCCACCGGCCTGCACCACCCGCCGGGATCCCACCCGGGTAAGCCCAATGGCTCCAATGTTTTCACTGTAAGAAGTGGTTCCGTTCCCGGTACCAAAAATTCCCGCTATCATACAGCCAATGCCTTCAAAGGTAATACCCCGACTAATGGTCTTACCATTAGGGACAGGAGCACCGCTCAGACGGGCGCAGGCATAGTAATCACCAATGGACTCCACGATGGAAGCAATGTATCCGGCCAGCATTCCCACCAGAGCCGCAATCCCGAACTTAGGCAGACCCCACTGAAAGGGGTAAGGAATACGGATCCAGGGTGCATTGTTTAAATTCTCCAGGCTGGTATATGCCGGATGACCGGCGGGGAAAATACCTAAAAATGTTCCCAGAGCTGCCACGGCCCAGGTAGTCAAAATCGCCAGTAAGATGGGGTAGAGTTCAAGGGTCCGGTAACGACGGGAAAAATATTGACTGAATAAAATAATCAATACAATTGTGAGTCCGCCAATGGGCCAGTATTTTCCAGCCTCCGGAGCTCCGAACTTGAATAGCGCCAGGCCAATCAGGGCAATCGTGGGAGCGATTGTAACCGGTCCTACCCATCGCAACAGTCGCCCAACCATCCCGCTGGCACCAAGGGCAATTTCAAAGACCGAACCGGCAATAATCGCGCCCTGAACGTGTTGCATCCGTACCTCCCAGCCGGAATTGGCTAAGGCGGCCATCCCACAAATGGCAAACGTAGGAGCCAGGAATGAAAAGGTTCCTCCCTGGACTATCGGTAATCGGTTGCCCCAGGTAGTTTGTAAAATGGTCGTTATTCCACTGACAAAGAACATGGTTGCAATCAGCCAGCCTTTTTCCACCGGATCAGTGATCCCGAAGGCCGGTGCCAGCAGCAAGGGGATCGCCACCGTGGAGCCGAACATGGTTAAATAATGCTGAAAGCCCAGAATAATGGTTTCTTTCAGCGGCGGGCGGTCTTCAATACCATAGAGCAGATTATGATTTGATTCGGATGCTGCCATAGACGATATCCCGGTTAACTCATGCTCTTTACGTTCAACTCATCCAGTTGGTGCGGGCTTCGGGATTCCATTTTACTGTGGTTTTTTTCAATTTGGTCCAGAACTCGATCGAACTCTTGCCGGTGATGTCCGCTGTGCCGAATTTGGATTGGTTCCACCCTCCGAAGGAAAAGGGTTCCCGGGGTACGGGAACACCAATATTGACGCCAATCATCCCGGCACTGGCGCGCTCTGCCACATATTTTGCCAGTCCGCCGGATTGGGTGAATACAGCAGCAGCATTACCATACTCAGAACTATTTTCAATCTCCAGGGCTTCATCCACCGTCTGGGCCCGAAGAATGGAAAGAACCGGACCAAAGACCTCTTCCCGGGCAATGGGCATGTCTGTCGTAACCTTATCGATGACTGTGGGACCCACATAAAAACCATTTTCACGGCCAGGCACTTTGACACCGCGTCCATCCACCAGTATTTCCGCTCCCTGCTTTTCCGCCTGGGTGATGTAATTCTCAATCCGCTCTTTAGCAGTTAGTGAAATAACCGCTCCCAGGTTTTTACCAGGAATAATTTTTCGGGCCTCTTCGCATAGTCTCCCAATAATTGCATCCACTTCGCCCACTGCCACCATGGCGGAGGCGGCCATGCAGCGTTGTCCACAACAACCGGTCATGGAAGCAGCCACGTTAGTGGCGGTCATTTCCACGTTGGCATCGGGGAGAACGATTAAGTGATTCTTAGCGCCTCCCAGGGCCAAGACCCGTTTATGGTGGGCCGCAGCCCGGGCATATACCAATTTCGCTACCCGGGTGGACCCCACAAAGGAAATTGCATCAATCCCCGGGTGATCACAAATAGCCTCCACCACTTCCCGGGCACCGTGAACAATATTAAAGATACCCTCTGGAAGTCCGGCTTCATTCAACAGTTCCGCCAGACGGTTAGCGCTCAAGGGGGTTTGTTCTGACGGTTTTAGAATCATGGCATTCCCCAGGGCAATAGCGTTAGGAATCGTCCAGTTGGGTACCATATTAGGGAAATTAAAAGGTGTAACACTAGCCACCACCCCTAGCGGTTTGCGATCAGAACGGCATTCCACGTCACGACTAACTTCCTCCACCTCACCAGATGTCAACTGGGGCAGAGCGCAGGCGAATTCAGTCACTTCCACTGATTTCAACACTTCAGCCCGGGCTTCACCGCTGGTTTTACCGTTCTCCTCCACTACCAGTGTGGTCAATTCATCCTGGTATTTTTCCAATAATTGTTTGTAGCGGTAAAAAACCTGTACACGCTCTTTGATGGGCATGGCCGCCCAATCAGGAACAGCTTCCCGGGCAGAAGTAACCGCCTGATCCACTTCTGATGCTCCGGAGAGGGGAACCCGGGATATGAAATCACCATTCAAGGGACTTAAAACATCTAAAAATTCACCATTAAAAGCTGTGGTTTTTCCACCAATAACATTTACCAAATCCGGGTATTTCATAGTCACGATCCTGCCACTGTTCTGGTTAACTAATTTATTCACCACAAGACCAGCCGAAATATCTGCAGTCAACCAGACATCATTTTACCGGCTAGTTAAGGGCTAATTTTCCGGTTAACTTAACAGATTCAGGGGAGGAAAGGAAAGGGGATAATTTTGAGTTCGAATATTTAGTTAAAGACACTGCTAAGAGTTTTTTGAATTAATTTATCGCGCCCTGATCAATATTGGTTTAAACTTCCGTAAGTCTAATAATGACTTCAACAAAAACAGTAGTTTTTGTTTCATTCCTAATTCTAAAAATTTCTTATCCCATTGCAAATTCAGCTCAAATCCCCATCACCATAATTGTATTAAAAAACAGTATCAGACTTGATTTGAATTGGTTATAGCTATTATATTACAGTTAAATAGTTGCTTAACTATTTTAATTTAAACAACCGAGTCTAACAATATGCAAAGAAATGAAGAAGAAATTTGTGAAGTTGCTTATGTGGACGAGAATAAAGTCTCGTACATCAAAACCAGGATTAAACCGGAGCGTACGATGCAATTGCTCTCGGAAACCTTTAAAGTTCTCAGTGATCCCACCAGAATTAAAATAATTTTCGCCTTATCACAAAAAGAACTTTGCGTGTGTGAGATAATTAAAATTCTGGGGAAAACAAAACATGCCATCTCCTATCACTTACGAATCCTAAGAAATATGAAACTGGTAAAGTACCACAAGGATGGCAGGTTGGTGTTTTACTCATTGGATGATGAGCATATAAATAACCTTTTTAATGAAGGAATTAAACACGTGGAAGAATTCTAATATAATTTTTAATAAATAGTTAAATATTTACTAAACCAAATAACCAGTGCCCTTGAACTGAAAAACGAATATGAATACCAAGAATAAAAAAAATGAAGCGAGCTGCCACAGTACCGCCAGTGAAATAATTGAAGGCAATAAACGGGTTGTATTAGTCGGTAATCCCAATGTTGGCAAAAGTGTTGTTTTTGGTAATTTAACCGGTAGATATGTTACCGTATCAAACTATCCCGGTACTACGGTTGAAGTGACCCGGGGAAACGGTAACATTGATAGTGAAAAAATAGGGATTACGGATACACCGGGGATGTACTCTCTCCTGCCTATAACCGAAGAGGAACATGTTGCCCGTACCATCCTGTCAAAAGAAATTGCTGATGTAGTGGTACATGTAGCCGATGCAAAAAGTCTTGAAAAAACACTCCATATGACGCTGCAACTCATCGAGGCAGAGCTTCCGGTGATTCTCGATCTGAATATCATGGATGAAGCAGACCGGTTGGGAATCAAGATTGATTTAAAAAAGCTCCGAAATGAACTGGATATTCCGGTTGTGTCTACCATTGCAACCGGCAATAAAGGGATGGATAATCTGCGTCAGGCAATTGTTAATCCGGTGAAAAAGTCCATTAAAATCTTCAAATACAATGAAACTATCGAATCTGCCATAACCCAAATAACCGGATTGCTTAGAAATAAATACGGTATTTCGAAACGATCCCTGGCTCTATTACTGCTTCAGGATGACGCTGAAATGAATGGTTTGATTCAGGAAGAAGAAAATATAGCAACCATCAATGCAATCATTAAGGTAACAAAAGCGAAGTTCAGCGAACCGCTGAATTATCTCATCACCATCCAAAGACAACAGATAATCCATAAAATCGTTGAGAACTCAACAACCGCCGTGAAGCCGGAAAGAATCAGTTTACGGGAACGGCTGAGTCGGTTAATGATGTCACCGGTGACCGGAATACCCTTTCTTTTAGTGGCAATCTATGTTCTCTATGAATTTGTTGGTGTTTTTGGGGCGCAGGTTGCAGTGGATTTCCTGGAGAGGACTGTTTTTGGTACCTATATCAACCCTTACATCACCAATATAGTTACCGCAATTATCCCCTGGAAGGTATTTCAAGACCTCTTTGTAAACGATTACGGAATCATTACCCTGGGGGTCCGTTACGCCATAGCGATTATCATGCCCATCGTGGCCACTTTTTTCATCGCTTTTTCAATTATTGAGGATTCCGGTTACCTGCCGCGATTGGCAATGCTCATTGATCGTGTATTCAAGAAAATCGGGCTTAACGGAAGAGCAGTGATCCCGGTAGTACTGGGGTTTGGATGCGACACTATGGCAACCATGGTTACCCGAACCCTGGAGACCCGTAAGGAAAAAGTCATTTCCACCTTATTATTGGCCTTGGCCATTCCGTGTTCCGCCCAATTGGGAGTAATTCTGGCCTTACTTTCCGGAGATGCAAAAATGCTGTGGATATTCACCGGAATTATGGTGCTTGTTTTTATGTTGGTCGGATTCCTGGCGGCCAGGATTATCCCTGGTGAATCACCCTTCTTTTATATGGAAGTGCCCCCTCTCAGGTGGCCAAAAATATCAAATGTATTCACTAAGACGTACACCCGGGTGGAATGGTATTTTAAGGAAGTATTACCCTTATTTATTCTGGCGAGTATCTTCATTTGGATCGGTAAAATCACGAAGCTGTTTGATTTAATTGTCGATCTGCTGACATATCCCACCAGTTGGATTGGATTACCAAAGGAAGCGGCAACTGCGTTCCTTTTCGGTTTTTTCCGCCGGGACTTCGGCGCCGCCGGACTTTATGACCTGAAAAATGAAGGTCTCCTGACCGGCGTCCCTTTATTAGTGTCCATTGTTACTATCGCCCTCTTTATGCCCTGTATTGCCCAATTATCAATCACTATCAAAGAACGTGGTTGGAAAACAGCTCTGGGTATGGTAGCCTTTATTTTCCCCTTTGCTTTCTTTGTGGGCTTCCTGGTAAACATAATTCTGACCTCCCTGGGAGTAACATTATGAAATGTCCGTTGTGTGGTCTCAGGTTTAAGGAAGAGGAAAGCGCGGTTGCCTGTCAGGGTTGCCCGATTTCCAGACCGTGCGGTCTGATCAAATGTCCCAATTGCGGGTATGAAATTCCGAGGGATACCAGTTTAATAAAATTTTTTAAAAAATTAAGTGAGAAGCGAAATGCGACTAAGCGATAATGCCGAAGAAATCCTGGAATACCTCTGGAGAATGAATGCAGAACTGGGTCAGGAGTCAGTTAAATGGGAAGAATTGAAAGAAGAAAAAAGCGCTCCGGAAGTTAACGAACTTCTGGCCCTGGAATATATCGATGTTTCCGACGAGGGCATCAGATTAAGAGCGAATGGACTGAAAGAAGCGGAAAAAACTGTCAGAAGACACCGGCTGGCAGAACGATTGATGGTCGATGTTTTCGATATAAAAGACAGCCTTGTTGAAGATACGGCCTGCCAATTTGAGCATTTACTGCGGAGCGAGGTCCAGGATAGTATCTGCACCCTTTTAGGTCATCCGAATTACTGTCCTCATCACAAGCCCATTCCTCCGGGCCGGTGTTGCCAGAAAGCGGAAAGGGTCGTGAAACCGATTGTCATCAGGGCTACTGAATTGGAAAGGGGCGTAAAAGGAACAGTGGTATTCCTGCAGGTACAAAACAATAACAAATTACAGAAACTGATGGCAATGGGTATTTTGCCGGGAATACACATTGAAGTAGTACAAAAATTTCCTTCATACGTTTTAAAAGTCGGTCATGTTCATATCGCCATGGATAAAAAAATGGCCCAGGCAGTATTGGTCCGTCGCATTTAGTCGCTGCTGAAAAACTAATCAGGGAGTGAAATGATATAGGAAAAGCAGCTGAAAAAGAAATGATTTTCCAGGGGAAATGGTATACCCACCGATGCGTAATGCCTTAATTGCCGGTTTAATTACCGGTATGGCCTTTACTCTAAGTCACCTTGAATTCATTTCATCCTTTGCAGAATTTTTTATCTATATCATCGCAATTCTTTTAGGCGGTTATCACTGGGGCCGGAAGAACTGGTGTTTTGATCAAAGTGGGTGTCCACCTCGAAAATTTGGGAAAAATCAAGGTTATCGCCTTTGATAAAACCGGGACGTTGACCAAGGGCCAACCAGTAGTCACCGACATTATTGCGTTGAATGGCACGGAAGATGAAATTCTGGAATTAGCTTACAGTGTGGAGCATTTTTCCGAGCATCCATTAGCCCGGGCAATTGTCTGGAAAGCCGAAACCAGCGGAATTAATAATTCAGTTGCTACTAATTTCAGCGCCCTCACCGGTTACGGTGCAACAGCAAAAGTTAGGAATAAAACCTGCTACGTGGGCAACCAGCGTCTGTTTCATAAACTGGGTCAGGATATTTATTCCATTCCCCAGATTGAAGAACTTAGAAATGATGGTAAAACCGTAATCCTGGTGGGGACTGAGGAAGCAGTTACCGGTATTATTGCCATCAGAGATGAAATATGACCCCAGGCCCAAACGGTCATTGAGTAACTTCATAATATGGGTGTTAAGGTTGTAATGCTCACAGGAGATAATGAAGTCAGAGCTTCTAACTGTAGCTAATGGATTGCAGGTGGCAAAGAAGTAAACCAGTAATATCCTAAAAGTTTAGGTAAGCAGTATTTATGTCTATAACAAGCATGTGCAACTACAACGGAAACAGGAAACACACTATCAGATCTCACTGATAGAATTTTTTCCTGAAATATAAAGCAACACTAACCAGGCTGATTAACACCGGGACTTCCACCAGGGGCCCAATGACAGCAGCAAAGGCCTCGCCGGAATTAATTCCAAATACCGCCACAGCCACCGCGATCGCCAGTTCAAAATTGTTGCTGGCAGCCGTGAATGACAGGGTTGCCGATTGTGAATAATCAGCGCCTACTTTATGGCCCATGTAAAAGGAGACCAGGAACATTACCACAAAGTAAATAAAAAGCGGAATGGCAATCCTTACTACATCCAGGGGAATTTTGACGATATATTCACCTTTCAACGAAAACATGACGATAATGGTAAACAACAGCGCTATCAGGGTCAGGGGACTGATTTTGGGAATAAATTTATTATGATACCATCCCTTATCTTTGATCTTTATCAGGCTGAAACGGGTGATGATACCGGCCAGAAACGGAATCCCCAGATAAATGAATACACTTTTAGCAATCTGACCGATGGTCACTTCCACCAGCGTGCCTTTCAACCCAAACCAGGTGGGCAGAACAGTTATGAAAACATAGGCGTAAACGGAATAGAACAGGACTTGAAAAATCGAATTGAAAGCAACCAAACCAGCAGCATATTCACTGTCACCTTTAGCCAACT
>JBHHUS010000072.1:0-6511 GCA_046861615.1 Fidelibacterota bacterium
TTTAATCATAGTTGCTTCATTGACGTCGGATTATTTCTTCCCGGGGGTTGCACCCCAACTGCAGCACCGGTTTAACATGAATACAGTGGGTGCATTTGATATAAAGGCTGCCTGTTCTGCCTTTATTTATGCCCTTTCAATCGGGGATCAGTACATTAAAACCGGTGAATACAAAAACATTTTGGTTGTTGGAGCCGAGGTTCAGTCCACCGCTTTGAATCTTTCCACGGAAGGTCGTGATATGGCCGTTTTATTTGGTGATGGTGCCGGAGCGGCTGTTCTGCAACCCAGCACCGGCGATAGTGGTATTCTTTCTACTCATCTTCATTCACAGGGGGAATACCTGAAAATGCTTTGGTGCGAAGGCCCCGCCTCCCGGGAAAATCCCCGCTTGTCCACGAAAATGCTTAAGGAGGGCCGTCATTATCCCGCTATGAACGGCCGGGAAGTATTTAAGAATGCCCTGACCCGGTTTCCGGAGGTAATTCAGGAGGCCCTTGAGGCGAACCAGTTAACCCTGGATGATATCGCTTTAATTATTCCCCACCAGGCCAATTACCGTATCAGTCAGGCGGTAGCTAAACGAATGGGCGTTGGCATGGACAAGCTTTACAGCAATATCCATCGTTACGGGAATACGACCGGTGCTTCCATTCCGATTGCTTTATGTGAAGCCTATCAGGAAGGAAAATTTCGGCGGGGTGATTATATTATACTGGCTGCCTTTGGTGCCGGTTTTACCTGGGCGTCGGCTGCTATTCGCTGGTAAACCGGGAGCAATTCCTTAGTAAATTCAACTCAGTTTAGGCTTGGAAAGGTAATCGTTTGAAATGAATGACCTGTTTTTTAGTGACGAGCACATCATGCTGGTTGAAATGGTTCGGGATTTTGCCAACAATGAGGTCGCTCCTGTTTCGCTGGAATTGGATAAAAAAGGTGAATTCCCCCTTTCCCTGGTGCAGCGCATGGCAGAACTGGGGTTGATGGGGATTCCGGTTCCGGAGAAGTATGGTGGTGCCGGGATGGATACGGTCGCCTACGCCGCCGCTGTTATGGAAATGGCCCGGGTCGATCCTTCTGTGGCAATTACCATGGCTGCCCATACATCGTTGGGAACCATGCCGATTGTAATTGCCGGTAATGAAGAACAGAAACAGAAATATGTTCCTCAACTGGCCAGTGGCGCCATCCTGGGCGCTTTCGGACTCACTGAGCCTGGTGCCGGCAGTGATGCCGGCGCTACCCAGACCAAAGCAGTGAAAGACGGGTCTGACTATTTGATTAACGGTGGAAAAATTTTTATTACCAACTCCGGATATGCTAAAATAATTAATATCACCGCCAGAATTGTGGAGGCGGGGAAAGATCTGGGGATTGGTGCATTTATTGTACCGACTGATACTCCCGGCTTTCGGAAAAGTTTGCCGGAAAAGAAAATGGGTTGGAAGGCCAGTGACACCCGTCAGCTATTTTTCGAAGATATGCGTGTTCCCGCTGAAAATATGTTAGGTTCACCTGGAAAGGGCTTTAAAACATTCTTGTCCACTTTAACAGGGGGCCGGATTTCAGTGGCTGCCCTGGCGGTGGGAACAGCTCAGGGGGCCTATGAACGCGCTTTGAAATATTCCACCGAGCGGAAGGCGTTCGGGAAGAAGATTCACGAATTCCAGGCTATCGCTTTTAAATTAGCGGATATGGCCACCGAAATTGAAGCGGCAAAACTATTGACCTTTCACGCCGCCTGGCTGAAAGACCAGGGCCTGAATGTGATTAAGGAGGCCGCAATGGCCAAATTATTTGCCAGTGAAACAGCCATGCGAGTCACCACCGAGGCTATCCAGGTACACGGTGGTTATGGCTATGTAAAAGAATATGGTGTGGAACGCTATTTCAGGGATGCGAAAGTCCTTGAAATTGGTGAGGGTACCAGCGAAGTCCAGCGAATCGTTATTGCCAAAGCAATTATTGGCGCCTTACAGGATATTTAATGATCCGTAAACCAAACCGTCCCACCTTGTTTCAGCGTATTGGAAACACTTTTCAGGTCTATGGCAAGCAGATTCTTTTATTAATTGGGTTGGTGATTGTTCTCTCCCTGTTGTTTCCGCGGGGGAAATCGCTCCAGTACAGCTATCAGCTCAATGATATTACCCGGGAACCGATCCTGGCACCGTTTAATTTCCCGGTTTTAAAAACAGATTCGGAGTTGCAATCCGACCTGAATGAAGCGTTGAAATCAGAACCGTTTATTTTTGTTCGATCCCAGTCAATTGTTACTGGCCAGATTGCTACCATTGAGCGATTTTTCACCCTGTTAAAGGAGATTCGGGCCGCTAATGTGAAACTCTCCGAGAGTCGGGATTTCCAGTACCGGAACCGCTTTTCAGAACGCTTTGATGAAGCCCGGACAATGCTTCAAACAGACAGTGCCACGGTGGCGGTATTAATGGCAGCCCTGGGTGAGGAGTTTCCATTCGCCGTTGGATCGGAAAAATGGAACCAGATATTAGTGGCACCACCGGAGCAGTTAATCATTCCTGATTTGGATAAATTCAAGGATGATATAATCCAGATTTGTCGGAATCACTGGACTGAAGGAATCTATGACATTGCTCTGAAGGACATAATCAGTGAAGAAGTGGCGGTAAAACTGGGTGAGGACCAGGCCTCGGAACTGACTGCCCCGGATACCTATATTGATTTACAGCAGGCTTGGACGAAAGCCCGGGTGGAGGTGACGGGACTTTATAAGGATGAACAGGACCTACGTCGGGATTTGGGCTATGAACTGATTGTTGAGTTCATGAAACCTAATCTGATTTATGACCGGGAGACAACGGAACGCCGTCAACAGGCGGTTTTAGACCGGGTTCCACGAAATAAAGGTATTGTCATTAAAAATGAACGGATTGTCGATGCCAATATGCGTATTACGGAGGACGTACTCCAGAAATTGAATTCTTTGACAGTGGCAATTGACCGGCGGGAAAAAGTGGAACGGGGCCAGGAAGTATTTCTGGCTTATATCGGCCGGGTATTGCTGATAACAGTAATTGTCTCCTTTTTCTTCACCTTTCTACTCACCTACCGAACCCCCATTTTTAATGATTGGAAAATGGTGCTGCTATTGGATCTGGTCTTTATAACTGAGATAGGACTGGCTTATTTATTTTATTCCAGGCTGAATCTTTCAGAGTATTTAATCCCGGTGACGGTGGCGGCTATGGTTCTAACGATCATATTTGATGCCCGCATCGGATTCATGGGAATTACCTCCATCGTTCTGCTGGTTACAATTTTAATTGGGAACAATGTCGAATTCATGGTTACGGCGTTGTTCACTTCCTCCGCCGGTATTTACGCTGTTCGCCGGCTGCGTACCCGCTCGCAATTATTCACCGCTATTTTTGCTTTAATCGCCAGCAGTATTATTGTGGTTCTGGGTCAGGGGCTATTCAAGGGCCATAACTGGAGTGTCATGGGAGATGATCTGCTTTATTTATCAGTTATTTCAGTTTTATCTCCGATTGTGACCTACGGTCTGATTGGTATTCTGGAGGTTTCGTTTGGTGCCACCACCAATTTGACCCTGATTGAATTACTGGATTTTCAGCACCCTTTATTGAAACGGCTCCAGCAGGAAGCCAACGGCACCTTTAATCACAGCGTTGTAGTTGGTAATCTGGCCGAGGCTTGCGCCGATGCCATTGGCGCTAATGCCCTTTTGTGCCGAGTGGGGGCTTATTATCACGACGTCGGGAAAATGGTGCGCCCCGAATATTTTATTGAAAATCAATATTCCGGAGTCAATAAACACGATTCATTAACGCCGATCATGAGCGCTAAAATTATTAAGAATCATGTTTCCGAAGGGATGAATTTAGCCCGCGAATACGGTTTACCAACTATCGTCAGTGATTTCATTCCCATGCATCACGGCACTACCCGTGTGGAATATTTTTACCGGAAAGCCCTGAAGAATGAGAACGGTGAAAATATTGATGAGCAGAGCTATAAATACCCCGGTCCCAAGCCGAACACTCGGGAAACCGGTATCCTCATGATTTGCGAAGCCATCGAGGCCGCCGTTCGTTCCATCAAGGAACCGGAGATTACCAGGATTGAGGAGATGATTAATAGAATCATAAATAAACGCGTTTCTGAAGGACAACTGAACGAATGTCCTTTAACCCTGGATGAACTGACCAGGATCAAGGGGAAAGTGGATGGTACCACCGGCCTGCTCCCGGTTTTAAGAGGGATATACCATATCCGGATTGAGTACCCGGAGGCTGAAGAAAAGCCTAATTCGGGGAAGACTAAATTTCCTAAAACATGATTTTTATTCAGGTTGCCGTAGATCCGCACCTAGAAGGGCCGGCGTTAAAGATTGTCAGGTTGATTCTTTCTACGGTGCTGAAGTCTGAGGGAACTACGGCAGCGAAAGTTTCCCTGGTTTTCGGGAGTGATGAACTTCTTGCCGAACTGAAAAAAGAATATTTCCACGTTGATCAATTGACGGATGTAATTGCCTTTCGTTTGAACGCTAAACCGGGAAGTGTTCTAGAGGGAGAAATTTACATTAGTTTACCCCGGGCCCAGGAAAATTCGCACCTGTTCAGGGAACCTTACGCCCGGGAAGTGGCCCGCCTGATTATTCACGGGGGTCTTCACCTGCTTAACTATTCTGACAGTGATCCGGGCGGAAAAAAGCAGATGCGGAGCAAGGAAGATAACTATCTTGAGCAGGTGGCGTGGGATCAATTATTTAACTGAAAAATTATTGGAGTATTCTATGGCATCAGAAATAGCTGAGCGTTTTGAAGAGCTGGTTTCGATTGTAAGTAAGTTGCGGGCGCCGGAGGGTTGCCCCTGGGACCGGGAGCAGACCAGTGAATCGCTGTTGCCCTATTTTTTAGAGGAAGCCTATGAATTGATCGAAAGTGTGGATCGGAAAGATTGGCAGAATTTGAAGGAAGAACTGGGTGATATTCTATTGCATGTTGTATTTCAGGCAGTGATTGCAGAATCCGATGAAAAGTTCAAATTGGTGGATTCGCTTAAGAATATTAACGAAAAACTGGTCCGTCGTCATCCCCATGTATTTAGTAATACCCGGGCCGCGGGGCCGTTCCATGCCAAACAGAATTGGGAAGCAGCCAAACATAGGGAAAAACAGCGTTACTCCCGTTTAGACGGAGTACCGGTTACTTTACCTGCTTTAATCCGGGCTCAGCGCCTGCAGCAAAAAGCCAGTTATGCTGGTTTTGATTGGGACCAGGTAGAAGATGTATGGGAAAAAATTCATGAAGAAATCAAGGAATTGAAATCAGCGCAGCAGAATGGAGATAAAAGCCAACGGGAGGGTGAAATTGGCGATGTGCTCTTTGCGGTAGTGAATCTGGCCCGCTTTCTGGATATCTCGGCCGAAGATGCCCTGCGACGAACCAATCAGAAATTCATGAACCGGTTTCGGGGAATTGAACTGGAGTTAAAACGCCGGGGAAAAAAGCCGGAAGATTCGACTTTAGAAGAAATGGATGAGATCTGGAACCAGGTAAAATCCCGGGAATCTTAATCGGTGAAATAAGTCAGATCAAAGCCTTTAGCCAGCAGCCGGGATTCATTTTGTTTGAGGAATGTTCTGATTGTCTCAGCGGAGATAGCGTAGGTGATTCCGTAATTTATATCTGAAACCCGCTCCAGATAAATTGGTCCTTCATAAGGTTTGAGCCGATTGGGTTCTTTAATATTTTGAACGTCCGGTTTTAAATAGTAATAAGTAGTGGCGGACACCGATTTCACCAGCCCCACCCATTCAAAGGTATTGGATCCGGATCTCAGGCTCAATACAACCCCACCGCTGAAACCCGGATTAAAATTGGCATCAATCATAAAGGTACCTTTTCTAATTCCCCGTGGCTGACTGACGATACCGGTGGAAACTGTTTTGATTCCCATGGGAAATCCCGCCAGGTAGACGAAAACGCCCCAGTTCATATCCCGGTCGTTCCCCAGCTGGTAAGGAAAATTGGACAGTTCCCGTTTACGCGGGGCGGCGTACTGTCTACCGTATAGAGCCAAATCGGTACTTTTATCCTCGGCTAACAATTTAAGCTTGTCCCCGCCGGGGATTTCATTAACAAAAAATTCGGAACGGGTCTTTACTGAGACTGAGGCAAGCAATGATTGTAGCTCCTCCGAATCGAAATGAGTAAGGATCGTATCGGAATAATTCCCCACATGGGCGCAGGTCAAAACAGCGATCCGGTTGAAATCATATTGTAGAATGGTGGCAGTGCCGGAAGAGGATTCGTTGAAAAAACCCTGGTCAATGGATTCGGCCTCCAGATCCAGTGTCGGAACCTGATTAGAGATAATTTTCTGTTCCGGAGCGAAATAGTAGGTTGTGTAATAGGCAATAGTACTGATTTTTTTTACTGATTTCAAAACCCGGTCCAGTTGCGGAGTAATATCTGCTTGGGGTGGTGCAGTACTATATTTCGTAGAT
>JBHHUS010000030.1:0-24156 GCA_046861615.1 Fidelibacterota bacterium
AAAGTCCAGACCTATCTTGAGACCCTTGTAAGTAAACCTTGAAAAGGTGGGAAAAAGATTCAAAAGTATTACAAGGTAATTAAATCCCCAAGGTAAACATTTGCAGGGGGATTAATCCCATCGTTTCAAGCAACTTTTAATTCGACCATAACGGTTAAACCACTATCCTTATTATTCTGAAAATGGAGCTTCCCGCCGTGTTTTTCCACAATCCAGTCAACGATTGACAGTCCCAGACCGCTACCGGGTGTAATAGAGGTTCGCTCCTGACGGTAAAATCTGCGGGTGAGCAGTTTAAGATCATGTACTTCTACACCGGGGCCCTGGTCCCGGACCCAAAGTCTGACGATTTCATCTTTCAGTTTATCGAGACCAACTGTAATTGTGCTTTTTGATGGCGAAAATTTAATGGCATTATCCAGAAGGTTGGCGATCACCGTCCGCAGGAGGTAAGCATCGCCTTCAACCGCTATAGAGTCAATTTCTCGCGGTGACAGTTGAATTTCCTTCTGCCCGGCAATCTCCCGGTAGCGTTTCAGTTCTTCGAAAATTAAATCGTTCAACCATACTGTTTCCCGGTGAATAACCAGCTCCTGAGAGTCCAGTTTTGCCAGTGTAGAAAGGTCGTCGATTGTTTTGGTCATGCGATTCAATTCCCGGCGAATCCGTTGCCTGTATTCTACGGTTGCGGGAGTGGAGTCCTGCTCAAATGTTTCCAGTTCCGTCTGAATGACTGCCAGCGGTGTTCGAAGCTCATGGGAAGCGTTCATGGTGAAATTCCGAATAGTGGAGAAACTTTCCTGCAGGCGGCGCAGCAGGTTGTTCAGGGTCGTGGCTAAATGGGCAATTTCATCATCTGATTCAGGTACGGGCAATTTTTGGTCCAGATTGCTGTAATGAATTTCCCGGGCGGTGGCGGATATTTTCCGAATTGGTTTTAACGCCCGGGTGGCAATAATCGAACCGCCTGAAAAAATCAGTATCAGGGATACCGGGAAGGCGATGCCGTAAATACGCAACAACAACAGCGTCATGTGCCTGATTTCAGTGAATGATTTCGCTAAAATAAGCCAGCCGTAGGACTCCCCGGAAATGGTTACTGGTATTGTCAGGTAACGCATTTTTTTTGGTGGCAATAAATTGTTTTGTAAACGGAATTCTTTTGGATGAAACTCCAGTTTTTCGATTGGAACCTGTTTCCCGGTTAAGTTCCGGGAGCGCGTTAATTCACTCCGGTCATGATTTAGTACCAGTATATAAATAGGATCATCGGTTGCTTTCTGATGGTGTTCCTCTTCCCACTCAATGCTCTGGTTTATTTTCAATTGGTTATTTTCCAACCATAAAGAACGTAACACACTGGTTGCTTCCGTTACCAGATCCCGGTCCAGTTCATTGGCCAGTTTAGCCCGGGTGAGCAGAATGGAAGCTCCACAGACAAGGAAGAGAATGACACCAAGGACAGCGGTTGTCCAGAGCACAATTTTATTATGTAATGATAGATTAAATATCATTCCGGAAACGATAACCATAACCCCGTACCGTTTCAATCGGGGAAAGCCTGGTATTGTCCGGGTTAATTTTTTTACGGAGATAATTAATATAAACATCCACCAAATTGGATTCCATTTCAAGATTTGTTTCCCACACATGATCTAATATCTGCAGACGGGTGAGTGGTTTTCCCGCATGGCGCATCAGGTATTCCAACAGCAGGAATTCCCGGTTGGAAAGCGGCGTTTCCTGATCATTTACCTTGACAATCCGGTGATTGGAATCCAGTTCTACGTTGCCAATAGTGATAGTAGGGTTATTCTGATAGGACGATCGGCGAATCAGGGCCTGAACCCGAGCCAGCAATTCATCCATGGAGAAGGGTTTGGTAAGGTAATCGTCAGCGCCCGCATCCAGACCGGCAATCCGCTGCTCAACGCCCGCGAGAGCAGTGAGAAACAGGATGGGGGTGTAATAATGTTTCTTACGGATATTCCGGCAGAGGTCGATTCCGTCCATGTCTGGTAATTTCCGGTCCAGGATGATGCAGTCAAATTCATCTACGGTCACTGTTTCCAGGGCAGCGGAACCGGTTGCCTCAGCCAAACACGTAAACCCCGCTGATTTGAAACAATTTACAATATGCTCCCGTAGCGCCCGCTCATCCTCTATGATTAATAAGCGCATAAAGAGTGTTGTTGAGTTTTTAAAGCGCTTGAAAATACGTTAAAAAGATTAAAAAATTCTAATCCTCCTTTAATATTGTTTTAATATTACCAGCGTACATTCGACCGGCTTGAATAGTCGGAATCTGAATAAAAAAGATTCTGGTTAGATTGAAGCGCGTTTTTAAATGATTTCAAAATATAAAATAGGGGGTTCACTCAATGAGTTTCTTACCTAATCCTGAAAAACGAGGTGCCGGTATCCTGATAGTGATAATTGCTGGTCTTTTCCTGATTACTGCTTGCGAAAAGGAAGTCATTAAGGAAGGAAATCACTCTCCTGTAATTACCGACCTTTCCATTTCAGGCGACAGCTATACTTTTGGAGATACGCTGACGTTAACAGTTGTGGCCACGGATGAAGACGAGGATGAGCTGACTTATACTTGGTCTGAAGCCAATGATTTGGGACAATTCGCAGCTACGAATACAGCCGAGGTACAATGGATCGCCAATTTTGCCGTTTCGGCCAATGCGATTTTCAAAGTGGTGGTTAGTGACGGCGATATGAGCACTTCCGGCAGCGACGCGGTAACAATTACAACGGCGGACAATCCGGAATTTTATTACGTTGGTTCCTCCACCTGTAAACAATGCCATGAATCCAATTACAATGATTTCATTAACTCCGGTCACCCGTACAAATTCAATTTTGTCCGGAACGGGGTGGCGCCCACTTACCCGGATGTGGTAGAGGCTGGTCGGACACTTCCGCTACCGGATGGAGCCACTTCCTGGAATGATATCCTGGGTGTGATCGGCGGATTTGGCTGGAAAGCCCGCTATGTAGATAAAACCGGTAATGTTGTTGGTACAGCCAATAGCACGATTAACACCGGTGGCGGTCAGAACCAGTACAATTTCTTTGGTGGTAAAGACTGGGGTTGGGCCAACTACCATGCCTCGGATAAAAAAGAATATAATTATGGTTGTTTCCGCTGTCATACCACCGGGGCGATTGACGATGGCGAATGGCTGACGGGTATTAAGGGAACGTTTGTATTCGGCGGAGTCCAGTGCGAACGCTGCCACGGTCCCGGCAGTAAACACGTATCCAATGGCGGCGGCTTTATTGACGAACCCACCGGCGCTGAAGTCAATTCCCTCTGTGGCGAATGTCATTACCGGAATGAAGATCACAGTGTTGCCGTCAGCGGTGGCTATATTCGTCACCATGAACAGTATGATGAATTTTTATACACCAAACACTATGCCAGTAGTCTAACCTGCAGCAGTTGCCATGATCCCCATAAACGGGTCGTCTGGGAGGGTGATGGTATTAAAGCTGAGTGCACCAGTTGTCATGCTGGCAAAACGATTGCGACTCCTCACACTTCACTGGAATGCCAGAGCTGTCATATGGCCAAGATGGCCAAATCGGCAGTTGCGACCGTTCCGGGTTACCAGGGAGATGTACACAGCCATACCTTTGCTATTGCTGCTGATACAACCTGGAACATGTACTCCGACGACGGGAAAACGGTCCGCATCGGTACCGATGGATTATCAAAGATGAGTATCGCAAATGTCTGCTACGGCTGCCACACCGATGCAGCCGGCGGTGGCGGCGGCGGTTCGGTCAAAACATTGCTTGAATTACAGACTTACGTAAATAGTGGTATTCATTAATACTTAATCTGCAATCACAGTAACCTCACTTCACTTCACATTGTAGATTGTAGAACGGGGGACAGAATCACTGTCCCCCGTTTGCGTTTTCGTTCTGATTCCCGGCTGTTTTAAACCATTTTCAAAGTTTCGCAGGAACTCCTTCGGAATAAACTCTAGACGACAGTTATTTACTAATAGAAGGTGTTATCTGCCTAAGCCGTCCCGCTCTGCGGGACGAGTCGAAGGCTTACTAAACAATGGTTATAGATTAAAAATTAGGTCCTTCCGATTACGGACAGGGAAGGGTGACAGGTTAAACTCTTACCCTGATACTGTAAATGTTAAGTTGGAATTTCGATATTTCCGCTGCTGCCAACACAACAGGATAGTTGTAATTTCAACCAATGAAAGAATTCGGTCGCTGGTTCATTGGCTTGGGCGCCGGCCTGGTTCTACTGGGCCTGGCGCTGTATTTCTTCGGCGAACGTCTGGGCTGGCTGGGGCGGTTACCCGGTGATCTGCGCTGGGGAAAAGGTAACGTTCGCTTTTATTTTCCGATTACTACCTTGATAATTATTAATCTGATCATCTATTTGATCCTGCGGTTATATACCTGGCTGAAATGAACCGGTTGTTTAATGCTCAGTACACCCATGCTTGTTAAAGCCTTTGGCCGTACGGAACGGGGTAATATCCGACCGGTGAATGAGGATGATTTCTTCTTTTCTACTGAATTGGGACTGTATTTCGTCGCTGATGGTCTGGGTGGTCACCCCGGTGGTGAAATTGCCAGTAGCCTTACAATCTCGCTGGCGACGGGATTATTCGCTGGTCTCGACCAGCCCTGGACCAGAACAAACCTCTTAGCGGTCATAAACCGGGTGAATCAAGAGGTGAAAGATTACGGTACGGAGAATCACGACTACCGGGGATTGGGAACAACCCTCACAGGCGTAATGGTTGATTCAGGAACCAACCGGTGGTTGGTCCATGTGGGGGATAGTCGACTATACGGGTTGTATTCTGCAGGTAATTGTAAACAACTTTCGGTTGATCAGACACTGGCCATGGAGGCTGTCTCCCGGGGGATTCTACCTTTAAAAGAAGCTCCGGCGCACCCCTACTGGCATGTGCTCAATAGTTGTGTAGGTGGTCCTTTATTAACACCTCAGGTGGAAAGGCTGGAGGGTGATTTCATTGGCTTTTTATTGTGCACTGACGGTTTGTCCAATGCTATCTCCCGAGCTGAAATTGAACAGGCCTTCCGACAGAATGGACCTCGTCCGGAAACACTGGTGAATCAGTTGGTGAAACTGGCCCTGAACCGGGGTGGATTGGATAATATTACCGCTGTTGCAGTGGCGGAAAGTTAGGGGAGTTCAAATAACATGCCTGTTGGATCATTGTCTGAAAAAATTCTGCTGTTGGACGGTGCCATGGGAACGGAACTTCAGCGCCGGGGTCTGAAGCTGCCCCTGCCCCTCTGGTCCGCTGAGGCCAATTTAACCGACCCTGAAATTGTCCTGGCGATTCATCGAGATTACTGCCAGGCCGGTGCGGATATTATTACTACCAACACCTTTCGTACTACTACCTGGACTTACCGAAAAGCAGGGTATTCACCCCGCCGGGCGCAGGAACGGGCCCGGGAATCGCTATTGTCGGCGGTGGACCTAGCACGTAAAGCATCGGGAGTGGATAAACTGGTGGCTGGCTCATTGACTACCTTAGAAGATTGTTACCAGCCGGAGCGGTTCCCCGGCCCACAGGCCGCTATGGACACGTACGGTGAAACGATAGAGTGGTTTAAATCGGCGGGTGTGGACTTGCTGTTGTTTGAAACTATGGGACACCCGGTGGAAATCATGGTAGCCTTGGATGTGAGTCGAGAGACCGGACTGGAACGCTGGCTGAGCCTGACCCTCAAAGACGACCGTCACTTGCTGGAAGAGTCCGAATTAAAATCAACGGTTCAACTGGCAAAAAGTGAAGGTGTGGGTTCCCTATTACTGAATTGTAACACGGTTGAATTGACAAAAGCGACTGTCCCGCAACTTTTAGAAATCTGGTCAGAATCCTGGGGTGTTTACCCAAATCTGGGAGTCGAACAACCGGAAGCTGATGGTACCATTCATGAAGTTGTCTCCGATGAACAATTCATTACTTTTTCCCGGCAAATGCAGGCAATGGGGACTCGTGTACTGGGTGCCTGTTGCGGCTCCACTCCCAGGCACATTGCCCTGATTAGAGAAAAACTGGGCTTGTAATTTCGATAAAGAGTAAATGTGATTCGGTTAATGAATTAATAGCACCCAAGCACCATTAATTTTTTCCGATTAAATCAGAAAGGATAACCATGAAAGCATTTCATAAAGAATTATGGTTCCAGATTCCGGAACGAATGGGGTTTGTAAATATTACACCTCAAGTGGAGGCTACACTGGATGAGAGCGGTATTAAAGAAGGCCTCTGTCTGGTGAATGCCATGCACATTACTGCTTCCGTATTCATTAATGATGATGAGCCCGGCTTACACCAGGATTATCGTCATTGGTTGGAGGAATTAGCACCCTTCGATCCCAGTCCGCGGCGCTACCAGCATAACCAAACGGGGGAGGAAAACGGTGATGCTCACCACAAGCGCCAGATTATGGGTCGCGAGGTAGTGGTGGCGGTCACGGAAGGAAGTCTACATTTTGGTCCCTGGGAACAGATTTTTTATGGTGAATTCGATGGCAGGCGAAGAAAACGGGTATTAGTCAAAATCATTGGAGCGTGAAACATGTTTCGAAAAGAACTAATCTTTGCTACCGGTCAAAGGGAAGATTTAATCGATATTTCTGATCAGATTCAGAATGTCATCCGTTCCTCGGGGATAGCCTCCGGTTTGTGCAATATTTATGTTCCCCATGCCACTTCAGGAATCGTAGTAAATGAAAATGCCGATCCCAATCTGGTGACAGATGTGTTAGGTGTTCTGAAATCGCTGGCTCCCCGGGGGTTGTTTCTTCACGACCGGATTGACGGGAATGGGGACGCTCACATAAAAGCGGCCCTGGTTGGTCCCGGTGAGACAATTCCTTTTGAGGATGGCCGCTTGTTGCTTGGTACTTGGCAAAGTGTGATGCTGTGTGAATTTGATGGTCCCCGGTCCCGGCGGCGGGTGCTGGTGACTCTGTTGGCAGATTGAAAATACTACCGGGTTGGCACAGATATTTTATTAACATCTGTCTGATTGGCATTTCCTGGTTAAAAATAGTGCTTGAATTAAGTTGGTATATTTTTTGTGTCTTACCAAGCGAAAGGAGATTGAAGATGAAAGCGCTACTAAAAGAATACCAACCGTTGACCAGAGATTACCGGGTTAGCCAGTTTATGTTAAATCACGAAAAAAAGTTATTGGATGGCTGTGCTCTTCCGGTTTTAACCATACCCATAGAACGGATCTTGAATAATCTGATGGTTGCCACCGGGAAAACCAGCCGAATTGGGCAGGCCTGATGAGCTGGATTCGCAAATTATTGGGTCGTTTTTTCCCAAAACCGATTCTTGCTCCCATTCCCCTTTGTCCCCAAAGAAACTGATTTTTTGTCTATAATACTGCATTTATAACGATACAGGTATTAATTTTTTCGTCGTAACATTTTCACATTAAATGCGAGTAAAACCTGCTTATACTCATCTTCTGTTATTCCTGATAGCAAATCTTGGAATTGGTATTAGCCAGGAAAAAAACGATAACATTTTTATCTTTAAATTTTCTTATCAGGTGTTATTCTCAAGGACCGGAAAGACGGAGGCCTGGATTCCGCTGCCTGCTTCGAACGCTTTCCAGAAAATTGACCACCTTAACATTCAGTCCCCCCGGCCTTACCGGATTGAAAAGGATTCTGTATATACAAATACAATTCTTCATCTTTATCCTTTTACCGTTGAAAAACCAGAAACGTTAACAGTGACTTTTAAGGTTCAGCGCCGGGAAGTACACGCTTATCAGGAATCGATGGATGAAAACACCCGAGCTCTATTTTTACAACCTTATCAGAAAGTACCTCTTGATCCGCAATTCCGAATCATTGCCGACTCCCTGCTTCAATTTAGTGGTAATCAGGTGAGACGGATATACGATTTTATTTTAAATTACATGGAATACGATAAATCCGGATTCGGTTGGGGGCAGGGTGACGCCCGCTATGCCTGTGCCATCGGGAGGGGGAACTGTACAGATTACCACAGCTTTTTCAACGCCCTGATTCGGTCGGAATATATCCCGGCTCGGTTCAATATCGGATTCTCCATACCTGCTGATTCAGCCGGTATTATTACTGGATATCACTGTTGGACGGAATACTATGACTCAGAAAAAGGCTGGATTCCGGTTGATATTTCAGAGGCGGATAGACACCCTCAATTAATTGATTATTATTTTGGCCATTTGGATAATCGGCGGGTGACATTTACGGTTGGGAGAGATATACCATTACCCGGGGCAATTCCCGGTGATAAAGCGAATTTTCTGGTCTATCCGTATGTGAAAATTAACAAATCTCCCAGTTCCGACGTAGAAACTCGGTTTTTCTATAAATTGCTACCCCAATAGGCGCTGGATAATTATTCTTCCGGTGGAACTTCCTTAACTGGTTTCCGTTTCCAGGTTCCATCCTTTTCAACCCAAGTGTAACGTTCCACATTGTTTTCCTTATGTACCGTGAATTTATCGAAGGTCAGTTTTTCAGCCGATTCACCTTTCATGAAAACATCCAGGTCGTATATTTTCTTATCCTCCGCTTTAAAGTCAACGCAGGCAAAAAAGGCGTTATCGCCAACGGAAGACAAGCGGTCTTTGTGAACCTCAACCAGTTCCAGAGCCAGGTCTTGACCGGTTTCATCGTCCTTGACTATGAATCTCCCATCTTTACCAGATTGATCGTCGATATAGGCAGCAATGGCCTCGGCCAGGTTATCCTTTGTGATCGGGATTACGCTGACTTTTTTGGGTTGTTCAGCTTGTTTTGCCCCTGCCGGGTGTTCAGCGGGGTGTTCCTGAGCAGTGAGCGGAAACGCTATCAGCGTGATCACCACAGCACTGATGAAGGAATATCTGATCCTATTCATATTCATATCTACCCTCCAAGTTGTTAATAGATACTTTAATAATGTACTTCTGAAATTAATAATATCAAATAGTATAGCTGGACAATACATGAAGACAGTTATTATCGGCCATCTCGAGGCCGGAGGTTTGTCCATTCCCATCGGGATTAAATCCTCAGGCTGGTCCACCATGTACGCCAGATTGTGAATATTTTAGCCTTCAATTTAAATTCTCCGGAACATTCTGAGTATTTTTCGGTTTAAACAGATTTCAATTTGCGGCGTTTTTTTACTACAAGGAGGTACTGGAAAGTGATTAGAGTGACGGGTCTGACGAAGCATTATGGTACGGTCAAAGCGGTAAAGTCCATCAATTTTGAAATTCAAGATGGAGAAATTGTTGGCTTTTTAGGGGCAAATGGTGCTGGTAAAACGACTACTTTGAAGATGATTACCGGTTACCTGGTACCCACCGCTGGTACGGTGGAAGTCAATGATTTGAATATTCAGGATCACACCCTGGAAGTCCAGAAACAGGTGGGATACCTGCCTGAATTAAATCCCCTCTATGCTGAGATGCGTGTTTACGATTATTTAGAATTTATTGCTAGTATCCGGGGGATTCTGGGGAAAGATTTTCGCAACGCTCTTATCAGGGTTGTGGAACAGTGTGGTTTAAAGGGCGTGGTTCACCGGGTTATTGGTAACTGTTCCAAAGGCTACCGTCAGCGTATCGGGGTGGCTTCAGCCATGATTCACGACCCGTCAATTCTGATTCTGGATGAACCCGTAACGGGACTGGACCCCAATCAGATTGTTGAAATCCGCAGTTTAATTAAGGAATTAGGGCGGGAAAAACTGGTATTGATGTCCAGCCATATTTTACAGGAAATTCAGGCAACGGTGGATCGAATCATGATTATTCACGAAGGAGAAATTGTTGCCAACGGAACCAGTGAAGAACTCATGAGCAATTTCATGGGGAATGTATTGTTGAATCTGGAAGTGAGGGAGGCTAATAAAAAGACTATTGAAGCTCTTCCGACTGCTATTTCGGGAATTTCATTATTAAAAGCCGATGAGCTGAATGGGCTCTGGAACATTCAATGTGAATACAGCAAAGAGCGAGACCCCCGGGAGGAACTGTTTCATTATGCTGTGGATAATCATTGGATTATTCTGAAAATGACACCTAAAACCACCAATCTGGAAGATATTTTCCGCACGTTGACTACCGGTACTGGAGGCGCTCATGCGTAATTTGCAGATCATTTTTAAAAAAGAAATGCGGGCTTATTTTAACAGTCCCATGGCCTATATTTTTCTGGTGATATTTGCCATTGCTAACGGTTATTTTTTTACTAACACCTTTTTTCTCTACGGTCAATCCGATTTGCGGGCCTTGTTCAATATTGTACCACTGGTGTACCTGTTTTTTATTCCTGCTGTTGCCATGGGGCTCATTGCCCGGGAACGGAATCTGGGTACGATTGAAACCATTTCGACCCTGCCGCTGAAAACCTATGAATTTGTCGGCGGAAAATTCCTGGCCGTTTTTTGCCTGATTTTACTGGGATTGGCTGCCACAGTGATTCATCTGATTACGCTGGCCATAGTGGGAACTAATGTGGATTATGGGGCTGTATTTACCGGTTATTTGGGTTTAGCTTTGATGGGAGGAGTGTATGCGGCTATTGGAACCTATGCCAGCAGTGTGACTGACAATCAGGTAGTGGCCTTTATTATCGGTGTTTTTATTGTACTGGTTTTTTTCCTGCTGGATAAATTACTATTATTTATACCGGTTACCTTTTCGGGGATTATTCAGTATTTAGCAGTGGAATATCACTTATCAAATATCTCTCGGGGAGTTGTGGACTCCCGGAATTTGATTTACTTTCTCTCGATGATCGGCTTTTTCCTATACCTTACGGTTCAAACGGTCGAAATCAGGAAGTGGAGGTAACCGATGAAATATAATTTAAAACGTTACTTTTTCCTGCCAGTTGGAATTTTAACGATTGTATTGATACTAGTTAATCTCATCTCCAGGAACTGGTTTTTCCGGCTCGATTTGACCGATAATAAAATGTATTCCCTGTCAAAGTCCAGCCGGGAGATTGTGAAACAGATTGATGACTTACTCACTATGAAAGTGTATTTCTCTGAAAATCTTCCCGGTGAATACGGTAATAACCGTCGGTATCTTCAGGATATTCTGGAAGAATATGCCGCCTATTCTGACGGGAATATCCGCTTTGAATTTTTCAATCCCGAAACGGATCAGGATCTGGAAACAGAAGCCCAGAAAGCCGGTATTACCCCGGTTCAACTTCAAGTGGTGGAAAATGATAAACTGGAAGTTAAACGCATTTTCATGGGCATGGTAATGCTCTACGAAGACAAGAAAGAAGTCCTTCCGGTAATTCAAACCACCACCGGTCTGGAATATGAGATTACTACCGGGATTAAAAAACTGGTAGAAAAGAACCGGCGGGTGGTAGGCTTTGTAAATCGAGAAGACCAAATGACCTCCAGTCGCGGTGTCATGATGTTATTACAGCAACGATATCGGGTTCAACCGGTGGATTTGTCAGATGAAATCCCTGATAATATTCGGGTATTATTCCTGAGTGGTATGTCGGACTCGCTTCAAACGGCTGAAAAGGATCATCTGAATGCCTATATCAATCGGGGAGGTAACCTGTTCATTGCCCAGAACCGGGTTAGAGCAGATTTGCAGAATCAACAGGCCAGTCTGATTCAATCCGATATTTTCGATTTATTGAAATCATGGGGCTTTGAGGTGGCGGAGAACCTGGTTCTGGACCGGGTTTGCGGACGGGTGAATGTCATGCAGAATATGGGTTTCATTCGGATGAATGTTCCCATGGATTATCCTTTGATTCCTGTTATCCGAACATTTAATCAGGATGAACCCCTGGTATCCGGATTGGAACAGCTCCAATTCTTGTTTCCCAGTGAAATTCAGCCCGATACAACCAGTCAGGATTCCTCCGTTCATTTTGTTCCCCTGATGTACACTTCTGATCATTCAGGAATCATGAAGGGCTATTTTAACCTGAGCCCCGATCCGAAAATGAATCCTGTTTTACAGCGTCTGAACCAAAGAAGAAAGTTGGTGGCCGCCCGTACCGAGATTACTAATCTCGAAACTGGAGTAGTAAGCCAAATTATTCTAGTTGCCGATTCGCAGTTTTTATTAGATGAGGGTGGTGGTATGTCTCCGGAGAACCATGTATTTATTATGAATGCGGCCGATTATCTCTTGGGTGAGCGGGAGCTGATCGCCCTTCGTTCCCGTGAAATTACCAGTCGCCCGTTGGGGGATATTTCAGATAGCGGAAAACAAACCTGGAAATGGGTCAATATTATTCTGCCGTCCCTGTTGATCGTTATTTTTGGCTTTGTCAGGATGCGGCAGCAGAAACGCCGAGCGAAATGGCTGGAGGAACTCTATGACTAAACAATTGAAATGGCTGTTAACTGTCTTGGGAGTGCTGGTGGTTTTATTCCTGTTCAACCAACTGAGTCAACAAAAACATACCGCCAGAAGATCCGACCTTTTTAAAGCTGCAAAGGAAGATATTTACGGTATTGAAGTTTACCAGCAGAATGACTCGCTGCGACTTATATTCGATGGTAACCAGTGGCACATAGATGGTCATGACTCCTTGCAGGTGAAAGCAACAATTATGGATAATTTCTTTAACCGGGTGCTGAAAACGAAAAAAGCTTCATTGGTTTCCAGGAACCGTGAGAAATGGGATAAATTCAATGTAAGTGATTCTCTGGGAACACGGCTAAGATTGCTGGATGCCGATAATACCGTATTGGAACAAGTTGTGATCGGTCGATCAACGGCGGACTGGTCAGTGAATAATTTACGGGAGATGGGTAAGGATGAGGTCTATCAGACTGATCAGAATATTTTATATCAATTACAGACACGGCCTAATTATTGGGGCGAAGTGCCACCACCCCCAGAATCGGACTCCACAACCATTGATTCAATGTAAATATTTAGACCCGGCGGCAGGAGCTTTTCTTTTTAAAGTCCCGCACTTTCAAATTTAATAAAATCACCCCTCAACCAATAAAAGTTTTGTAAATTGACCACCCGGTCATTTGGGGGAAACTACCAGTTATGCTGAAAAACTCAACTACTAAGTTTCACCGGCTTTCCGATGAGAAACGTCAGCGGATTCTGGAAGCCTCGATTTCGGAGTTTTCAGAAAAAGGATACGAAGCCGCTTCCATGAATAAAGTCGTGGAATCAGCGGGAATATCTAAAGGATCGCTGTTTAATTATTTCCGGACTAAAAGCAGTTTATTTCTCTATGTTTATCACCTGGCGCTGCAACAGGTAAAAGCGTATTTACGGGATGTCAGGGATAGGACTAAAGATGACCCCTTTTTTGACCGGCTTCAGCAAATAATGTACGCCGGTGTGGAATTCATTCAGGGACATCCCCATCTGGCGAAAATATATTTTCATTTACTTTATACCAGCGATGCTCCCCGGAGCCGAGAGATTTTAAACCAGATCAGACAGTTATCTGCTGATTATCTTACTGAAATTATTCAGCAGGGGATCCAGCGGGGAGAAGTCAATCCGCGACTGAAACTGGAACAGGCTGTTTTTATTATTGACAGTTCCCTGAATCAGTTTTTGCACCACTATCATGTATCCCGCTCCCGGATCGATGTCAGGGAATGGATTAACGGCTTAATGTCAGTTATCCGAAAAGGTTTAGCGCCGTGAAGGAATATCCGTCAGTGCATGCCATGAATGCTGCTCAACGGGTGGAAATTGTGCGCGAAATATTTTCATCCGTAACCAATCGGTACGATTTCCTGAACCGTTTTCTGTCATTACGAAGAGATGTGCACTGGCGGGAAGCGGCGGTTAAAGCGATGAACTTTTTCAACACCAACAAATTACTGGATGTAGCCACGGGTACGGCAGATTTAGCCCTGGATTGTGTCCGATTGCATCCTGAGGTTCATGTCGTGGGTGTGGATTTTGTTCCGGCCATGATTCAAAAGGGAATTGATAAAGTAATAGCAGCAGGATTACAGAATCAAATTCAACTTTATGAAGGAGATGGGACCGGCCTTCAATTTGCAGATAATTCCTTTGATGTCTGTTCAATAGCTTTTGGAATCCGGAATATTCCCGATAGAGCCAAAACTCTGACGGAAATGTTCCGGGTGGTTGTCCCGGGTGGACAGGTAATTGTTCTTGAACTTACTACACCAGAAGCGGGGTTTTGGCACCGGGTCTATGGCTTTTACCTGAATGGGTTGATCCCCAGACTGGCGCGTATTTTTTCAAGAAATCCCGCGGCCTATGAATACCTTGCCGATTCGATCATGAATTTTCCCACCAGGAACCAGTTTATTAATCTGATGACAGCGGCCGGTCTGGAGCACTGCCGGGCTCAAGCACTAACATGGGGAATCTGTACTCTCTACGTGGGGGTTAAACCAGAGGAAAAAAATGAATAAACAGGAATTACTGACTCAGATAAATGCAAGTTGTAAGAATACCATGATTGATTATTTGGGTATCGAAATCACGGATGTGGGAGCTGATTACATCTCCGGGAAAATGCCTGTGAGTGAACGTACCCGACAACCGGATGGCTTACTTCACGGTGGTGCATCAGTGAGTTTTGCTGAAACGATTGGCAGCATCGGCGCCAGCTTAAAGGTGAATTTGGAAACTGAAACCGTGGTGGGCGTGGAGATTAATGCCAATCATGTTCAGAGCGCCCGGGAGGGCTGGGTTTTTGGAACAGCAGAAGCGGTGTATATCGGTACCCGAACCCAGGTGTGGGAAATAAAGATTATTGATGAAAATAACCAACTGGTCTGTATTGCCCGGTTAACATTAGTAGTGAAGAAAAAATGAGATCGGTAATCGCTGAACGAAAATTGTTTTCTGATCTGGATCACAAGCAGGTACTGCGAACTTTGTGGAATGCCGCCATTTCCTGTAATGCCGGTGTTGCTTTATGGCGTTGCCCCCGGAGTGCGAGCATGCGCTTTCTGGCCGACTTTTCACCGGCGATTCAAAAAGAACGCCTTGATCTTCAAACTGTCACTCCCGGATTTGCTGTCAGCCCGTTTCTAAACCCTGAGGGTAATGAAAGTCTACTCTTAAAAGCACAGCTCTATTACATGCGAGGGCGGGAGACGGAACAGTTAGTTGAAACGGAACAAGTCCCCGCTTCATTTTGGGAAAAATTAAGTGACAAGAATCAAGGTTCCTGCCAGTACCATTTGAATATTCGCCCGGACACGGAAGTATCGGGGCAAAAGGATCATTTTATTCAGGTCGTATCCGATGGAATTGCAGCCATTAAACGGGGGCAGTTCGAAAAGGTGGTCGCGGCCCGCACCCTGGATTATCCCCTCTGGGATCAATTTGACGTGATAGATCAGTTTTTCCGACTGGAAGAAACCTACCGGGATGCCTTTGTGAACCTGGTTTCAATTCCTGGTCGTGGGACCTGGATGGGAGCCAGCCCTGAATTAATGGTGGAAGTTAATCGTGATCAACAATTCAGGACTGTCTCGATGGCAGGGACGCAACCATATCCGGTAGATGCTTCCCTGGCTCAGGCCGCCTGGAATCAGAAAGAGATCGAGGAACAGGCTCTGGTCAGCCGCTACATCATTGAGCAGTTTAAAACGATTCGCCTCCGTGAGTTTGAGGAAACCGGTCCCCGGACCGTCAGGGCCGGTGATATGATTCACCTGAAAACTGAATTTTTTGTAGATATGAAAGCCACCCAATTTCCGGAATTGGGAACAGTCATGCTCCACTTATTACACCCTACTTCGGCGGTGTGCGGAATGCCCAAATTCCCCGCCCTTCAGTTTATTATTTCCAATGAAAACCTGAATCGTGAATTTTACAGTGGTTTCATCGGACCGGTGAATATTGACCATGAAACGCGCTTATATGTTAATCTGCGCTGCATGCAGATTCTACGGACCAGGGTTGTTCTGTATGCCGGCGCCGGGATAACCCATGAATCCATTTCTGAGAAAGAATGGGAGGAAACCGCCTTAAAGTGCCGAACCCTGTTAAAGGTAATGAACGGAAATGAAAGCTGATATTAGTCCGATTCTGGATCTGGTGGAAATTTGCGCCCGGAAAGGTATTCGATATGCAGTTGTTTCACCAGGCTCCCGCTGCGCCCCCTTATTAATCGGTTTTGGAAATCATCCTGATATTACCACAATTTCAGTGGTTGATGAGCGTTCAGCAGCCTATTTAGGTATGGGCCTGGCCCAGGCTTCAGGTTTACCGGTTGTATTGGTATCTACGTCCGGGACGGCAGCCGCAAATTATTTACCAGCAGTAACAGAGGCCTGGTACCAACGGGTACCTTTGATCGTTTTAACGGCTGATCGACCGCCGGAATGGATTGATCAATGGGACGGTCAGACAATCCGGCAGGCCGGGATTTACGGTTCTTTCGTGAAACATTATTTCGAGTTTCCGGTAGAAGCTGTTCATCCTCAAGCCCGCTGGCAGACCCAACGATTAGTGAATGAAGCCGTGAATTCGGCGCTTGACTCCCCTCAAGGACCGGTTCATCTCAATGTACCAATTCGTGAACCTTTTTATCCTGCCTCAGGGCAAAAGCACATTTTTAATTCCAAAGTTAAAATCATTGCACCTAATTTTGGCAAGAAGGTGTTATCAGATTCTAAGTGGGAAAATTTGGTTTCAGATTTGAACACGTTTGAGAAAATCCTGATTGTGGCAGGGCAACAGGAATTGAATCAACAATTCAATGACCGTCTGACTCAGTTGGGAAAACAATTGTCAATTCCGGTAGTGGCGGATGTAATTAGTAATTGTCAAGCGGTGGATAATTGTATCCGCAATGCGGATCTGATTTTCAAATATGGAGGCAGAGAATTACAACCGCAATTACTGATTACCTTTGGTCGTACCCTGGTTTCTAAAAATTTAAAATTGTATCTACGGAAATATGGGCCCCGAGCTCACTGGCATGTGGGTGAAACATTCCCCGGAGATGTTTTTCAAGCGCTTACGAAAGTTATTGATGTGGATCCCTTGGCATTTCTAGAAAAGTGGTTGAAATCTAAAACGGCCTACTCCATATCCACGGATTATTACCAGCGAATTCAGGCTACTAGCCAACAACGGGTTCAGAGTTTAAAATTGCGGTTAAAAACCTGCTCTGAGTTTAATGAATTCCTGGCGGCAGAAATTATTTTGGGTAAGTTACCCCGTGACAGTAACCTGCATCTGGGAAATAGTATGCCCGTCCGGATTGTCAATATTCTGGGCTTGGATGATCCCACAATTGAGGTCTGGTCCAACCGGGGCACATCCGGAATTGACGGCTCTCTCAGTACGACTGTAGGGCAAGCGCTGGCGAGGCCAACTGTTCTTCAAACTCTATTCATTGGTGATCTGGCCTTTTTTTATGATCGGAACGGGCTGTGGTTGAAGGGTGGTCTTCCAGCAAATCTGCGAATCGTTCTTTTCAATAATGGTGGGGGCGGAATCTTCAAAATGATCCCTGGGCCCAGTGATCAATATGGAATTGAGGAACTGTTTACTACGCCTCATTCCAGAACGGGTGAATTGACAGCACGGGAGTTTGGTCTGGAATACGAACGGGTTTCCAGTATAAAAACTTTAAAAAAAGAATTAGGAAAATTTTTCCTGCCGGCGAGTCACCCAAAACTATTGGAAATAACTACGGAGATGGAAATTAACAGCCGTTTTTACCGGGGCCTGTGGAAGTAGAATTCATGAGTTGGAACTCCTTAAACCATTATTTTCCAGCAAATCGGAGGACATAAAATGAAGTGGAAATATGATTGGAAACCAATCAAAGCGTTTCGAGAGATTAAATTTGATTATTTTGAGGGTATTGCCAAGATCAGTATCAATAGGCCGAAAGTCCATAATGCATTTACGCCGCTGACAGTTCAAGAAATGATGGAGGCCATGAATTATTGCCGGGATGATGAAAATATCCGGGTAATTATTATCTCGGGAGAAGGTGGCCGGGCTTTTTGCAGTGGCGGAGATCAGAGTGTTCGAGGGCAGGGTGGATATATTGGTGAAGATCAAGTACCGCGGCTGAATGTTCTGGAACTGCAGAAGCAGATTCGATCCATTCCTAAACCGGTGATTGCCATGGTAGCCGGTTGGGCAATTGGTGGAGGACATGTTCTACACGTGGTTTGTGATTTGACGATTGCGGCGGGGAATGCCCGCTTCGGACAGACCGGGCCGAAGGTTGGTTCCTTCGATGGCGGTTTTGGTGCCTCTTATCTGGCCCGGATTGTGGGGCAGAAAAAAGCCCGGGAAATCTGGTACCTTTGTGACCAGTACGATGCCCGGGAAGCGTTAGCCATGGGCTTAGTGAATAAAGTGGTGTCCCTGGAAAAACTGGAGGAAACGACGGTGGAGTGGTGCCGAAAAATTATTCAACGCTCTCCCTTAGCCCTGCGCATGTTGAAGAGTGCCTTCAATGCTGAGCTGGATGGACAGGCGGGAATTCAGGAATTGGCCGGGAATGCTACATTGCTGTACTATATGACTGATGAAGCCCATGAAGGAAAACAGGCTTTCCTGGAAAAGCGGGACCCGGATTTCTCCAAGTATCCGAAATTCCCCTGATCAGATTTAGTGACAATATTTCTACGCCTTAAATAGTAAATGACCGTGTTCAAAAAATGAATCTATCCGCCTGGATTCACTCCTTCCGTCTGCGGACGCTTCCCCTGGCCTTTGCCAGTATTATCACCGGCAGCGGACTTGCCTGGGCTGAGGGTTCTTTCCGCGGGCCGGTATTCGTTCTGGCCTTAATTACGACCCTCTTTTTACAGATCCTGTCGAATCTGGCCAATGATTATGGTGATTTCATCCACGGGGTGGATAATGATACCCGGGTTGGGCCTAAACGGACCCTCCAGGCCGGCTTACTGACACCTGAACAAATGATTCGGGGACTGTGGATAGTTTCATTTCTCGCTTCCATATTTGGTGTCTGGTTAATCCTGGAAAGTATTGGTTCTTTTAGCTGGAGCGCCTCTGGTGTGATGGCTGTCCTGGGACTATTAGCTATAGGCGCGGCTGTAACCTACACCATGGGAAAAAATCCTTACGGTTATTCGGGACTGGGAGATGTGGCAGTCTTTTTCTTTTTTGGCTGGGTGGGGGTGCTGGGAACCTTTTTCTTACACAGTCATTCCCTCTCCTGGTCGTTAGTACTTCCTGCCTCCACGATTGGCCTGTTCACAATGGCGGTCTTGAATATTAACAATATGCGCGATTCGAGAGCTGACTCTGAAGCCGGGAAACATACCCTGGTGGTTCGAATTGGGATTAAGAATGCCCGAATCTATCATTTAGTTCTAAACAGCGTTGCAGTAGGATTGACTTTGGTTTTCCTTGTCTGGAACGACCAGGGGATTGTCCCGCTTCATTATCTCTTTTTAATCCTGATCCCTGTTCTCGTGAAAATTAATCTGGGTATCCTGAATACGGATTCATTAGAAGGATTAGACGTGTTTTTAAAAAGACAAGCTATTTTCACTTTCTTCTTTTCAGTCCTATTCAGTACCGGTATTAATCTATAATCATGAAGCTGAGGATTGAGGAATACACCCTTCATTTTCACCAGGTAGCCCGGACCTCCCGGAGTACTATGGCGAATCGAAAAGTCTGGTATTTTATCTTAGAAGATAAGGGGAAAACCGGAGTTGGAGAATGCGCTCTGCTTCCAGGGTTGAGTCCGGATAATGAACAGGAATTAAAACGCCAGTTTCAGCAGCTGGAATCAGACCCTGATTGTTGTCTTAGAAACGATTATGAATTAAAAAAGCTTCCGGCATTAAAGTTTGCGGTAGAAATGGCCCTTAAAGATTTAAAAGAAGGAGGGCGTCGACTGTTGTTCCCTTCGTTATTTACCAACCAGGTGGTACCGATAAAAATTAATGGATTGATCTGGATGGGCTCCTATGAGACCATGTTGCGACAAATCGAAGAAAAACTGGCAGAAGGGTGGCGCTGCATTAAGTTAAAGATCGGTAGTTTAGAATTTAAGACGGAGCTGAAGTTACTCCAGCAAATTCGCTCCCGCTTCAACCGGGATCAGCTCGAGTTGCGGGTGGACGCCAATGGTGCCTTTACTCCAGGAACTGTAATGGATCGACTGGAACATCTGGCTCAATTTGAATTACATTCCATTGAACAGCCCCTTCAGCCGGGGAACTGGGAATTCCTGGCTGAGATTTGTCACCAAACTCCGCTTCCGATTGCATTGGACGAGGAATTAATTGCCTGCCGTGACTCACATCAACGGGAAGTACTGTTGGACCGGGTTCGTCCCCATTTTCTCGTGCTTAAACCTACCCTGTTGGGCGGATTTAAGGATTGTGAAGATTGGATAAAATTAGCGGAGGAGCGGGGAATTGGATGGTGGATTACTTCCGCTCTAGAGTCAAATATTGGTCTTAATGCCATTGCCCAATGGACGGCAACGAAAAAGAATCTTCATTACCAGGGGCTGGGAACAGGACAATTGTATTCCAACAATTTTCCTTCTCCTCTCCGGTCCGTCAGGGGAGAATTATGGTATGATCAGGGCTCTTCCTGGAATCTCTCAGCTCTGGGGTTATGAAGGTAAATAAAAAATTGGACCGTCGATTACTGACGCTCACATCAGAAGAACTGACAGCCCGATGTAGAGAATCTTCAAAGAATGAGCGTCTACCCGGTTGGGAGCGACAGATCTATTCATTTGTAAGTCAGTGGATTGATGATTCACCTGAAATAATCTTAAAAACGTCAGGGTCTACGGGTCGACCCCGCGAATTAAAGGTTTCAAAGTCAAGGATGGAAAATTCAGCTCGTCTCACCGGTTGTTCTTTAGGATTAAAACAGGGGGATCGGACTTTCCTCTGTTTACCCATGGATTATATTGCCGGAAAAATGATGGTGGTCCGGGCTCTGGTCTTGAAATTAAAACTTGTAGCAGTTAAACCCACATCCCACCCGGTAGATTTATTGAACCAAACGGTTGAACTTGCGGCCATGGTGCCGCTTCAGTTGAGGAACAGTCTCGACAGCACCTCAATTCGCTTGATTGACCAATTGCTGGTAGGCGGGGGACCAATATCACCGGATCTGGAAGACAGTATTCAGGAATTACCGATCCGGGTGGTAGAAACCTATGGAATGACTGAAACGTTAACCCATGTGGCCTACCGTTATTTGAACGGTTCCCGTCGATCAAAACTTTTTCAGGCTTTGAATGGAATTGAATTTAAACAGACACCGGAGGGCTGTCTTATCATCCAGGCACCGGAATTAAACCCTGACATAGTCGTTACCAGGGATTTGGTGGAATTGGAAAATAGTCATTCCTTCTGTTGGTTGGGACGGGCAGACAATGTAATCAATTCCGGGGGAATTAAAATAATTCCAGAACGGGTAGAACAAAAAATGGCTAATCACCTGAAATCACGTCCCTATTTCATAGCCGGAGTACCTGACCTAAAGCTGGGCCAAAGAGTCGTATTGATTGTAGAGGGTAAGGCTGATCTGCCGAGGGATTACGAAATTGGCCGAGGCTTGGAACAGTTTGAAAAACCCAGAGATATTTTTTACATTAAAAAATTCTGTTACACCGACTCAGGCAAAATAAAACGAAAGGAAACGATAAACCTCCTGAAAAAAATTCAATCCTGGTAACCAATTCGCGTTTTTGATGTTTCTGTTTATTATGATATTCATAAATATCATAGTTATAAGTATATTAATTATAAAATGAATAATTTGATAATTTAACATAATTATATTAATTCATTATTATCACTTAAAAAGGAAAAATAGGATTAATTACCATAATACCGAATAACCCGATATTCTGAGATTCGAAATATGGCCTAAATGACAGATTTATTAAAATACCGGGTTGGCTAGATCAATTTGCACAGGTCTTCGACGTTTTCCTTTTTCCCGAAAATAAGTAATTGGTCACCCTGCTCAATCACGGTATCCGGTGTGGGCATGAAATCCAGATATTTGTCGTTAAGCTTTTTCCGGATTAATAAAACGTCCACATTATATTTAGAACGAATTTTCAAAGATTGAATTGAGCGGTGTACAAATTCACTGGGTGTATTGACCCTAGCCATTAAAAAGCCTGGAATAACTTCTGTCTTTTCATGGTAGTATTGGTGAATGTATTTAATAGAGGATGCAAGATATCCTGCAGTCTGGGACTGTATCAGCAAATCCTGATATTCTCTTAGAATATCCTCCCTTAAAACCTGACCAGTTAGTCTCCCCTGGTCATCCAGAACCGGAATTGCCAATGTGTCTGAATCAAGCATTAACCGTAATACCTCCTGGATCGGAACATGATTATTGATGGAGATGAAATGAGTATTACATACATCCTTTACTTTAGTGTCCGGTGGAATTTCCTCCAGATGATTAAGGAATCTACGGACAGAGCCTTGGGTAATTATTCCTGATACATTCTTTCGATCGTCGCAGGCGTAAAAAATGGATTGACTACTTTTTGACATCCTCTCCAGCAATTCATTCAGGGGGGCATCGTCACGGACAATTTCCACCATCTGTTGTTTTATTTTTTCAACGCTTAACTGATTTAAAATATTTACAGCAGCGCCACCGTGAATATCGATACCGCGACGTTTCAATTTGATCGTGTAAATATTACCATCCAGGAAGCGGTTTGTGATGACTGTAGCGATAATACTGGAAATCATCAGGGGCAAAATAACGGAATATTCAGACGTCATTTCAAAAATGATCAGAATGGCGGTCATGGGTGCCTGGGTGGTGGCGGCAACAAGAGCCGCCATCCCTACTAGGGAATAGGCCCCATAGGATGCTGTTATGTCGGGGTAGAGGGAATGGAAGAGCAGACCCAGTGTTTCTCCTAAAACAGCACCCATAAAGAGAGACGGAGCAAATATTCCACCGGAGGCACCGGAACTGAGGGAAATGCTGGTGGCAAATATTTTCCCAAATAACAGCACGATTGCCAGCATTACGGATATTTGACCGGTTAATGCCTGGGACATGGATTCATAACCGACGCCTAAAACTTCCGGGATAAACAGAGCCATAATTCCCAGAACAATACCACCGGTAAGTGCTTTTAATCCCACGGAGATTTTCCAGTTATCAAACAGGTCCTCAAAGAAATATAAGGAGCGGACGAACAGCCACCCGGCAAATCCGCAGCAAATTCCCAGAATAATGTAAAAGGGAATCTCAGATACCGACAGGAATTGATAGGATGGCGGTATGAAAGCTGGATAGTCCCCATAAAAACTGCGGGAGATGACGGTACCGAAAACAGAGGAAATAATCAATGGTCCAATTGCGGTAACGCTGAAATCACCCAGTATAACTTCGCTGGCAAACAGCGCGCCAGCAATGGGAGCATTAAAAGTGGCAGCAATCCCGGCAGCAGCACCACAGCCAATAAAGGTCTTCATTCGTCTGGTGGAAACCTGGAAAAATTGTCCCACGGAAGATCCAAAGGCTGATCCGATCTGGACAATCGGGCCTTCCCGACCCACAGCAGCTCCCGAGGCAATCGAAACGGCTGATGCAAATGCTTTTACCAGGACTACTCTTATTCGGATGAACCCATTTTTAGTGGCCACGGCATCAATCACTTCCGGAACGCCGTGTCCCTTAGCTTCCCAGGCAAATTTGAATACAAACAGTGCAACAGCAGTCATTCCCACCGTCGGGATGGCAATTTTGAGATAGATTGGAGCCGATCGGACCACCGCCACTAGAGCATCAGGGCCCCAGAATAACTCTTTGAACAGGGTTATTAAAGTTCTAAATCCTACCGCAAGGTAACCGGAAACGATTCCGATGATCATAGCAAATATGATTACGAACAGTTGGTCAAACGATTTAATCCGGTGGAGCGTTTTTTGTAAAAAAGAATAAAATGCATTCCGGCGATCGATGTAACGCCGAATTTGAGAAATTCGTTGTCTTGTGATTACTTTTACCATAATTCAAAATAAAAGGTAGAATTCATGAACACGAATTTAAGGGCTAATAATAATAACTCTGTAGTATAAAGCCACGTTTCAGCAGTAAAAATAGTGTAATTGTGATTCTGTGATACCCTGAAAAAAA
>JBHHUS010000115.1:0-1678 GCA_046861615.1 Fidelibacterota bacterium
CAGGATTCCCTTGTTTCCTACCCGCTGGACCCGTTGAACAGTCGGTTAGTCTGGAAAGGGGAGAAGGTTACGGGGAAACACTACGGCCGGGTACAGGTAAAATCGGGTATTGTCCAGTTCCGGGGCGACCGGTTTGTTGGCGGTAGGGTTGTGGTGGACATGCAAACAATTGAGAACCTGGATTTGGAGTCGCCGGAGTACAAGGCAAAACTGGAACGCCATTTAAATTCCTCTGATTTTTTTGACACCCGTATTTTCCCCACAGCCGAGTTGGAAGTGATCCGGGCTCTACGGAGTCATTCCACCAAGACAGGCACGGTGTACAATATTGATGGTACCATGACCATTCGGGGACAGGCCAACCCGGTCCGGTTCACGGCTGAAATTCAACGCCAGGGCGAACAGTGGCAGGCAAAGGGTGAAATCGTTCTTGATCGGACCCGGTGGGGCTTGCGCTACCGTTCCGGTTCCTTCTTTGACGATTTGGGTGACAAGTTGATTTATGATGAATTTTCGATTTCATTTTCCGTTAAAACGAACCGGAAATTGTAGATCGGTTCTATTAGTTTCATGTTAATTAGTTTAACCTTAAATTATATCCATGGATAAAACTACTCCTCTGTCGAAATACACAGCCGAAGAAAGGCGGGCTCTCAGTGCCTGGGTAAAATTGTCCCGGGCGGCGGAATCCGTGGGGAGCCGACTTCGAGAGGAGAATGCACTTCAGTCTTTAACACCTCCCCAATTTGGTGTTTTAGAAATGCTCTATCACCTGGGTCCCCTCTGCCAGAAGGAGATCGGCGCTAAGCTTCTTCGCAGTGGAGGGAATATCACGCTCGTGGTAGATAATTTGGAAAAACAGGGTCTGGTTCAGCGCCGGAAACATCCTCGGGATCGACGGTACTACCGTATCTGCCTGACAAAAGAGGGAACGAAGCTGATTGAAAAAGCTTTTCAGTTTCATTTACGGCTTCTGGTTTCCCTATTCAGTGTCTTGACGTCTAGCGAGCAGGAAACGCTATCGACCCTGTGCCGCAAGTTGGGATACGGGGTGACGAATAAAGATTTGAAGCGCGATAACATTGAAATCAAATCTTAGGAGTACGAACTATGAGTTACCTACCTCTGATAGGAAGAATCCTGTTCAGTTCATTTTTCTTGATGTCTGGTTTTAACCATCTGCTGAAAATGGATCAGATGGTACCGTATGCCAAGTCAGCGGGCGTCCCACTCCCCGGGCTGGCAGTTCCCCTCACTGGTTTAATGATTTTAGCCGGTGGTTTAAGCATCTTATTGGGATATTATCCCAAAATTGGTGCCTGGCTCCTGGTTATTTTCTTAATTCCCACTAATTTTTACATGCACCGTTTTTGGGGTATTGAGGACCAGATGCAGGCGATGACTCAGATGGTCATGTTCATGAAAAATACGGTCATAATGGGCGGTGCCCTTCTGATTGCCTATTTTGGATCAGGCCCCTACAGCTTGAAGCCGTAAGGCCTTTTCAAAGATTAACATGAGATTTAATGTTTAGACAGGTAACCCGAATTGTTAGTGGAATTCCCGTTCAGGAGGGCGCAGGGGTACGCCTGCGCCGCCTGCTGGGGACCCCGGAACTGGATTATCTCGACCCTTTTCTGCTCCTGGATGAGTTCAAGAGTGAGAACCCTGATGACTA
>JBHHUS010000116.1:0-1663 GCA_046861615.1 Fidelibacterota bacterium
CGTAATAGAAAACATTCAAAACGCGGTCAGGGCGCCCCAGATCAATAATGGGGTGCAAACCACCGATCATCAGCACAATGGCTGTGATTACCTCAGCCATCCGGGTAATGGGTCGGCGCCATTCTGCCTGAGAAAGGCGCAAAATGGCTGAAATCAGGGTACCGGCATGGCTGATACCGATAAAGAAAACAAAATTAATAATATAGAACCCCCAAGTGACAGTATTATTCATCCCGGTCACGCTTAATCCGTAAATCAACTGACGGACATACATGTAGGTTGCCCAGATGATGACCAGGACAAAGAAAGCAATCATCCAGTTGATCTTGGAGTTTCCCTCAACAATTGGACGATATAACGTATAATCCGGATCCTGTTTCAGATCGTTCATTATTTATCTTCCTTCTTCAGATAATAGACCTTTGGTTCCGTACCCAATTCTTCATCCAACCGGAAAGTACGGCTGGAATGTCTAAGTTCACTGACCTTATGATCTTGATTTTCCAAATCACCAAATGTTATTGCATCCGTCGGACAGGAATCGGCACAGGCCGGTTGATAGTCTTCTTCACGCAACTCCCTGTTTTCATAGCGGGCAATATCCTTGGCAACAGCCAGCCGGTGATGGCAGAAGCTGCATTTCTCCACGACCCCCTTCATCCGCCGGGTTACGTCCGGGTTCAAGGTAATATCATAGGCTTCTGGAACCTCGGGTGCATGATAATTAAAGGTCTTGGCTGAATAGGGACAAGCTGCCATACAGAATCGGCAACCGATACAGCGGTAATAAACCTGTCCCACCAAACCATCTTCATTCAGATAAGTTGCATGGACAGGGCAGACTTTAGTGCAGGGAGGGTTATCACACTGAAAACAGGGCCGAGGAATATGTATCACCCGGATGTCCGGGTATTCACCATGATATTCAGTTACAATCTGCATCCAATCCATTGCACGACCTGCCTGAGCCGCCGCGGCACCAACATTGGGTACATTATTTTCCATCCTACAGGCATTTACACAGGCACCGCATCCGGTGCATTTATTCAAATCAATTACCATACCCCATCTAGCCATCGTCAATCCTCTATACTAACGTAATTCGAACAGGTGTACCGGAAAAAACCAGATTCCCTCTGAATACATCCGGCTGAGATACCATTAAAACCCGCGGATCACTCCCCACACCAGAAGTAAATCTGCCTACATTTTCCCGACCTAATCCCAGGGAAACAAAAATAACCTCTGGATGAACAACTGGTCGGACCCGCACCCTGACCCGGATCGCTCCCACTGGTGAATCCAGTTGAACCATTTCGCCATCCCTGACGTGGTACTTTACCGCCGTTTCAGGATTGATTTCCGCCCAGTTCTCCCAAAACATTTCACGGAGAATCCCCATGGTTTCCACCATCGTGGAAGAATAAACAGTCCGTCCGAAAGGATTAGTGAGTGGATAGCTGGTAAGTAAAGTCAATGGATAGCCATTACTTTCATTGGCAATATACTTTTCACGATTGCCCGTATATTGCTTCTCGGCTAACAAATCCTTCAATGTCTGGGAGTTATCTCCTGTGAATCCTTCAAACGATTGTAATAGGGGACTCAGGAAATCAAATTTTTTATCCTTTGTTTGAACCAGTTCTGACAGCGATTCCTGTAC
>JBHHUS010000073.1:0-5960 GCA_046861615.1 Fidelibacterota bacterium
CCCATAACGATCGCTATGCTGGTGGAAAATACGGTGGAAGCAGCGGAACGCGCAGTAGGTTTAAAGCATTAAATCTTACCATTTAATTTAAAGAAAACAAAAAGGCCTGTTAACGGCCTTTTTTTCGTTTGTACGCCCGACAGGATTCGAACCTGTGACCTCATGCTCCGGAGGCATGCGCTCTATCCAGCTGAGCTACGGGCGCAATTTGGGGCAGAAAGTTACGACTTTTGCTTTTATTCCAGAAGTCTCTAATCGTAGAAAAGAGGGGACAGTTTCTGTTGGGGCTCGCAATGTCCGGTTTTAAATTATATGTAATGAAACCGGTTCTGATTCTAACAACTGTTGATGATCATTCACTGGGAGAAAAAATCGCAAAATCTCTGGTGAAGAAAAAGCTGGCCGCCTGTGTAAATCTAATTCCAAATGTTAAGTCCATTTACCGTTGGAAAGGCCGCGTTATCGATGAAGAGGAATTTTTACTGGTTATTAAAACAACCAAAAAATGCGAGCAACCGGTGTATCAGGCCGTTGGCGAAATGCACTCCTATGAATTACCCGAATTGATTACTATCGGGGATGTGGAGGCTGAGGATCAGTATTTAAAATGGATTACTTCTTCGGTCGATGATGAATAAACAACTGAAATTTCTCTATTATTTTGTTGCATTGATAACGATCGGGTCCGGAGGCTTTTATATCATCAGTGGTACCGAGTGGAGTATTATCGATAGTATTTATATGACCATAATCACGCTTTCAACGGTTGGCTTTACTGAAGTACATCCTTTGAGTGAAGTAGGAAAAATCTGGGCCATGCTGGTCATTATTTTTGGAGTTAGTGGATTTGCTGTTATGGTTTCAGAAATCGGAACCGTACTTTTAGAATTCAAGGAATACCGGAGACGCAAAATGCGAAAAAAAATATCTAATCTGAAAAAACATTACCTTATTTGTGGTTTTGGGCGAATGGGTTCGGTGATTGCCGAGGAATTGAACCATAAAAAAATTCCCTTTGTTATTATTGAAATGAATGCAAAAAAAATACAGAACATTCAGGAGGCGGGCTATTATTTCATTCACGGTGATGCCAGTCTGGATAGTGTTCTTCTGGATGCTAATATTACTAAGGCTGAAGGAATTGTAGTAGTTCTGGACAGCGATCAGGACAATTTATTCGTAACCATGTCCGCCAGAAATTTAAATCACAATGCCTATATTATCAGCCGCTGTGCCAAAAGCGATACGGGAGATAAATTATTACGAGCCGGAGCTAATAAAGTTGTAAATCCTTACATTACCGGTGGACATAAAATGGCCGAGTTACTGACCAGTCCATTTGTGGAAGATGCCGTAACAATTGATACACCGACTCAACCGCAACTGGATATGGTCCTGGAGGAATTTAACCTTTCTAATTTACCCACGTACTTAAACAAACCAATTAAAGATTGCCAGTTGCGGGAAAAATATGAAATCCTGATTGTCGGTATCGTAAAACCGGATGGTGAGACGATTTTAAATCCCGGATCGGAAGTGCTGCTTGAACCGAATCATCGCATCATTGTGATTGGTTCTAAAGAAAACCTGGATCGATTCAATACAGAAATAGAATATGCCGTATAATATATATTATGTATAATATCAGATATTTCTGTAATTTTATCTAACAACCAGGTTGATTAACCTTCCCGGTACATATATTTCTTTAACTATCTCCTTCCCTGCAATGTATTTGATGATCTTCCGATCCTTTTTAGCTTTTTTAAGAACTTCTTCCTGCAGACTATCTTTAGGTAAGCTGACCTGAGAACGCAATTTTCCGTTTACCTGAATAACGATCGTCATTTCGTCCGTTATCAGGTAACGGGATTCATAGCGAGGCCAATCCGTATGGGCGATGGAGCTTTTATTACCTAAAAATTGCCAGAGTTCCTCACAGGTGTGCGGTGCAAACGGCGCCAGGAGTTTAACGATTATTTTCGCGGCCGTACGGGATAACGTGTTTTCCTGTTTGAATGTATTGGTACATATCATTAACTGGCTTATGGCCGTATTCAGATCCAGCGTTTCAATGTCCTCGGTGATCTTTTTAATGGTGTAATGAAGTACATGATTCTGTTTATCAGACGGTATTTCATCAATAATTGTAGCAGTGGTAATTAAACGCCAGACTCTTTTCAGAAATCGGTCGATTCCCGCAATACCCTTTGTATCCCACGCCGCTGCCTGGTCGAAAGGGCCGATAAACATCTCATAAACCCGGAAAACGTCGGCCCCGTGTTTCTTAACGACATCGTCGGGATTAATGACATTTCCCCGGGACTTGGACATTTTTTCACCACCCTCACCCAGGACCATGCCGTGGGATGTCCGTTTCTCATAGGGTTCCGAAGTCGGTACAAAACCACAATCGTACAGGAATTTATTCCAAAACCGGGAGTACAGCAGGTGCAGAGTTGTATGTTCCATGCCCCCATTGTACCAGTCCACCGGCATCCAGTAGTTTAATTTATCCCGATCCGCCAATAAGTCCTGATTGTGAGGGTCGGTATAGCGTAAAAAATACCATGAAGACCCGGCCCAGTTGGGCATGGTGTCGGTTTCCCGGTGGGCGCTACCTCCGCAGGCAGGACAATTCGTGTGGACCCAATCATGCATAGCCGCCAAAGGAGATTCACCGGTTTCAGTGGGTTCGTACTTTTCGACATTCGGTAACAGAACTGGTAGTTCTTCGTCGGGAACTGGCAGCCAGCCGCATTTCGAGCAATGAATCATGGGGATTGGTTCCCCCCAGTAACGTTGACGCGAAAATACCCAATCTCTCAGCTTATAATTGACCGACCGTTTTCCAATTTCCTTTTTTTCCAACCACTGTATTGTATTTTCTTTAGCCTCCGCTACGGCCAGACCATTAATGTCCAGCCCCTGGTCATTGGCGGAATTAAAGGCCGTTCCATCAAAGGGCCAACAACCGCGACCTGCCAGAACGTCTTCCACGTTGACATTTTGTTCCCGGGCAAGTTTTTTATCAGGTCGATTGATACAACGGATAGTGAGTCCGAACTTCCGGGCAAATTCAAAGTCCCGGGTGTCGTGGGCGGGGACGGCCATGATCGCCCCAGTGCCGTAGGTGCTGAGGACGTAATCGGCAATCCAGACGGGGATATGTTCCCGGTTGACCGGATTAAGGGCATAGGCGCCAGTAAAAACGCCTGTTTTTTCAGTACTTAACTCAGTTCTTTCCAGGTCACTTTTCCGGGTTGCTTGTTGAATATAGGACGCTACTTCTGCTTTTGCCCCGGGAGTGGTTATTTCAGCAACCAAGGGATGTTCCGGGGCCAGCACCATATAAGTAGCACCAAAGAGTGTGTCAGGCCGGGTGGTAAACACCCGGATGGTCTTTTTGTGTTTCACCACTGGAAACTCCACTTCGGCACCCTCCGATCGGCCAATCCAGTTGATCTGTTGGGTCTTGATTTTGTCTAAAAATTCAACCTCTTTGAGATCGTCAATCAAGCGGTCAGCATAGGCAGTGATACGCAACATCCACTGTTCAATATTCCGCTTTTCCACCTCCCCCCCACAACGCTCGCAGCGGCCTTCTACAATCTCCTCGTTGGCCAGACCGATTTTACAGGACAGACACCAGTTAATGGGCATCTTGGCCTTGTAGGCTAAGCCGCGTTTAAAGAATTGGATGAAGATCCACTGCGTCCAACGGTAATATTCCGGGTCTGTTGTGGCAAATACCCGCTCCCAGTCGAAGGAGAAGCCCAGGGATTTCAGTTGCCGGATAAAACGTTCTATATTACGCTTAGTAATTACCCGGGGGTGTATGCCGGTCTTGATGGCATAATTTTCTGAAGGCAATCCAAAGCTGTCGAACCCCATGGGGAATAATACATTATAACCCTCCATCCTCTTCTTCCGGGCCAGGATATCCAGAGCGGTATAGGAACGGGGATGACCAACGTGCAGTCCGTCACCGGAAGGATAAGGAAATTCGACCAGACAATAAAATTTCTTCTTCTCAGAGAAATCAATCGCTTTAAAAATACTGTTTTCTTCCCAGTACTTCTGCCATTTCGGTTCAATTGTTTGGGGATCGTAATTCATGCTTGGTTAACAGTGTGGTTATTCCTGTAATTATCGTCGGTGATTTTACAGCCGGTTATTTACACCGTGCTACCGGAAAAGCATCTTTTTCTCACCGGTAATCGACGGAAAATGGGTTTACAGTTTAATTGTTCAGTAAAATGCGCACTGAATCGAGATTCCCGTCATTCACAGCAGGATCCACATCCAATAGCGCAGCCATTAGTTCATAAATATGAATATTCTGGAATGAAGGGACTTTTAATCCGGTTTTAAATCCGGGCCCGTGGGCAATAAAAGTAGCCTGCATGGATTTTACCAATGGATCATAACCATGTGTTCCGCCCTGATAGGCGTAAGGATGACTGTCAAAATATAACCGGGAACTGACCGACCAGCCCTCCTCCGCCACTCCAACCAACGGCGTAATCCGGCGATGATTGCGGTAATGCCAGTGTTCCGGTGTTTCTTCTTTCCGGTAGATTGAAAAATGGGGATTTGCCCCTTTTAAAGCATTGTAGATCGAATCCTCCATGCCCGGGTTTGGGACAATGGCCGTCACCGGCGACCAGGTCACCAGTGCGATATCTGATAATGAAATATAGTCATCCAGGAAAATCGTTTTATCCCGCTCGATGGTAGTCATTCCATGGTCAGACGTTATGATCAAATTGACCTTTTCCAGCAAATCTCGTTTTTTCAGTCCGGAAATCAAGCGGCCAATATCCTCGTCCAACCCCTGAATAACCGTGTCCATTGCTGTTGTCTCCGGTCCCAGGCGGTGACCCCAGTAATTGGCATCGTTCAAATAGCCCGTGATGAAAACAGGGCGATCATCTGTCGCTAAATCCAACCATTGGAGAATCTGGTCGATAATGGCTTCATTGGTTACAGAACCGCTGTAAGGATACCAATAAGTTGGTTGCTTACCGTTGATTACCGCCTCTGACCCGGGCCAGAAATAGGTGGCCGTGATTTTACCCTGTTTTTCCGCCGTAACCCAGAACGGTTCCCCTTCGTACCAGCGGCTTTCGGGCACGGCCGTACTCCCCTCCCCGATCCAGTACCAGGCATCAAAAACAGAATCGTACATGGTGTTGGAAATGATTCCGTGGTTTTCGGGGTATTGACCGGTGATGATGGAAAGATGGTTTGGAAAAGTAAAGGTTGGGAATACGGGGATCAGGGATTCAGCCTGAACGCCGTGTTCAATTAAGTAATCAAAATTGGGTGTATCAGTGCGGTCAATATAATCCCAACGGAAGCCATCCAGTGAAATCAAGATAACTGGATTTTTGGCTTGACCATGGTTCTCTTTTTTAAACAGTTGACAGCCACCGAAAAACAAAGGAACGGCGACCAGTAAAAATAAAAGGACAGCAAGTCGCTGATTTTTTCCGAAGTCGGTGGTAAACATGGTTTTAAATTTGACCTTGAAAAGGCAGGAATCAAGTCAGGAGGGTCATACTAGAAATCATATCCCACCTTTTCAAGGTATTTATTGGATCAAAATTAACAGAGAATTCGTTCTGTTGTTACAAAAAAACTTTGTCGGGGTGAAAGGATTTCCCCGAAGGGGTTCTCTCGAGGAGATTCCCTCGAAAAGGTTCCTTCGGAACCTCGGAACTTTGGAAGAAGACTCGCCGTAGGCGTTGCCTCCGGCTACGCCGAGGCCTCCCGACCGTAAAGTTAATGAATAAGGTACTTAAACTGCTGTTAGAAAATCACAGTCGGGGTGAAAGGATTTCCCCGAAGGGGTTCCTTCGGAAGAACCTTTATCTCGTCGGGGTGGGGAGATTTGAACTCCCGGCCTCGTCGTCCCGAACGACGCGCGCTAACCGGACTGCGCCACACCCCGAAGA
>JBHHUS010000117.1:0-1561 GCA_046861615.1 Fidelibacterota bacterium
CCGGTGTCCAGTTGATATGAATAAATTCCCGGCGGTAACCATTTTTTCTTTTTATCCAACCCGTTTAAAACGAAACCACGGTGGGGTTAAAACAGGAGTAGCCGTTATTATATCTTTCATTACCATTCGTTTGTAAGATGAAATCCCTATTCAATGGCAAATATAATTCCAGGAGTTTTTACCGTAGTTCCATATAAAATACCATCACCCAGCGCAGAAGGATTATTCCAGAAAACCCAGGCATAGGGACTGAATTCACTCCAGGGAATAGACCAACGAAGTTCCAGATTGGAGTTTAGACTGATGTAATCCGACCAAGATACCCCCATGTATAAATTGCCATCCGCGTCACAAATGACGCCACTATCAACATAGGGATATTTACTGAGATCCAATTCCTTTTCCAACCGTAGTTCACCATTGTAGAAAAGGGAATAAACCTTATTCCTCAAGTTGTTGAAGTATAAATAACCATTGGCATCCATCGTCAGGTCTTTAATTCCGTGCTGCGGACCAAATTCTAATTGATAATGCCATCGTTGTTCATTTTCAGAGCTGAGGGAATAAACGGTAGCCATGCCTGAATTGGAGTCAAAAGCGGCGAAATAAATATTTCCCTGATTATCCACCAATGGCGGCGAACTTATGGTTTTATTCCCCACCGAAAAACTCCAAATCATGCTTCCATCGGTTGAATAGGCTAATAAGGCCTTCTCTTCGGCTAAATACAAGGTGTTTCCGTCTGGTGAAAAGGCAATCCCATTATTAGATTTACCGCCGGAGAGTGGTTCTTTAAACCGCAGGCTTCCGTCCGAACGAAGTGAATACAGAACCGCCGGATCTCTGGTGGTAAAGTAGATATTCCCCGTCAGATCTACAATAAAAGCAACAATTCCCATATCGCTGTCAATTTCATACTCCCACTGTTGCTCCCCATTCTGATTTAAAGCAAACACTTTTGGGGGACGATCGGAGTAATTCCTGTTCACGCCAAAGATGATCGTTCCATCACTCAGCATTAGCGGCGTGATCGTATTCCATAAAGGGTTGGTCTCAAACTTCCAACTCATGGTACCCGTCGTCGTGTTCAGACAGGTAGCAAAACCGGAACCCTGGGGACCCCCTTCACCACTGGTATAAAATAAGGTGTTATTGTACCCTAAAATAATACCGGTGTCAAACCATACGGCTGAATCCAGAAAGGACCATTTCACTGTTCCGTTGGCAGGACCTACATAGGGACTCCTTCCCGTGAGTTGGGGGTCGTGTTTGCCCATGGGCCAAGGCGTATCGGCCAAAGACGGCCAGGGAATGGTCGTTTGATTTCTGGCGATCGGGATCTCTTTACTTGCTTTGTCTGGACCGGTAGGATTTTCACAGGAGACTGTGAAAATCAGAGTGAGAAATAAAATGAGATTTAGTTTCATACTCCTGAACTCTCTTAACATAGAAAAAGTAACAGTTTCTTAAAAAATATCAAATCCTTCTTTCTAAAATAAAAATAAAAGCACTCCAATATTATGGTGGGACTGTATCGCTTATTTCATCAGAATCATTTTCC
>JBHHUS010000074.1:0-5693 GCA_046861615.1 Fidelibacterota bacterium
GTCAGTGCTGTCCTATTCGAACGGTTGCGCCAGTTAAGAGCCTAGTTCAGGATTTTTTTTCTTTACAATCAAGTATTCCCAGTCCCGGATGGACAATACGGAATATTCAGGTATTTCTAGAACCTGTATTGTTTCCGCGGGGTAAATCCGCACCTTCTTACCATTCAAGTCTATCTCCAGGGGCATGCGAAAACCGGGAATAACGTCTACCCAGCGGTAAAGGAATTTTGACCCTGATTGTAAATACTCCAGGGTCGGGGGCCGGCGATCATAAAAATACTGTTTGAAAAAATAATCCAGATTTTGCCCCGTTTTTGCTTCCACATGGTTTTGAAAATCCTCCGTTTGGACGTGGCTGCGGGCATTTTGAACAGCGAAAGATTTTAAAATATCAAACCAGAGGGAATCATTGTTCACCACGTGGCGCAGGGTGTGCATGATCCATCCGCCCTTATTGTACGAATCCCCGAAAGCCCAGTAATTCTCGTTTTCCGGTCCCACAATCGGAAGGCGGTTTTGGATTGTCCGCCGTTTCTTCAGTAAATAATCAACACTGACGTCATACCCAAGTTTGTCCTCAATAAACAGGGCTTCGCAATAAATGGCCATGCCTTCGTGAATCCACATGTGGGCCGGGTCGGCGGCGGTGACACTGTTCCCCCACCATTCGTGGGTTGTTTCATGAAACAGGAGTCCGTCCACAATCCCATAAAACTGGCTCAGCCAGCCTCTACTGTCAGTCATATTGGTGAAATTATTACCGTAAGCTACTGCTGATTGGTGTTCCATTCCCAGGTAGGAAACCTCCACCAGTTTGTACCCGTCATTCCACCACTGGTATGGTCCAAAGTATGTTTCCATGAAACGAATCACATCTTTGGCCTGCATAAAATGCTCCCGGGCTACCTCAGCATGGTAATCCAATACGTAGTGGTTTAATGTTTCAACCTGTTCCTCCCTTTCCAGTGTATCCTGAACCAAAACATAGTACCCCAACTGGATGGAGACATTGTAATTGTTAATGGGATTCAGGACGGCCCAGGTGTAGGTCTTTTTGCCTTCGTGACTCTCAGATATTTTTTCCAATCTACCATTACTGACGCAAAATAATTCTTCCGGAACCGTAAAGGTCATCCGGACACTGTCCGGTTCGTCCAGGATCTGATCCTTGTTGGGCCACCAGAGACTAGCTCCATCGCCTTCACAGGCAACAGAAATAAACGGTCTGCCCTTTTGATCGGTTTCCCAGACAAAGCCTCCATCCCAAGGTGGTCTTTTTGCCTCCGTAGGTTGACCCTCATAATATACCCGGAAGGTAAAGTTGAAACCGGCTTTCACTTCCGGGAAATCAATGAATACGGCATCTTCTTTCCTGAGATAGGGTAATTCAGTTTCGCCAAATAAGATTTTATTCAATTGCATCGATTTGGCTAAATCAATCTGCAACCGGCGGAAATTCCTCACTGCCAAGGCGCTGATATCTACATAACCGCTGATATATTTCTTTTCAGGATCAATAGCCATATTAAGCTGGTAATAGGTCACATCATAACAGGTCCGCTCCGGGGACTGAGCCCCCATCAGGCGATTCCGCTCCGATAGTTTCGGGAAGGATGCTTCTTTTGCCGGGACTGTAACTGTGGGGGCGTTCATATACCGCAAACTCCCGCAGGCGGAAAAAAGAATTAGACTGTTTAATAGTAAAAGAGTGTGTTTCATCGGAAAGAACTATAGCGTAATTGACAAACCGATGGTAGTCATTACATCCTCTTTCTGATAATATTTTTCATTTATTTTATTCCCTTGATCGTCAAGTTCATAGGATTTGATCGCTGGATCAGTATTGTATTTATACTGGTATTGAATCTCCACCGTCAGCCACTTAGCTTTAGTTTCAATCGAGAGACCATTTTGCCAATCGATTAAATAAACTTCCAGATCATTTACGGTTGGTTTAAAGAATAGCTGTGACTGTAAAAAGACTCCTTCGGTTAATTGTGCTTTAAGTTTGGGGCGCAACGAATGGCGGGTGAAAGTATCTGCCGGCCAACCAACATATTTTTCATTCTCGTACATGAAGGCATAACTGATGGAAAATAAGTCTCCCAAAACCCGATATTTAGCACCGATACCAACGTTGGTTCGATTATCCAGACCTTGAGTAGAATCGAATTCTATTTCTGAAAACATGAAGGGTGAGAAAGTCTTATTGGCCCACAAATCCAGTTTCAGAATTCCGTGGGCATCATTTTCATAAGGTTTTTTATTATAATCAGACCGGCTGTGGCTTACGGAAAACAGAAATTCAGTATCATCAAGTTTTAAATCACCCAACTGTATACTCCCCTGAATTTCCGTGGACCAGGTAGCATTGAAATAATTATAATCCACATTTCCGCCTTCAGAATAATAAGAACCGGTCAATTTATTTGTAAAACCCTGGGCGGTTAAACTGGGAATGAAGGTTAAACTGAGCACGATCACCAGTTTTTTAAACATGATTATTTCTCCTTATTGATTGAATTTAATCATTAGCCTGGAATTGATATCGTAATGTAACAGGTAAAAAAAATAGGGCGAAACTATTATTTCGCCCTATTTATCAGAATATATCGGAAAAAGATTTACTCGTCCGACCCACCTCCACCAAACAGCCGGCGGAAAAATCCTTTCTTTTCATCTTTAGCTGGACTTTTCTTTTTTTCCGCAGCCATGGCTTCTTTTTTAGTTTTCTTTTCAGCTGGTTTTGCTGCCGGAGTCGTGGTCGACTCTTTTTTTACTTTCTCCAGTGTTTTCGGATTGTCAGCCTTAGTGGGGGCCTTCATTATTTCCGCTTTGGCATCATCTTTTTTTACCGGGGCGGCTTTTTCCTGATCCTGGGCCATCACTAACGTCAGCGAAGAAAGAACAATACCCGCCGAAATCAGCAATTTTATAAAACGATCCATGATGTTTCTCCTTTTTAGCTAATTAGCAAACAACAGTAGTCTTATATTGGTCGTCCGGAACTTAACTTTCCATTTGAAAGCGGTCAAGTAGTTAATTTAACCCTGTGATCTTAATCACTTTTGCGAATTTTAACCCCATGCCACATTCATCGAAAAGCTAATTCTTTTCTCGTTTTAATATCACGATGGGAATTCAAACCGCCTGTGGTTTAGGAGTATTTCTAAGGTTTGATAGTGAAAGTAATATGACTCCCAATCCTACCAGAAACAGACAAATTCTTAACAGAATACCAATAAATGGAATCAGGTTTACAAACCAGAGAATCAGCACTCCGGATACTGAATTCATTAATAACGTCTTCGCTTCAATATTCAACGCCGTTAAAAACCGTTTACCCAGCAGATAACCAACAATGAGATACCCCACTAAATAAGCCAGTCCGTAACAAAAAATAACCAGCGGAATCAGGGGAATGCCGATAATGGAGATGGCCAGTAGAATCAAAAGTGGAATAAATAATATAACAGCAGCTATCCCGATCAGAAATGTTTTACCTGGTTCCAATTCAAATCCCGAGGCCGGACTTACTATCAGACCAGGAAAAAGAAGACCAACAATTAGTACAATGGCCAGCAATCCAAACATTGAGATGGCCCTGAAGGCCCAGGGAACACCCCAGTAAGGATTAAAATGCAGATGCCGGAAAGCATGGCCAAAATGACCGGATTTGACTTCAACTAAATCACCATCCAGATTGGCATTGGAATCTAATATCACCTCCCCACCGATAGAGACGGCATCTCCCTCTACTTCTGCCCCCGGATGAATGAAAACATCGCCGCCCACTGCCACCACCGATTCTCGGACTTCACCATAAACATCCACATCGCCACCAAAGGCAATCGCCGCATCCACCCTCTGGTCCGCCTCTACGGTAATATCGTTTCCAAAGACTACCACGGTTTTATCCCCGGCAACTAAAACTGAGGCGGCGGTAATCAGTAAAAATACCATAATTCTCTTCTGAAAGTTCATCGTTTAATCCCCTGTATTTTATCAACAATTGGACACTCTATTTTCATAATTGTTGTCCGTAAATCATCATTTCAGGAGCCTGCCATTCCCGGGTGGTTCATAACCAAAAGGAAGCATATCCGCTATTCGTTCCCAGGCCATATAGCCGGAAGTCTGAATCATATAGCGTTCAAAGTAACGTCCTTTCACGTCGATAATAATTGAATCCGCTTGAAGAGTTAACCAGGAAACTTGAGCGCCTGGAAATCGCTGGATGCCAAAATCCCGTAGGTAGGTCTGTGGTTCTTTTTCTAACAGGTATTCCACCTGAAGGTAACCTGTGAATTTAAGGTATAATTCATTGTTACGGCTGGCCGGGCTCAGTAATTTATTTATGTCAACTAATTCTTCTTTCTTATAACGTTCACCAATGCCAAAACTTAAAACGGTCCGAAAGCCCTCCTGGAGTAATAAATCTACTGAAGCCATTTGAGACCCACCAACTAAAGCGGTTTGAGGAGGTCCTCCGTCTTGGCTTTGGCTTTTAAATTGATCGTACTTATTAACGTATAGATTTGATATAACAGTAATAAAATGACGCAGTGAACCATTGTAAGCTTTCAATCGATTCGATTCCCGGCGTTCTCGCTGACTTTCGTTTTCCGCCGGTAACTCCCGGAAAAGAGGGTTACCCGAAAATTTCACGTACTCGGTAGTTGCTTCAAATGCTTCCAGATTGTATTCAATCAAATATCCCAGGGCTTTATTTTCAATTATTAAAGGAGCTGAGGCAGTGGCAATCAATTTTTCACCATGGTGCTGAAAATCGAGTATCTTTTCATTCCGAATCTGTGTTTCCAGGGCATTAGCGGAGTTACCCAGAAAAGCTTTTTTGAAGGTTTTAAGACTCTGCCGCCATTTGCGCATATCACGGGCCGTTACGACGACCTCCGGTAATGTGATAGGTTCCTGATGCAACTGAATATTAAAGTCCAGTTCACTGGTTGTATCAATTTGCACTTCTCGCTTCTGGACCGAGTAGCCAATCATGGAGATGATTAAATCATATTTCCCCGGGGGAATATCGGTGAGGAGAAAATCCCCATCCTCTGCGGTAGTTGTTCCCAAGATTGTGTTGGAAAGGAAAATATTCACCGCTTCCAGAGGATTCTGGGTTTGGGCATCGGTGACCCGTCCCGAAATCCACCCCTGGCACCAGCTCAGGGATGAGCATAAAGGCCACAATAACAGGAATTGACGAGCAGTTTTCCCTGACATTAGAGAGAAATTTACACAACAAATAGTGCTTTACATAAGGCGAGAGTTATTTTTAGCTTTGGGCTGAACAATTTACGGAGCATTGACCATGAAATTCAAAACCACCAAACCATCCAACGTATATTTCCAGTTGGCAGGAGCTTTTTTTACAATTATTGGGGTATGGATGGTTTCCGCCAATACCAATTATTTAGGAGTGGTGTTGGCTGTGGGAGGCTATCTGCTGGTTAAAACAGGACGTTAAATTATTCAGCAGGTATCCTGTATATTAATATAATCTCTATTATCGATCCTTTATTTTACTACTTTATATTTCCCCGAACAGTTACAACCATTTTTTAATAGTAGCCAACTTCGGGTACAAGGGTTCTGGTCTTATGCTAAAGAACGCTTTATCAAATACCACGGAGTTAGTAAATCTTACTTCCATTTATACCTGAAAGAAATGGAAT
>JBHHUS010000075.1:0-5686 GCA_046861615.1 Fidelibacterota bacterium
AGTAAATCTTACTTCCATTTATACCTGAAAGAAATGGAATTTCGGTACAATTACAATAAGGTAAACCAGTCCTGGTCTCCCCGAGCGGGTCAGGATATCTACCTAAAATTGGTCAATATTCACTTTGGTCCGATTTTTAACTAATCACCAAATATAAAATACAGTCGTGAAACACAGGGTTTATTCGAGGATATTAGTTGTACCCGGGGTCGGATTCGAAGACCCACCATAGACGTTACAACTCAGACATGCCTACGCTGCTATGTACATGTCGTTCGCCTGGGTTTTATCATTAAAACCATCACTGTTTTATTTTGAACATTATGTTTCGTAGATGATATTACAGTGGCAGGAATAATCAACCTGAATCTCACTCTGTTCAGGGACTATTACGCCAGATCTCCGTATTTTTCTTTCATACTAACCTTGAAAACCGCCTGTTTGATCGCGGGAAGTCAATCCCGGTTAAAAACACACTTAAAACGCCGGCTGTGATTGCGACCCAAAAAAGGTTTATATCAAATACGATATCCGGATGGATCCCTTGATCCTCAAAGGTGGTTAAAATAGTGCCCAGAATCATCCCGATCAGAGCGATCCACTGATAAATCCGCAATCCCAATACAATCGGGGTTTGCGGTTCACCCCGATAAGCTTCCTCCACAAACCGAGACAGTCCATTAAAAATAAAACTCAGGCCAAGAATCAAAGGTAACGAAACACCCCGTAGCCAGAACGAAATTAGAATAGATCCGTAGATTATGTTTGATAATATCGAATATACCGGTGTGGGGTGAATATACTTTCCTCCCAGATCGGACAAGCGGGTCACACGGGAACGGTGATGTAAATAGCGGATACCCATTTTAGAAGACGACGGCCGACCGTGGCAGCAACCCTGAACCAAACAACGCAACCGTCCGATAGCCTGGACCCACGGTGCGGCCACGGCGAAGGCAGCCCATATCAGGATAAAATCCGTGCCAAAAATCAGGTGAACCAGCCAGCTCCCCAGGATCACACCGGTGACGCCACCATAAAATCCCAACGGTCGTAATAATTTTTCAGAACCCTCAATAAACTGTGCCCACAGCGCTGCGCAGATCATAGTAGTAACAGCCACCACAAAAATTGATGACAGGTAATTGGAACCCAAAAACAGTCCCACCATGAAAATTCCGGTGAAAGTTGCCAGCCCTCCATACAATCCATGATTCATCATGCGAACCGGACCCCAGTCCCATTCTTTCCAGGAATTAGCGATAAGCTCTCCAATTTTCAGAATCACACGCCAGACAGCAACTCGGTTAATTACAAAGGAATAAACGATCAGGGCGCCGACTACGTCAGTCAACAAATGGAACCCAGCTGTAACGCAACTTATCAAATAAATCGTAGACAAGACACGAAAAGCCGTTTTCCAGTTAGGGAATCGCAATTCGACCAGATACATGGTAATCAGGACCCAAATTGGTGGATAGGCCGGGAAGTGGGTGAATAGAGTCCAGTGAAAAATATGAATAGTGGCAACGTATGGATGGAGAATAAATATGAAAAAACAGACAGACACTGCCATTGATCCGGATATCATGAATTGCCTTAAATCTTGCTTTTTGGTCGCCAGTATTGGCGCAAGTATAATTGGTATGAATGCCAGTAAATAAATGGCGGTACTGATATCCGTGAGATAACGAAGAGAATTGCTAAGCCCTGAATCATCCCTGGTATTTCCTTGAATACCCAAAATGGTCGTAATACTGTATAATGTTATCCACGGGATATAGGTCAAAATATATGCGGAAATTCGGTTCCAGGTGGAGGGGGACTCATCGTCAGGTTCCACGACACTGATTAAGGGCTTATATTGAATGTCAGGAAAATGTTTATGAGTTACTTCATTTTCAAATCCCATGACAAATGCGACACAGGCTAAAATCAAAATCGGGGAAACCAGCCACAGTCCTGCAGCGGAATGGGTGTAAACCGATAGACCGATTGTTAGAATACAAGCTCCGGTGTAAATGGGATGTGACACATACCGATAAATACCAGTAGTGACAAATTTCATCGGCGGATAGGGATTCATGGGCAGTCCTTTTCCTATGAACAAAAGGGCTGCTGTTCCGGCGATCATCATGGCGAGGCCGAAGACGCACAGGAACAGCCCCCACCCAGGATTTCCCCAGACCGGGAGCGTAAGTACTGCATCGGTACGAATTGCCCAGAGTATCAGCACCACCGGCAGGATGATTAAAAATAGAACCCCATATAATATTTTCCCAACAGTCGAATTATTCGTCATTTCCATTCGACAACCTCATGGATAACCCAGCCTTTGCTGAGGGCTTTCCCCCCGATCTTAAAAGTCCCTTTACTCCGCCATTTATTTTCAAAAGTGCGGATGATTTGCTTTGGGAACAACTTCGTGATCTTGGTCAGATGTGATAATGCTGTATCTTTCAACGACCCTTTGCGTAGATCGATGGTATCGTTAAAGGCAAGGCGACTTAATCCCTGATTGAATTGAACTTCATTCTCAGCAATAATCGCATCGCTGAAAGGTTTTCCGTTGTGATAAAGGATAGAAAAGTCTTCACGACCGAACCAGGCGATCCAGATGATTGTATCATTTTCCGATAAATACCGACCCCAGTGCAATTCGTGGAAGGGCAGGTTCCAGGGTTTGATGGTTAGTTCCAGTTTTTCGGCGTAACCCAGACCTCGGATACTATCCTTTCCACTGATGGATATTACAGATTGAGCCTTGGGGAAGTGACAATTCCACTGGATAAAACCATAATCGTTGTGAAGCAATTCGCTTAAAATCCGGGGATCGATCCGATCCCATGAAGCACGGATGTTCCAGGTTGGGAGTGTCCAGGTCAGGTGTTCGGAATTCATATCGGGCCTGGGAAAATACTTGAGTGTCTTTTGTTCATTTAGACCGGAATCATCAAAATACTCAAAGCCGTTGGTAAAGTGAATTCGAATCCGGTTCCACCGTAATTCAGCGGAGTAACCGATGAATAGATTGCCATTAGCATCCACGCAATCCAGATACCATTTTGAAAGTAGAAAGTCTGACTCAGGTTGATTTGACAAACCAGTCCCCCTGAATTTTAGTAGAATTTACAATTCAAACCGGTAGGGTAAAATTTTTTCTGTAAAAGGATTTCATGGCACTCAACAATTTCAAGTACCTATCCGTGATGAACGAAATGAGAGCAGCTTACAGCTACACCGAAACCCGCACGCACGCATTTGTACGAGGGAAAACAGGCAACAGATCCGACAGCCTTAAACATTAATTTAAATCTTTCTTCTGCTACGCTCTTTTTTTTAATAAACGGATTAGTATTCTGGCGGAATTTTCCAGGTTCAAAGAGTACAGAAAGCTTTTAACAATCCGTTATAACCATTTTTCGATCGTATTTAACATCTGAGTTCGGCTAATCGGCTTGGGTAGAAAATCATTACAGCCTGCTTCCATACAGCGTTCTTTATCGGTTGTAAATACATGCGCAGTAGTAGCGATAATCGGGATCTTCTTCCATTTTTTGCTTTTTCGCAGTTCTCGCACCAGATCCAGACCATCCCCCTTACCTTTTAAAGATAAATCCAACAGGATCATTTCCACCGGTTCAGATTTCAATATTTCCCGGGCTTCTGAAATCCGATCAGCAAACTTAGGTTCATAGTCCTCACGTAGAAAATAATACATCATCCGCAAGGTACTTTCATCATCTTCAACCACCAGAATAACTGGAATACCTTTTTTCTGTTTCATATTCTATCCCCCTTTATGTTTTTTTCCTCTCCATTTTGGAAATTTCAGGATAAAGGTCGAACCCGCGCCTTTTTCACTTTTTACTTCAATGTCTGCACGGCAAATTTCCAGATATCTTTTTACTAATGCTAAACCAAGACCCACACCCTGGTATTTTTTAGTGTAGCCTTCACTCTCCTGTTTAAACTCCTTGAATATATCATTCAGGTTTTTCTTTGCAATCCCTTCTCCCGTATCTGTTACTCTGACATTAAATGTATTCCTGGCCCCGTTTAATATCACCTCCACCTTGCCCTTGGGAGTGTACTTAATCGCATTTTCAACCACATTGGAGATAGCTTGAATAACACAATATTCATCGACGTATACAGGAGCTTCAGCAATGGTAGATCTGCTTGTAAATTCCAGTCCTTTTTCAGCCGCCTGTGATTTTAAAGGCATGATAGCAATTTCAAGCATTTCCACCAGATTATGTTCTTTCAAATGGGTTTGAAAGGTACCAGCTTCAATCTGTGATATATTTAATATCTCGTGAATGGTATGCGACAAGCGCTTGCCACTGGTGCGGATGGTCTTGAAAAATCCCTGTTCTTCCGCTGGAATCTGGTCTTTAACAGTATGCTCCACTAATTCTGTAAAACCCAAAACCGTATTTAAAGGTGTACGAATTTCATGGGACATATTTGCCAGAAACAAGCTTTTCACCCGATCTGCTTCCTGAGCCTTCAACAGCGCCTCTTTTAACTCATTTTGGACAAGTAATTCTTCAGTCACATCATGGATAATTCCCTGGTAACCAATTAACTTGCCTGTATTATCCTTCCAGGGGGACGCGGAAACCAAGCAATTCCGAAGCACCCCATCTTTCCTCTTTAAACGAAGTTCATAATTCCTGGCTGAGCCTTTTTCACGCATTGTTTGCTGAAACACCTTTCGCTCTTCCGGAAAAACATATAATTCTTGAGCCTTCATTTTCAAAAGTTCTTCCCGCGTATACCTAAACAGTTCTTCTCCTGCCGGATTCATATCTATAATTTTACCGTCTAAACTGGTAATATAGATTGTATCGTTGGACTCCTCAAACAGCGTCCGGAATTTAGTCTCACTTAGCTTTAGAAGATCATCAGCTTCTTTTCGTTCCGTTATATCCCGGATGACACCAGTGGCCTGCCATTTACCCTGTCGTTTATAGGATGAAATAGAAAGTTCAACCGGGAATTCTTTACCATTCTTTTTTAAGCCTGTAAGTTCTATCGTCTTACCAAGCATTCTTCCCTTTCCGGTCTTATAGAACTCCTTCAAAGCCGACCGGGCTTGTTTCCTATAATACGTGGGTACGATTAGGTCGTGCAGGTTTTTCTCCAGGGCTTCCTTTTCAGTGTAGCCAAACAATTGAGCCGCCGCCGGGTTCCAGACCTGAATGGTTCCTTTTTCATCCAGTCCAATAATGGCATCAGTGGCTGTATTGGTCATTGACCGGAATTGTTCCTCGCTTTCTTTCAATCTATCCAGAGCTATAGTCTGCTCTGAGATATCCCTGGAAATGCCCATGACACCAACCAGCTTTCCCTGGCTGGTAACAAGGGTGGAAGAAGCCAGTACCGCAGGGAATACTTTACCGTTTTTACGTTTATTCAATACATCCTGTACATGTTGACCGCTTTCCATTGTTTTTCGGTGCACCTGGCGACCCTGTTCTAATTTGGCATACAGGATATTGATATGCTTCCCAAGTATTTCTTCCCGGGTGTACCCAAAAGTATGTTCTGCCGCCGGGTTAAACTCGGTGATGTGACGGTGTCGATCTACAGTTATTATCATATTTAAGGAGCTGTCAATGATATTACGGGAAAATTCCTGGGCGGCCTTTAATTTTTCCTGTACTTGTTTTTGTTCGGT
>JBHHUS010000076.1:0-5664 GCA_046861615.1 Fidelibacterota bacterium
CCCGCTAAGGTTTGTTATATTGTGTTATATCGTTTGAATTATAGCTAAATTAATTATTACCGTATAACTGTTCTAATAAGGAGGAAAATTGGCCCAATTCTTAGGAATCTGTACGGGGGCTTCGACCATAACGTCTGTCCAAATTGAGAAAAACGGTGCCGCAACAGGCATTAAACATATTATTTCTAAGCCACATGACGGTAATCCGCGACAAATTATCACCGATTTATTGACCAATATTTCGGTTGAACAAATTGATTCCATTGCCGTCACCGGCCGCAGATTTAAGGAATTACTTAACCTCGCTTCGGTATCAGAACCCCAGGCGGTGGAATATGCGCTGAAACATATCAACGGAACTGGTAAGCAGTATAATGCCATCATCAGCGCCGGCGGTGAAACCTTCATGATTTATCAGTTAGATGATTCCGGAAAAATAAGTAAAGTTTTTACCGGCAATAAATGTGCCTCCGGGACTGGTGAATTTTTTATTCAACAAACAAGACGGTTGGGCGTCGGTCTGGAGGATGCAGTTCATTTCGGTCGGGATGAAAAACCATATTTAGTCTCCGGTCGCTGTTCGGTATTCTGTAAAAGTGACTGCACCCATGCCACTAATATTGGTGTACCCAAGGGAAAAGTAGTGGCGGGTCTGAGTCAGATGATGGCTAATAAAATCCTGGAGTTATTAAAGAACATTCCCAAGGAAAATATTCTGATAGTCGGAGGAACAACCCGGCTTAAAGCCATGATGGATTATTTAAAAAGGAATATTAACAATCTCTATATACCGGAAGAGGCACTTTATTTTGAAGCCTTGGGTGCTGCCATTTGGGCGTCCGAAAATCAAAACGGTCATGATGTAAATCTGGATCAACTTTTTTCCAGCAATATCTCTCAATTTGATTTTCATGAACCACTGGCCAAATTTATTGATCGCGTAACATTTGTGGACCTTGATCGGGGTAAAGCCCGACGAGGAGATCGGTGTATATTGGGTTTGGATGTGGGTTCCACCACTACAAAAATAGTCGTTTTACGAGAATCAGATTTAAAGATTGTCGCCAGTGAGTATCTTCGTACGAATGGTGATCCGGTGGGTGCCTCCAGGCGCTGTTACCAGGCTATTTTTAATGAATTAAGTGGCACCGACATTATTATTCGGGGATTAGGGGTCACTGGCTCCGGTAGGAAAATCGCCGGTCTGCACGCCCTGACGGACGGTGTAATAAATGAAATCATTGCTCATGCTGTGGCCGCCTTGCATTTTGATAGGGATGTTGATACTATTTTTGAAATTGGTGGTCAGGATGCGAAATACACTTATTTGACCAATGGTGTTGCCAGTGATTATGCCATGAATGAAGCCTGTTCGGCTGGTACCGGCTCTTTCCTGGAAGAATCGGCCAAAGAAACATTGAATATTGAAATGACTGATATCGCGGATTGGGCCATGCGAGGGAAGCATCCCCCCAATTTCAATGATCAATGCGCTGCGTTTATATCGTCGGATATCAAAAGCGCCTACCACGAGGGTATTCCCAAAGCTGATGTTGTTGCTGGACTAGTATATTCGATCTGTCTGAATTATGTAAATCGGGTCAAAGGCGCTCGCCCTGTCGGGAAAAAAGTGTTTATGCAGGGTGGTGTCTGTTATAATCGAGCCGTTCCGGTGGCAATGGCGGCCTTATCGGGGAAGAAAATAATTGTGCCACCGGAGCCGGGATTAATGGGTGCTTACGGCGTCGCTCTGGAAGTAAAAAATCGAATTGATCAGGGATTGCTCGAAGAACAGCATTTTAACCTGGAAACGCTGATTAACCGTGAAGTTCAGTCAAAACCTTCCTTCACCTGTGCCGGCGGGAGGGAAAAATGCGATATTGGATGTACGGTGAACAGAATGGTCATTGAGGGGAAAACCTATCCGTTTGGCGGAGCCTGTAATCTCTATTATAATATTCGAAAAAAAATAAAGGTCAATGCCGGTGATAATGATTTAATTGTGCGAAGACAACAATTGGTATTTGATAAATATGCTCCCGATTTAAATAAACTTCCTGAAAATGCTCCCCGGATAGGAATCTCAAGATCGTTTCTTACCGGAACCTATTACCCTTTATTTGCCCACTTTTTTGTTAATTGTGGTTTCCGACCGGTTTTGGCGGAAACGGTGGATCAAAAAGGAGTGGATTTATGCTCGGCGCCTTTTTGTTATCCCTGTGAAATAGCCCACGGATATTTCCAAAATTTATGTGATCTGGACCTTGATTTTCTATTTCTTCCCCATATTCGAATGGTCCAGATTGAAAATGGATTTACAAACGCCACTACCTGTCCGCTTTTGCAGGGAGAATCATTTTTCCTCAAAAGTGCCTTTGAAGATCAATTGAATAATGGACCGATTGTTTTATCGCCGGTGATCAAATTGGAAAATAATCAAAAAGATTCGAGGGATGGGTTTCTTTCTATGGGAAAAGAAATGGGCGTTCCCGGAAGAATTGTTAAATCAGCCCTTCAAAAAGCCTTGAAAATTCAGGCAGCGATGAAGTCTGAAATGCTTTCAATTGGTCGAAAAGCGCTGCAAGAGCTGGAGAAAGATCCAAATCAGATAGGTGTTGTGTTATTTGGCCGACCTTATAATGCCTTTGTACCGGAAGCAAATAAGGGGATTCCCCATAAATTTGCCTCCCGGGGAATTAAAATTATCCCGGTTGATTTCCTGGATTTGAAGAATGCTCCCGTGCGGAAACACATGTTCTGGTCCATGGGACAGATTAATCTTAAAGGAGCTGCCATAGTGAAGGCTCATCCCCAATTATTTGGTACCTATATAACTAATTTCTCCTGTGGGCCGGATTCTTTTGTAGTGGGCTACTTCCGGGACGTCATGGGAACTAAGCCCTCTCTGACGCTGGAACTGGACAATCACACGGCCGATGCGGGTCTTGAAACCCGGATCGAAGCATTTCTGGATATTATTGCCCGCTATCGAAAACTTCAAGCAGTGCTGGAAATAAAAAAAGCGCCAACCAACGATTTCCTGCCGGCAAAAACCAGGAGGGAAGCTGATGAAATCATTATTACTACTTCCGAAGGTGAAGATGTTTCATTATATCATGGGCGGGTGCGGGTAATATTTGCTTCCATCAACAAGTTTTCCTCACCGGCAATTGCAGCTGCTTTTCGAAGTGCAGGCATCAAAAGTCATGCTCTTCCGGTGACCGATGAAGACGATTTAAAAACCGGTCGTGGGAATTCCTCCTGTAAAGAATGTTTACCGCTCCAGCTTACAACCGGATCCTTTTTAAAATATCTGAAATGTAAGCGTCTTGAAAATGAAGTTTCGGTTTTGTTTTATCCAACCGCCGATGGCCCCTGCCGATTTGGCCAGTACCAGGATTTTTTACGCAATTTAATTATTAAACAAAAACTTAAAAATGTAACCTTTTTATCCACTTCAAGCCGGGATGGTTATGGTAATGTAGGCAGACAGTTAACTGAATTAATCTGGAATTCAGTCATTACTGCGGATATTTTTGAGGATATCTATCATGCCCTGTTAGTTAATGCCAAATATCCGGATAGTGCTTTCAAACAATTTCGTAAAATCTGGTCAGAGGTTCTTCAAGGAATCGAGGGTGGCAAAGATTCCTTTTTTAAAGCGCTTGCTTTTGCCTCCGGGAGCTTGAAGGGAATCGAACCAATAAAAGCATTGGAAGATTGTCCCCGGGTACTGATTGTCGGCGAAATCTATGTTAGAAAAGAAGGAATTTCAAGACGCTGGCTTCCGGAGCGTTTAGCAAAGAACGGTCTGATAGCGCATGTGGCGCCAATACATGAGTGGCTGCATTACGTGGATTGGTTGGTCGCAACCGGTAATACCTTGAACAAGGTCTCTTTGAAAGAACGTCTGAGAATTAAGATAAAAAACAGCATCATGGTGAAAAATGAAACCGCCATTAAAAATATTATGGCGGATTCTGATTGGTACATCAAACGTATTGTGGATATTGATCATGTTATCAATGCTGCACAGAACTATCTGTCTCCAAAACTAACTGGAGAAGCTATCATTACGATTGGGGGTCCATTGGCTGAAGTTGGGAATGAATTTTGTGGTGCTATCTCCATCGGTCCGTTTGGATGTATGCCTAATAGACTCAGCGAATCAATTTTAAATTTAAAAATGGGGCGTAATCACATTTTAAAGCACAGGAATGACGACAAAACTGTTGCTGTAATGCAGGAAGTGAAACATTTACCATTTCTGGCTATTGAAAGCGATGGAAATCCATTTCCTCAGGTGATTGAGGCCCGGTTGGAAACTTTTGTGTTACAATCACACCGATTACATAAAGTGATGTCAAAGTACGAGATGAACCATAACGTCTATAGATGAAATTCACTGACTAAAAACACTCCCAGCCTGCTGGTTATAATCCCGGAGTTATTTAGTACTATTCCTACCTTGTTATTAATGCATATGTTGAATTGAACTAAACCTGATGTTAAATAAGCATTTCTTTTATAATATTCCCGGTCAATAAGAGGAAAAATATATGGGATGTTGCCAGTGTCAGGGCATCGAAACGATGTTCGACAAAAAAACAGCCTTGCGGGAATTAAAAAAATACAGGAAGAACGGTCCTTCCAAAACTACCAGGATGCTTTTGGAAGCCATTGAAAACAAGGGTATTAAAGGTTGTGAATTTTTGGATATCGGCGGTGGGATCGGAGCGATTCAATATCATTTATTTGACCATGGCGCCAATAACGGTATCAGTATTGATGCTTCCAAAGCATATCTGGAAGTAGCTCAGGAGGAAGCTGAAAACAGGGGCCTTAACGCGAAAATAGAATTCCGTCACGGAGATTTTACCACTGTAGCATCGGATTCCGATACGGCTGATATTGTTACGCTGGACAGGGTTATCTGTTGTTATGACGATATGTCCGCTTTAGTAGGATTATCCTCCAAAGCGGCGAAAAAGATCTACGGAGTTGTGTATTTAAGGGATGTGTGGTGGGTAAAATTAGCCCGTCCGATTTTAAACCTGTATCCCAGGCTAAAAGGCAGTCCCTTCCGGGTGTTTGTACACCCTACTAAGAAAGTGGAAAACATTATTCTGAGAAATGGTTTGAAACGATACTTCTACGCCACCACCCTGATCTGGCAGGTGGCAGTTTTCGAACAGTAAAAACCGGAGAATTGAAGCAGTGTTAACGGAATCCGGGAGCGAAGCATCAATCCGTCTGGGATCTTTCCTGGCTGTTTTTATTTTGATGGCCCTTTGGGAGTTAATTAACCCACGCAGAAAACTGTCTGAATCAAAACCACGGCGCTGGTTTATCAATCTGGGACTTACTTTCATTAATGTACTGTTTACGCGGGTCACTGTTGGGACCCTGGCTTTTTCAGTGGCGATTTTTACCCGGGAACACGGCTGGGGTCTGTTTAATTACCTCCAGGTTCCTGCCTGGTTTGCGCTTGTAATCAGCGTGGTTATTTTGGATTTTACCATCTATTTGCAGCATATTGTTTTCCACGCCGTTCCCCTTTTCTGGCGCCTCCACCGAGTCCACCACACGGATCTGAATTTCGACGTTACTACCGGTCTTCGCTTCCACTCCCGATGGAAATCCTGATTTCGCTCGTTTATAAGG
>JBHHUS010000077.1:0-5644 GCA_046861615.1 Fidelibacterota bacterium
TGTACCTGTGCCATAATTAGAATCAATTAGAATCCGATTGCCGTAAATATGAATCGAGTCTGACCCGTCAACCGCATTAATTATTCCACCTGTGATTTTTATACCCGCCGATGTTCCATATACACCAGTATCAATCTTTACGGCTTCAGTGCTGGCAACATTGTAAAATATTAAATTGTTATTCGCCCCATCTATTACTACTGCTTTTCCCGCTGTCGGATCAGCGGTTCTAATCACACCACCCGTAATAGTTCCGGTAGAAGTCATACTGCCAGCTAACTCTAAGACACTGGTAGTAGTATTATATTGCATATAATTGGAAGTTGTCCCGACCCTGACGATTGAATCGGTATATTTGGCTAACTGGGTATGTGAGGTGTCATAAATAAACAGACCCTTGTCCCCCGTATCTGTCCCGAGCCTGATAATTTCATTACCAGAGCCATCTAAAATTTTCACGGCAGCATCATGCTGAATAATCCAATCCCCATTTTCATAAGACATATCACCGTCAATCTTTAAAGTATCCCCAGCCATTGCCCAGAATCCGTAATCAGCAGAAGTATATCTTACTTCATAGGTAGAAGTGGCATCCGGGGCAGGTGAGAATGATCCCGAAATGGTAATAACAGTGGCAGTATTAGAGCTAACTGTTTTATTCTGACCTGACCCTGTTCCACCCGTGATATAAAGCTGTAAACCAGTTAATTCATTGGTTTTCCAATCTTTAGTTGAATCTGTTAAGGTGGTGGTTGTCCCGGCGGTAGCAGTACCAGTGGCATTGTTGCGCTTTACCCCAGCCAAATAACCCATAATGACTTTTTCGTTGGTAGCGTCAAAGATAGAGACTCGATTCGACCCCTGATTGAGTTCTATTCTTGCATTTGAAGCAGCAGATCGCAATAATGTAGAGGTTAAATCCCATCCGCCGATAGTTCCACTACTTGTAACCAACTTTCCCGCCGTGTCTAAGGTCGTATTGGCGCTTGAAAAAGAAATGTTCGTTCCGTCAAAATTAAAGTATCGATCCGTGCTGTTACCGATATACGCTCTCGGTGTACCTGAATTATACTCTAACTGAATCCCCGCATTACCAAACGTAGTATCGTTGATGTAAAAAGCCTTGGCACTGGAATCCAATACGATATTAGTACTGTTGTAAATCTGGGTTGCACTGATCGTAAACCCGCCGATTGTCCCTGAATCAGCAAAAATCGTTGTAGCGGTAATATCACCTTTAACAGTTAGGGTTGTTCCGTCCCAATGGATATAATCAGTACCGTTCCCGGCATATAATTCATAGTCAGTCCCATCCTTACCGATTAAAACACCTGTGCCAGACCCGAAAGCAACTGAGCCACCGTCAAACTTTAACTGTTCAAGGGCAGCGTTAAGTGAAAAATTACCACTTAAAAATTTCTGGTTATCAATGGTGAATCCGCCCGCCTTACCTACATTCACTTCAAGGTAAGATTCTTTTCCGCCTCCGCCGTCTGGTTTATGCCCTAAAAAGAATCCTAATCCACTGGTGGGATCCCATTCTGTATTGTAAATAGCAGGAAAATAATTCACCCCCCAATCAGATTCCTGATTCCCGGCTGAGTATTTGCCTGAATTATCTCCCTGAGCGTTGATTATTACTGTTCCTGCTGCCATGACCTACTCGAAAATCAATATGCCTTTATTTTGTAAAATGCCGTCCACGTCCATATCCTTGATTGTTGGTGTTGAAGCCGGTAAAACACTCCGCCATGAAGTAACGTCCATAATTGGCCCAATCGCCATTCCCCTACCCACTGTTTTGTAAGCGGCAATTCCGAACCGGTAATATTGGTCGGCTTCCAGCCCTAAAAACCGATGGGTAACGGCAGAAACGGAAACTTTGACCGATTTCGATTCTTCTGAAAGCGTCCCTGGGGCAGAAGAACCCGAATCGTAAAAAATAATAAACCCGTTGGCGGGATTTCCACCCTGCACATAAGACCATTCCAGCGTAATCACCGCACTACCGTCATTGTGCAATACCGGTGTCGCCAGTACTTTTGGCACCGGTTTGTTCATTGGTGTTGTGGTTGGACCTCCAATCGTACCGGGTCCACCAAGATCACCCTCACCCCACGTTCCGCCTCCCTGATCCCCGAAGTAGGGATCGCCCGTTGTGGGAACATAATCACTGGATGGTGCGTTTCCCCCCTTCCCGAACTCAGTTTTGGTTTTACTGTCCGGCAGTACTTCACCACGAAGTTTTTTCAATTCCCGGTTGAGAAACTGTAAAGCCTTTTTAATGGTGGGGTCTTTTACACTGGAAATCATTGCAACTTCGCCGATTGTAAAGTTTTACGGGCATATTTAACCTTTCGGGGCTTTTTTTCCTCCGACCCAAATAATCCACGTCGGATTTTGTTTACTGCATCCCGTTCAATATTTTTGGGGTTATATCGCTTTTTATCCACGATTTTTCCATAAATCATTACCAGCGGTCGGATTCTCTCTTTATTTAAAACTGCTTCCAGTGCCCATAATACCTGACGATACCCCACAATGGTTTGATAACTGATTTTATCCCCGGCATAAGCAAGCCTCCGAGCCATTCGCTTAACCAGCTTTTCAACCTCAGAATCACTTAAATCCCCATCCACAAGCCCGGTAATAAGGGTATTTACATCGCTAATTGTATTGCTTGGTACTTCCGTCCAACTCAATACCTCCCCCAATAATGAGCCAATATCCATTTCCCCCATCATTAACGGATTGTAGCTCTTGGAATAGTAACTGCCCTTTCCATAAAAATTCTCCATGTACTTCTTAGATAAGACATAGGCAAGTAGCACTGAGGCAATCAACGCCTTGAGCCCGGAAGTTGCTTTTTTAACATCACCCGTTTTGACCCCCTCATAGAATATCTTAGCGTCATCAATTCTATTTTGCGTCCAACTTCGGGGGAAAGTGGTTACTCTTAAAACAGCATGACCCAGGGGAGACTGCTCATGAATAGATTTTTCAAAATTCCCATAGCGGAATTGGGTTTTAATCGTTGCCATGTTTTCAGCAATCCGCAAAGCGACATATTCTTTATTACCAACGTCCAACTCCGCCCTTAAAATCTTTCTCAGCTCCCGGGGAACTTCATGCCAGAAAATTCTTTCTCTGATCTGCTTAAACCCCTTGCCACTGTTAAGCTGTTTCTTTACTTCTGTGTAAACCGTCCAGAAATCAGCCCATCGTGAAGTAGTGTCCACCCCGCCATAAAATCCAAATATGGGTCGGATTAAATCACCAAACTTCCCCATTGCATCCAGCCAGGGCGTTTTCCGCATTCCAAGTAATTCTTGTTCTAAAGACAATAGTTCTGAAACCCTTGATAAAAAGTATCGCTTTACATGGTCAGGGGCATTGGTAAAGGTTTTGTTTTTCTGAACCTTCAATACACCGCCCGGTCGGAATGTAGTTCTTAAGACCTTCCATAGCACCCTTGGCATATCAAGAGTTCGGGCATAACCCACCACAAACAACCGCTGGGGGAAGTTTCTCATCCATGCCCTCAGTGTGGTTAGGGCTGGTTTTACAATGGCTGAAATACCACTCTCCAGAAGGTTGTCAATCGCTCCCTCCTGTGGAAGTTTATTCAAATTCTTTAGAAATAGCTCAGTGTCTTTTTTTACATTATCCGGCAGACGTGGGTCTCCGAGCATATCCACCATATCCATTAGTGGCTCGTCTAAAAACAGGATTTTAAAATCAGACCGGACTTTTCTTAAGTAATCCTCAATAGCATCGCCTTTCGTCCCCTGTTTTTCTTTTGACTTTAACAGCCCCTTCCCAATTCCGATAAATTCAGGGTCCGCACTGGCAGTATCTAAAATATCCGGTGCATATTTTTCTCTGACAAAACCGTCCACATCCTTAATTGCATTTATCAAAGCCTCCGGGCCTTCGTCCTCATAAACCGCCTTAAGGTTTTCTAAATCCGCCTTATCAACTCCCGGTAGCGGAAAATCACCGGGGTTTTTATACCATTGCTGAAAACGGTTGACCTTAGTAACCGTCTGAATAAAAGGATCATTGTAATAATCCTTGATCGCATTGGCGACCTTCTGCTGTGGTTCTGTTAATTCTACATCAGCACCCGTCAGCCAGGCTTTAATAACCTGTCCATCTTCTTCTTTTAAGTGTCGGGCTTCCGGGTAAATCTTTTCCCGGTAAGTCTGGACTACAATTCTATAATCGTGATACCTGTTAATTAAATCTTCAGACTTATCATATAAAGGGACTTCGGTGCGTCGTTGTGCGGTTTCGAAATAGCGTTCTGTCCCTGAGAAGTTTCTTACAAATCGCCGGACTTTACCCTTTTTAAGGGGCTTGGGTTTCAAAAGTTTAGAACGCCGGGCTTCCGCTCCTATCTCACGATCAACGAAACTATGTTTATGAGGATCGGAAACAACCCTGCCCGGCAGGTCAATGATTTTTCGGGCTAAATAATCTCTGGCACTCTGGATTCCGGTTTCTACTTCCGGTTTATTAGGGTCTTTATCCTTCAACCGTTCAATGTATTCGTTAATCTGTTCTGGTTTTAATCCCTTTAGGGTTTCCTGGCCGAATAATAGTTGTTTTAATTCCCCGGCTTCCTTATCCGATATATTGTATTCCTTTTGAAGAATATGCGCCCTGGCCAGCAGTTTATTCTTGTCCAGCTTTCGCCCAAACCGGATAAACCCTTCTTCGCTGTTCCACAAGTTTTTCATGTATTCCCATACTTTGCGGAACCACTCTTTTATTTTTCTGCCTAACTTTTCTGAATAATCCCGGAACTTTTCAGCGAAATTGTCAGTGTTAATCCCATGCCTCCGGGCTTCAAGTCTTAATTGAGCGGGTAAGTCCTTAAAAGTGAACTTTCCTACACTGATAAGCCCGTCATACAGTAGCCTCATGTTCTGAGGTGTAATGCCGAGAAAACCGAGTTCAATCGTTAAATCTGGGTTAAAACCAAAGGATTGCAGTGTTTTACGAGCCCTTTCCAACCCGCTCTGTATATCCTTTATTTGTTTCTGCAAATGCTTGACTTTATCTACTCTAAGATTGTTGTCTGGCAAATCTGCAATTTCTTTTTCCAGTTTGGCAATTTGGGCCGGCCATTTTTGTATTGCCAAATAAGACTCTTTAACCCTTTTCTGGTATGCCTCTGGGGTGGAATCGTATAATTCGTTGTGGTAACGGGAAGGTACCGTTTTACCCTTCTCCTTAACGTCGGTAGTTGAGCGTTTAGAAAAAATTGTTGTAATTCTTCCCCGTGTTTTAACAAAGTCTTTAAATTGGCGTTCGTTTGTTGGTATTCTTACGCTAAACTCAGCATCAAGCCACGGTATTTTGATATTTGCAAAAAACTCATCCCGATTAAGATTATTCCTTTCCGTTGATAATGTGTAATAAGTGCCATTTTCATTGTAGAGAGACTTTTTATCCTCTTTATACCGTGTAATTATTTCATCAAATACCGACTGGAATAGCTTTTTCTGCTCTTTATCGGGCGTATCTGGCTCAATAGGTAATGGACTTGCGCCCTGTGCTTTGACAGGTGTTTCCCCGGGTGATTCCGGCTTAACTGCCCCCCCGGCCTTTGCAGGCACTTTTTCAGGGGGGGCGGGTT
>JBHHUS010000031.1:0-22381 GCA_046861615.1 Fidelibacterota bacterium
AATTTCCGTACCCGGCGGGTACGGGGGAAATAAGTCCAGATATCATTAGCATCATTGAGCATCAGGAAAGCCTGACCCCTGACACTGGTTGGTTTAATATATTTTATCAGCACGCTGCTTCCTGTATCAGCAGAAAACATTTCAAACTCCAGGGTCCTGGTTTTTCCGGAAGAGGTTTGAATCGTCTGGGTCATGGTGGCCTTGCTGTACTCCTGATTCATGAGGGCGGTCATGCCATCGATGATTTCTTTAACAGTGGGTTGCTGAGCCGCCAGGGAGAGTGTTAAAAGTGCCAGTAGTGCAAAAATTCTGCTCATTGTTCTATTCCTTTAAAAAATGATTTTACCGCTTCTTTCCAAACCCGGTTGAAGGCCTCTGGATCGTTCATAATCAAATACTGCCAGATTAGTCCATCCAAAAAAGCCAAAAGCAAGGTGGCAACGCCTTCGGTATCCATTTTTCTAAAATCACCACTGGCGATTCCGGCTTCTAAAATTGAAATTATTATTTGCTGGTATGAATCATACATGCTCCGGACAGCCATATTGGAAGAACCGTGCCAGAGGCCCCGGGCACTTTGGGCCCAGAGTTCCGTCACAATAAGCAGACTTTCTCCCATTTTCAGGAAAGCCTCCATACTCCTGTCAATAATACACTCCAATTTCTCCCGGGGAGGGAGGTCAATCTCCACCAGCTGGTTGATATCCTGGAGCATACCTTGAATCACGAACTGTTCAATGGCGCTGAATAGATCATCTTTGCTGGCGAAATATTCATAGACCGTACCTTTGCCAATACCCGCTTCCCGGGCAATATCGGCAATTTTACCTTTTTCCAGGCCTTTTCTGGCAAATACCTTAATGGCGGCGTGGATGATTTGTTGTTTCTTATCCATCCTATTTTGGGTCGTAAAATGACTGACTGGTCGGTCGGAATTTAACTACGCTTCGATCAATAAGTCAAAAAATCGTGATTATTATTTTAGAATCCCCACTGAAAATCCAACGCCGGCAACAAGTGCGCCTGAACGCCAAAGGGATATTCTCCTGCTGAGAGCTTATACCCGGCCAGTACACGGAAACGATCACTTTTAGTCCAAATCAAAAGGCCCTTATGTTCAAGGATGTAAAATTCATGACCACCGGGCATTAGAAATAAATCATAATCCAACAGATAAGACCAACGTTCTGTTAATGACCCGGCCAGATCACTACCGAACCGAAACAGTAGTTTATTGTAAAATACAGACAGACGGGGAAATATTAACGGTAGGTCAATGGTTGTTCTCCGGTCCAATTTCCCCCCCAAAAACGCCAGATCCAGACTACCTTTAATTGTTAATAATTGACCATTCCTAAGTATTCGGGATGCCAGGATACCATTGTGTAATGCGATCATTTGAGGAATTTTAAATTCCGGTGAAATCAGCGCAAATTTATCCGGATCTCCAAGCTTCATTCCTAATGGGCTTTGCAATTTCCGCAACAGCAGGGTAGGGTAAACCAAACCATGCCGGGTAGCCAGATCCCAACCCTTATAGCTGTTCCAAGCTCTTTTTACTGAAATATTCGGCATAATCAAGGCAGAAAGTTTATAAGTTGAAATCTCCAGCGTCCCCGAATATCCGTACCGAAACGGTTGAAAAAATCCCATTTCTTTTTGACCCGGGGGTAACAAGTGTGCTGTCCCCTCTGACCATAGCATATTCCGGGCTTCAAGCCCCGTCTGCATTGTAAAAGTAACAATAATAATTACAACAACAGTTGATCTAAACCTCATTATTCTGTCACCACCCATTTTGCACTGACCGGAACATGATCGGAAAGCAGTTTTACCTCCTGATGGGTAATTCTTGTTCCCGGGACCCAGGATAAATTGGTCCATAAATAATCCAGCTTTCGATCCAGCATTGGTCGCTGGCCGGGTGAATGAGTAAAATAGGTGGATTCATTTTCACCATTTGAAGAAAGTGATACAGCGGGGGTATAAGTATCATAGAGTGGTTGCAACCAGGTAATCTCGGTTTCAAAACTGCTGCCCTCCCGATGATATGGTGTTTTCCCCGTTTGGTGAAAAATCTCGCCCTCACAGCGATCCTCCAGACAAAAATCAGTTTTCCCGGCATTGGGAGGAAGTTCATTTAAGTCACCACCGGCAACAAAATTGCCACCCTGTATCACAATTTCATCCAGTATTTCTTTGAATCTCTCCATATGCTTCAGTTTAGTGTCATCAGTGGCAAAGGCAGTGGCATGAACATTAACAGCGAACAAGTTGCTAGTCCCCGGTAAACGAACTGAAGCTTTCAGAACATTGCGCCGTAAATAAAAATACTGTGTCAACTTATCCTGATCTCCCCTGAGAGGTAGCTGCAACCGCTCCGCATCTTCTAATTTCCACTTGGAAAGAATAGCATTCCCCGTATTGATGCGGCCTAATCCGTCCGCCAGAATTACCTGCGATTCCCACATGGAAGCAAACGCACTATAATTAAAGCCGGTATGATTCAAAAGCCATTGTACCTGATTAATATAGGCGGTTCTTTTTGATTCCACATCCACTTCCTGCAAGAAAAGAATGTCTGGATCTTCTAATTCAATTTTCTGAGCCAAAGCCTCCAGATTACTAATAACGCTGCTCTTTTTAAGAATCACCATATCACCGCAATCATCACCAAACCAAGGCAGACGGGCAGCGCCGAAACGTATATTCCAAGTCATGACTTTGATGGTGTCTTGTGCCGGATAATTCACAATATCATGAGCTTCATACAGAACTGCATCCTCAGTATCTGCGAATGTGTTAACAAGCGGATCACAGGCAAAGCCGGAAAACAAAACCACGACTACACAAATTGATCGAATTATAATTTTAGACAACATAAATTCATATTAAACAAGCTTTAAAAGAATATAAGGCCGTAATTCGAATATTACTAATTCCCGGGATACCATTACAAACGGCGGATTCCGGTGGCAAACAGAATTATCTGCTCTCCATTTTTTATCCAATTGTTTTTTAACAGGGTTTGGTATGCCAGCCATACGACACCCGCTTCCTCTGAAGCCGGAATTCCCGTAACCCGACGGAAATGTTTAGTTGCCGCTTTTATTTTTGTTTCCTTTACAGAAACCGCCAAACCATTACTGGCACGGAGTGTATCCAGTATCCATTTACCTCCCAGCGGTCCGGGAACATTTAATCCCAGAGCCATCGTAAAATTGTGTTCCCATTTTTCCGTCCGGCTTTTACCCTGCTCAAAAGCCTTGACAACGGGGGCGCAGCCATCTGATTGCGCTACCACCATCCTGGGTAATTTCCCCGTAACCCATTCCAGCTCAATTAATTCCCGAAATGCTTTCCACATACCAATTAATCCCGTCCCGCCACCGGTGGGATAAACAATAACATCGGGAAACTTCCAATCCAACTGTTCTACAATTTCGTAACCAAGGGTCTTTTTACCTTCAATCCGAAATGGTTCCTTCAGGGTTGAAAGGTCAAACCAATCAATTGACTGCTCTTGTTTCATTTTATCCGCAGCTTCAGCAATATTCTGACCATGAATGTGTACAACAGCACCATAATGTTTTGTCATCTCAACATAGGAAGCTGGGATCGATTCAGGAAGAAATACATGACAACCGATCCCTGCGGTTTGAGCATAGGCAGCAGCAGCGACACCGGCATTTCCGGCAGAGGGCAGACAAACCGCCTTGATCCCCTGCTGTTCAGCCATCGTTATCGCCAAAGCCATTCCCCGGTCTTTGAAAGATCCGGTGGGGTTAACGGTCTCATCTTTTATCAATACTTTTTCTTCAGTGCCTTGAATCTTTGTCAGTGGTGTCCAGCCTTCACCCAGTGACACCCTCTGGTTTTCTACCACCGAAGGTAACACTGCCCAGTAGCGCCATAATGAAGCTTCATTGAGCGATATACTATCGTCCCGGTTTAATTTTCCCCAATGATACTGCACCTCCAGGGGCGTTCCACAGGAACATATATTTACCGGACGTCCAGCAGGAACCGTTTCCTTGTTGCAGGATGTACAGAAAAAGCGGATTGATTTATTCCAAGCCGTTTTAGCTACCAGAACGGTTTATATTTACCCTTTTGTTAATATTGTTGAGCCATGATTTTTTGCATTAAAACATCGTCATCCGGTAAAAGTCCCGCAGGAACCAGGCGCGGTGTTAGTGTGATTAAATCGGGATCAGCCACGAATACCTGCTTAAATATCGGTAGCGCTTCTTCAACTCGTCCAACGCTGGCTAACGTTACTGCCGACCAATAGGGCAACTCTACATTTTCAGGGTAGTATTCTGCTGCCTGTTTATATTCCTCTAATGCCTTATCTATTGCCCCTATTTCGACAAAGTGATCTCCTTTATTAGCGTGATCATAAGCCCGGTTTATCCTAATCAGGCGGCGCAGCTCCGGCAGGGGATCAGGATTGTCTTCAACCCGCAAATCCAAAACAATATCTTTCCAGGGGACTCCGGAAGGCTCTCCGGTTGCAACCACCATGGCCGCTGATTGACGTCCACGGATGTCCCCGCCCTCTCCTTCGGCAGCCTCCAGAGCAGCCATCATTCGGTCTGCCAAATCTCCGGTCGAATTTTCAAAGGCCTTTGCCATAGCAGCCGGCACAGTGCTGTTAGCCATCAGATTAGCCTGGACAGAGAACCCATCCCCAGTAATATGATTGGCATACTGAATACATTTATTTCCCGTGTGGGCGGCTACATTACCGTTAATATCAACCATTGCCACCTGTCTGACAGATTCGCCTTCATCATCCACAATTAGCTTATTCAGCGCTTCTTCCGGTGTCATCCCCGATTCCATTAATTTTAATCCATCCGGGCCATAATCAACTTTCACAAATGATTGGGTAGCCACAGCACCTACACCAGCTTTCACCCAGGGAACCAGAAAACCAACCGAAAACCAATGACTTTGAACAGCGACACCTAATTCTCCCGTTTCTTTATCCAGGGCAACAATTGAGTAAGTAGCGATGGGGCGATATTCAGAAACCTGGGTTTGCGCCACACCCAAACCTGCTAAAGCAATTAATAAAACTTTTCTCATGTTTCACCTCCTTGTTTCTAAAAGCCTGTACTTTATGCAACTACCTGGAATTTAACATGACAGTGTCCATAGCCCATGAAAAATACATACGGTCAAAACCTAAGATTAATTCAGATGTTCAAACTGATAACAATTCAAACATTGACCGCTCCGACGGAATGTACACAAAATGAAACTGTTTGTGAATTCTCATGTCTATCATCCTTTACTTCGAAGCGGACGTTTATAAATACACAAGAATTAATTTAATGTGAATAAATGCCAATAATAAAATCGTGGATAGATTAGTAATGGGTAAAATACCGTTAGCTTAATCTAAATGGGCTCAAAATCGCCTGTCTTGGTATTTTTCCTAACGCTGTTAAAATTGAAGCAACGTCCATTCATCACGATATAGACGCCCGGTGAAACGGTCTGCACAAATGCCAGGGCGCTGCCCAGATTAAAAAGGCCATCGGAACTGCCGAACTTATAGGGAATCATGGCGCCGGTTAAGATTATGGTTTTGGGTAACCCTGCCTCTGCAAGGACACGGGCCGTTTTAACCATTGTATCTGTTCCATGCGTTATAATAATCCTGGTCTCTTTTGCCTTCTGACACTTATCCAGAATAAAACGGCGATCTTCAGACGTCATGTCCAGACTATCAATCATCATTAGGGTTGAAATATTAACCTTCAAACGCGAACGGCCCGATTCCAGCATTTCGCGCAAATGGGTCTTTTTAAAAAACAGTTTACCATGAATTTCATCGTATTCTTTATCAAACGTACCACCGGTAATAAATATTCTAATAGGCATCAGCATCTCAAGTAAGATCTAACACTTTTTCCAGTAGTCGTCCCGATGCTTTATCCCCTTTCACTACAATCAGCCGCCCCATTAAAAGGGGATAAGCGGCCACTGCTTCAGTAGGTATACTCTGGCCTTCCAGTTTCAATTTTAAATAAATTTCACCATTTCCTTAAATGTTTTTCTCTCAAGAACCGGCACTTCAGCATTTTCAGCCGGATACCCCGTGGGAATGAGCAGGAACGCTTTTTCATTCTTTGGTCTATCCAGGATGTCTTCTAAAAACCCCATGGGACTGGGGGTATGGGTCAACGCCACCAGACCAGCGTAGTGTAAAGCGGCTAATAAAAAACCACAGGCAATACCCACAGATTCATTCACATAATAATTCTTGTGTTTATCGGTAGCCTCCAATTCATAGATCTGTTTAAAAACAACAATCAGGCAGGGAGCGGTTTCCAGAAACGGTTTGCGCCAGTCGGTTTCAAACGGATTCAGGGCTTCCAGCCATTCTTTAGTGGCTCGGTGGGAATAAAATTCCTGCTCTTCCGCTTCAGCCGCCAGACGAATTTTACGCTTCATGGGCCGATCCCGTACCACAACAAATTTCCAGGGCTGCTTGTTTGCACCGGAAGGAGCACTAACGGCCACCCGAACCGCATTTTCAATAATTTCCGGCTTGACTGATTTTTCCGAAAATTCACGAACACTACGGCGTGTCTGCATTAACTTCAGGAAATCCCTGGCTCGCTCCAGCATTTCTACTTCCGGATAATTTGGAGGGCAAAACTGTTTTAAAGTCATAATTCTCTAACCCCTGTTTACCATTGATGAATAAATTTACATCACTTCACCGTTATGAACTGCAATGTTCCCAGCCAATAAGCACCTATTATGAACAAATGAAACCCGCCCGATGACTTAAATACATAATGGCAACCCATGCAGATATTCACACCCACTGATCTTAGATTCAAACCTTCTATACATTAGAAAAAATTCTTGGGTATTAAATGCGAATCTTTGAAATACTATTAATCATATTTTCAGCTATTACTCTTGGTCTGACGCTCTTTAAACGCTATCGGCGGAATTCTGGCTATTTTTTAACTCTGAGTCTGCTGATTTTTCTGGCACAGTATTTTTATGAACAGCCACGCTGGCAGATGATTCCCGCCTATGGCTGCCTGTTTCTGCTGTTCTTTTTAATATCCAGACCCAGTATTATTAAATTTGTTTCCGCGATTTTACTTTTGAGTATAGCATCATTTCTGATTTATTCTTTTCCGGTGATAAAATTACCCAAACCTACTGGACCGTATAACATCGGAACGATAACCCAATACTGGGCTGACCCTGAGCGCCCCGAGTGGTTTACTCCGGAAGACCAGAATGATATCCGGGAGTTAATTGTACAAATCTGGTATCCGGCCCAATCTAACCAAGAGGGAATACCAGCGCCTTATATTGACCATTTGAAAATCCGTACCAAAGCAATCGGGGCTGCCGGAGGTTTCCCAGGTTTTCTGGTGAGTTACTTGGGAATGACCAAGACTAATGCGCGGTTGGAAGTTTCTCCTTTATCGGAAGCTGCTCCTTTCCCACTGATTATTATTTCCCATGGGATTACCGGTATGCGCTCTATCCACACTTCCATTGCCGAAAACCTCGCCAGTCATGGATATATCGTAGCAGCGCCGGACCATAGTTATGATGCCAACCTGACCGTATTTCCTGATGGACGTATTGCCGATTATCGGTCTGACTTAACACTCCATCCGGACAGCGCTAATATCAGGCGTCGACAACTGGAAACGCGAGTAGCAGATTTAAGTTTTATTATTAACCAATTTGAAAAGGTCGAAAATGGAGATATCAGTAGTTCTTTAACAGGCTATATTGATTTAAATAATATTGCCGCCATGGGACATTCCTTTGGAGGCGCAACCTGTATCCAGGCGGCTAAGACTGATCAACGAATCAAGGCCTGTCTGGTGCTGGACGGCTGGATCAATCCTATACCTGGCAGCACCCTGGAGACGGGAATTCTACAGCCATTTCTATTTATCGGTCGTCCAAGCTGGGACAGCTCTGATTATCCTGCCAATTTTACCAGGCTAAAGACATTAATGGATAATAATCAAAACGAACATACCTGGATCACTATTAAAAATACACGTCACTTGGATTTCACCGATATTCCCCTTTTCTCGCCTTATGTATCCCGCTTTCTGGAGGTAGGAACAATTAATAAAAAAACTGTTGTTTCACTAGTGAACCAGATCGCACTGGAATTCTTTGAAGAGTCAATTCGTGAGGTTCCCAGTCCTATTCTCACCGAAAAACAAATCATACCTGACATTACTATCCACTGACAAAATCAGGCCCAATCTAATACTCACAATTCAATACTCCGGCCATATCCAGAATTCAACCGGGATTCTAAACTCAATTAGACGCTGGAACTATTTCCGCTCGTACCGACCCATAATCTCAGCCGTCGCCAGAATATGTCCCTTCATGGCATTTTCGAGGTTTTTCCAGGTACTTTGAGAGGATATCTCCAGAATCGGAATATCCAGGCAATAGACTTTGAAATAATAGCGATGGGAGCCATGTCCTTTCGGCGGGCAGGGTCCGCCATATCCGGTGATACCCCAACTGTTAGTACCCTGCACAAAGTCAGTTTGATCTTTAGGGTCAATTCCCTCGACCAGAGATCGCCAGTCGGCAGGAATATTCCAGGCAATCCAGTGGATCCAGTCTCCCATGGGTGCATCGGGATCAATACAACTCAAGGCAATGCTCTGTGTTTTTTCAGGAGCATTGCGCCATTCCAGGGCAGGGGAAGTGTCCGATCCTTCGCAGGTGAATTTTTGCGGTATATCAGCGTCATTTACAAACGCAGGAGATAACAGACTAAATTGACTCATCACTGGTTTTCCTTCCTGGCAAAAAAGGTTGGTGCTTAGTATTAAGGTAGGGATTATTAATTTTAACCACTTCATTTACACTGCAAGGATACCCCAATTTGGTTTAAGTTTTCAAGTGTTCATCACTATGATTCATATTTCTACCCGAAAATAATAATTCAACCGATAACCAGGACAAATAATGAAGCAATTCACCCTAATATTTCTTTCTATCATTTGTTTTTCATTCGGCCAAAGCACCTGGAGCTGGAGTGGTCGGGTCCACCCGGAGTTGAAATGGAGTACAATCCAGACAAAACATTTTAACATCCATTACCATCAAGGCTTGGATTCCATTGCTATAAAAGGAGCTGCTCTGGCAGAGCAGATATACCCTACATTGCTTAAACAAATGGATCTGGACTCTATTCCGACCATTGATGTCATTTTTACCAGCGAAGATGAAATAATGAACGGCTTTGCCTTATGGACCTACACCACTTTCATTTGGGTGGACCAAAATGACGCTGCTATCTGGCTGGAAAATGAGAAGTGGCTTTTCCAGGTATTATCGCATGAACTTCAACATATTTTTCTTTTTCATCGCATCCGAACCTGGATGCCACAGCCCTGGGCCTTTCTTTTATCCAGCACTCCCGGGTGGGTAGTGGAAGGATTAGCTGAATACGAAACCGAACGATGGCGACCCTATCGGGCAGAAATATCTCATAAAACCCATGTTCTAAAAAATAAACTGAATAAAATGGACCCCCACCATGACGGGTTCTCAAAATTGTTGTACTGGTCTGACCGCTTCGGCGATTCAACAATTGTTCAGAGTTTGAAATACAGAAATGATCTTAACCTGTACAATTTTAAAAAAGGGTTTAAGAAAGCCACCGGTATTTCCGTTAAGCAATTCAATGAAGACTGGCGCCGACAGATGAATACCTACTATTACGGTTATCGGTCTCAAAAGGAAGCTCTTAAAGAGGTGGGATTGGTAGTAACACTGCCCATTAAGAAAATGCACAGTTTCCGGTTTACTCCCGACAGCACCAAAATTGCATTAATTGGCCGGGATGACAAAGATCAGTTAGATGAATCCTTTTTTATCGCCGTTCGTGACACGGCTAAAGAAAGTAAACACAAGAAAAACCTTAATCAGAAGAAGCACAAGAAATCAATTTTGACAGCTCTATTTAAAACAAAACAGGATACCTCAAGGAAAAAACCCGAGCCGCTAAAACCAATCTGGAAGAAAAATTTAATCGATTTCGGTCAGTTCCACTCTAGTTTTTCCTGGTCACCTGACGGAAAACAACTGGTTTATTCAAAATATCATTTTGGCGAGTACCAATCACTGGTCTGGGACCTTCGCATTTATAACTTTGATAAGAAAAAGGGAGTCTGGCTCACAAAATCCAGGCGTGCCAGTTATCCGAATTGGTCACCTAAAAACGATAAAATTACTTTCGTCGCCCATGAGAATAATATTTCTAACCTTTACAGCATTAAAGCAAACGGCGATTCCCTAACAGCGCTAACACATAATAAAAACGATACCCAAATCGTAGATCCGGTCTGGTCACCGGAGGGAAAGAAAATTGCTTTCGCCATGGCCGGTCCCGATGGGAATATGGATATCTATCTGCTAAATTTGGCGGACAACTCAATCGAGCGCCTGACTAGCAATCCGGCAGTGGACTATCGACCCGTATGGAAACCAGATGGGCAATCTATATCCTACACTTCTCACCGGGGGGGCACACCTAATATTTACACTCTGGAGATTGATTCAAAAACTTCTCATCAGGTCACCGATGTGGGTGATGCCGTCTGGTCAGTTCAGTGGGTACCAAAGGACACGGTGCTGTTTGCAATGACCCTCGGAGATGTCGATACTGTTCGCATTTTAAAAGTCGATCCCCAAAGGACCGTAACTACTAAACCCTTAACACTCCGGGAATTCTATACGAGCTGGCGAACAGCTGGGCCAGAATTCGTACTGAAAGACATTGATCCATCTAAAAAACCTACTATTCTGGGAAAACAGCCTTACCGCTTTACCAAACACATTAAGCACGTTACGACTCTGGTTATCCCATCAACCGATCCATCCGGTTTTACGCAATGGAGCGATGCCATGGGGCGAAACATTATTACCTTGGCCGGATTTTATAATTCTTATGATCCATCTCAATCCGGTGGTTTTATCGGCTATACAGATGCCCAGTATGGACCACTTTGGGGGATTGGATTCTTCCGCAATATTTACGGTTCATACCGTCCATATGACCAGAGTAAATATGGACTTTGGGCTCAGAAAGATGGAGTAGTGATTACAGCAACACAACCCATTAATTGGGGAAATAACCTCTTTTCGGAACATCAAATAACTTCTACCGTCACCCTGTACAACCATACGCCGGTAGTTGCAGATAGTATTAGTCAGGCAACTGGAATATGGATTAACCGCGACTCGACCAGCTACCAGCACCTTCCGATTCCAGAGAGGGGTAAAGAAGGAATCATATCCCTGAGTTATCAGTGGATTAACCGGCGTCCTCACAAGTGGAATTTATTGCACCCAACCCAGGGATATGGGATTTACGGGCGGTTTGACGTTGCCAGTTCAAACCTTTTCGGATCTTTTGATTACCGACGGCTAACAACCGATGCTTTTATAAACATCCCTGTCAGAAAAACTGCAATTTTCATTCGACTCAAAACAGTTACACAATTCGGATCGCCTCCTGCACAGGATTACATTGGCCTTACGGAGGACTTCCCGATTTACCTGAACGCACCTTTAACAGCGACTTCCGACGTACTTCCTGAAAATCATAATCCCCGCGGTTGGGATGGTTATCGCCTGGGAGATCGGTTAGTATTCGGGTCGCTGGAATATCGACTACCGCTGGTTCCGAAAGTAATCTCAGTAGCATTGATCTCTGATTTTGGAAACGCCTGGTTTTCCGGAAAACAGAAACAAGGCTGGATATTTACCGCCGGGGCTGAAGTGCGTGTATCTCTGCAACTCCTGGTCCTTTCATACGGGGCAGCCCAGACGCCGGAGAGTTGGCAGAATAACAATCTGCCGGAACAATATTTCCGACTAGCGTTAATAAATCCATTTTAATCAATAAATGATAAGGATTTTTGTTTATTAATTAATGCTATAATTCGTAACCTTCCAGGGCGAAAACTTGTGTTTCATAGGTTTATCCACATACCAAAGGCCAGCCAGCAACTTTTATATTTGTGAGCCACACGCAGCCCAAAGTCACCGCAATCGTAGGTGCCCAATGGGGCGATGAAGGCAAAGGGAAAATCACTGATTTCTTTGCCGGTAATTCCGACTACGTAGTACGATTCCACGGCGGCAACAACGCGGGACATACCGTCATTGTCGGCCAACAATCATATAAATTACACCTTATTCCCTCCGGTGTACTCTATCAACGTCCTTTAAGTGTCATTGGTAACGGTGTTGTAATTGATCCAGCAGCTCTGCTGGATGAAATTCACTATCTTCGTAGCCGCAATATTGAACCCAATTTAAAGATCAGTGACCGTGCCCATGTTATTTTACCCTATCATATTGCCATGGACGAAGCCCTAACCAGTCATCAGGGGTCCTTGGCTGCCGGCAGTACCAAGCGGGGGATTGCCCCGGTTTATGCCGATAAGATGTATCGCCAGGGAATTCGAATGATCGATCTGCTGGAAGCGGATATTTTACATGAAAAACTGGAGAAGGCTTATCATTTCAATAAGCAAATTTTAACTCAAATTTTAGATTATAAGCTGGAGCAGACGCTGGATGAAATATTCAATAATTACCTGAGTTTTGGGAAACGATTGGCATCTTATATCGATGATGTTTCACTCCTTCTTTACCAGGCTTTGAACCAGGGGAAATCGATTCTATTTGAAGGGGCACAGGGCACCAGCCTAGATGTGGATCACGGTATTTATCCTCATACAACCAGTAGTAACACCGTTGCAGGAAACATCTCTGCCGGCTCCGGTGTCGGCATTCGAATGATTCACCGTATTATTGGTGTAGCCAAAGCCTATGTCAGCCGCGTTGGTATAAGTCCCTTTCCTACTGAATTATCGGAATCGTCTGCGAAAAAGTTGCGGGATAAAGGTTCCGAATACGGGACCACTACTGGTCGCCCCCGGAGGGTAGGCTGGCTGGATCTTGTCCAGCTTCGACAGGCGGTAAGAGTCCACGGTTTAACTGAAATTGCCCTGACAAAACTGGACATCCTCAGCGAATTCGAGCAGCTACGAGTCTGTGTATCCTATCAAATCGGTGATATCAAAATTAGTGAAATGCCTGCCAGTTTATCGGTTTACCGCCAAGCCAAACCAGTCTACAAAGAGTTGCCCGGCTGGGGGCAACTGGATGAGAATATGCATGAAAAAACCTTTTCAGAACTCCCCATGAGTCTCCGTAATTATATCCAGTTCATCGAAGATGAGATTCACTGTCCGATTACGATTATTTCCGTCGGCCCTCAACGACACCAGACCCTTCTAAGATAAGTGCACGTCCCGGCTTTTAATACTACCAACTTATTTAATTTCATAACCTATGCCATTCTCAAACGAAACCTTCGATTTTAATCCTCTCACCGAGGATGAAATACAAAATCTCTTGGCCGAGCTGGATATCCCCCTCACAGTGGAGGAAGTTTTAAAAATTCAGAATGATTGGCTTGGACGAAGTCCCACCCTGGCAGAGCTGGTGCTTTTTTCCATCGAAGGCTCGGAACATTGCTCCTATAAAAGCAGTCGGAAGCATTTAAAACAATTTATAACGCAAGGTCCCAATGTTATCCTGGGAGCAAAGGAAGATGCGGGGGTGGTATCGGTTGCAACCGACAATACAGGACAGCGGTGGTGCATCGCCATCAGTCACGAATCCCATAACCACCCCAGCCAGATTGTCCCCTATGAAGGTGCCGCCACAGGGGTAGGGGGTAATGTCCGCGATGTCATGTGCATGGGCGCCCGAGTGGTGGCCGTATCCGATTCTTTCCGTTTTGGGGATATCCACTCAACCCGAACCAAATGGATACATGAGGGGGTTGTAGCCGGAATCGCCGACTACGGGAATCCTCTGGGTATACCCAATTTAGGTGGAGATGTTTATTACGACAGCGGCTACAATGACAACTGCCTGGTCACCGTTGTCACCCTGGGTATTCTAAATGAAAGTGAACTGATTCACTCCTGTGTACCTTCCGATGGGGAGAATTATAATCTGATTTTAGTGGGAAAACCAACTGACAACAGTGGGTTCGGCGGGGCCAGCTTTGCTTCCCTGGAACTGGAAGAAGAACAAAAAGAGAAAAATAAAGGTGCCGTTCAAGAGCCCAATGCCTTTCTGGAACGTCATCTTCTGAAGGCCAGCTATACGCTGATGGAAATTCTTAAAGAGAAAGGCTATTTAGACCGGGTGGGATTTAAAGATTTAGGTGCCGGGGGGGTCGCCTGTGCCAGCGTGGAGTTAGCAGAATCAGCTGGCTATGGTTGCGAAGTCTGGCTGGATCAAGTACATAAAAGCATGAAAAATCTGCACCCTTCTGTCTACCTCTGTTCAGAAACCCAGGAGCGGTTCATGTGGGTGGCGTCGCCGGAGATTACCCCCTTAATCGTAGATCACTACAACAAAACATTTGACCTCCCCGGTGTCTCACCCGGTGCACAGGCTACAGTAATCGGGAAAATACGGGAAGATGGACAGTACATCGTTAGGGCTCACGGTCAGGAAATTGTGAATGCCCCAGCTAAGTATGTAACCCGGGGATTTTCATACGACCGCATCACTACTCCTAGAAAATCATTAGGAGAAGAATCAGAAATTCCGGAGCCGACAGATTACAACCAAGTGCTATTAAAACTGCTTTCACATGAAAATATTGCTTCCCGTGAATTGGTGTACGAAACTTACGACAAGCAGGTGCAGGGCCGTACTCTGATTGAGCCCGGCAATGCAGATGCAGGTGTACTGACGCCTTTCAATACCGAAAAATACCCCGATGAAATCCGCCAGGTTGGAATAGCAATAGCCACTGACCACAACCCCAGATACAGTCGGATCGATCCCTATTGGGGCGGAGTCAATGCTGTGGCGGAGGCCATGCGGAACGTAGCCGCCGTGGGGGGTACACCCTGGGCCATTTCCGATTGCCTTTGCTTTGGCAATCCGGAGAAAAAACATCAGATGTGGGAATTCGTTCAATCCGTCCAGGGTGTGGCGGATGCCTGTAAAACGATTACACTGAAAGATTTCCCTGATCATCCGACCCCGATTGTGGCAGGGAATGTCAGTTTTTATAATGAAACCAAGAACGGCGCCATTCCTCCCAGCCCCATCATTTGTTGTATTGGTAAACTGACAGACGCCCGCAAGGCCGTGACCATGAGCTTTAAGAATGAAGGATCGACCCTTCTTCTGGCAGGCCCAAGAAAAGACGAATGCGGCGGTAGTGTTTATTTCTCCCTGTCAGGTGTTTTAGGTGCCCAATTACCAAAACCTGACTTGAAGGAGGTCAAACTCCAGATTTGGGCTGTAATAGAAGCGATAAACCAGGGATTAGTCTTGTCCTGCCATGACATTTCAGATGGTGGTTTAGCGGTCGCGTTGGCCGAAATGAGTTTTAAAAATGGGATCGGCTGTGAGGTGACCTTAAATTCAAGTCTTCGGACGGATAAACAGCTGTTTTCAGAAACAGGTGGTTTCATTCTTGAAGTTGCGCCTGAACACGCACTAGCGGTAAACACAATTTTTAACCAATTTAGCGCTGATATTGAATTCATCGGTCAGACCACCGATCACCAAGTCCTGAATCTGAATGAAGTAATCCAATTGCCCATCCGCAAGGCCCGGGAAGTCTGGAAGAATGGGTTGCGAGAAAAAATATTCTAATCCAGGGAAAGAAAAATATGACCAAAATAGATTACAGATCAGCCGGAGTCAATATTGATGCTGGCAATGAATCTGTGAGCCGGATAAAAAGGATTGTTCAAAGAACTTTTTCTCCCGCTGTTTTAACCGGTCTGGGAAGTTTCGGCTCCATGTATGATTTGGGATCGGAATTAAATCAATTCCAAAATCCAGTCCTCGTCCAGAGCATGGACGGCGTGGGAACAAAAATGATCATCGCCCGGAGGGCAGACCGGTATGATACAATCGGTGCCGACCTGGTCAGTGCCTGCGTAAATGACATTCTAACCTTAGGGGCACGACCCTTAACATTTCTGGATTATATTGCCAATGACCGGCTTGTCCCCACAATCATTGAACAGATCGTAGAGGGAATTGCAGAAGCTTGTAAAGACATTGGCATATCACTGGTGGGTGGTGAGACGGCAGAAATGCCCGATACGTATCTGCCTGGTGAACAGGACCTGGTTGGTACTGTTACCGGATTTGTAGAGCGGGAAAAAATCATTACGGGCCAATCGATTAAACCAGGGGATTGGGTCCTGGGGTTGCCCTCCAGCGGGCTTCACACCAACGGGTATTCACTGGCCCGGAAGATCCTGTTCAAGGATAACAACTACGCCATAGATGGACAGGTACCTGGGTTGAAGATTTCGCTGGGAGATGCACTTCTGGCTCCCCACGTTAACTACACTAAGCCCATATTGTCCCTTTTGGATAATAATATTGAGATCAAAGGAATTGCCCATATCACCGGTGGTGGACTGGCGGAAAACATCCCCCGCATCCTTCCAAAAAATTGCTCGGTAGAGATCAACATAGATCGCTGGCCCGTACCACCGATTTTCAACGTATTGCAAAGCCTGGGAAAAGTAGAAGAAGCGGAAATGTACCGGGTTTTCAATATGGGTATTGGAATAGTGATCATTGTTGATAAAGAAATAGAATCAGTCATTAGGTCGCTTCTAAGCGGGATGACAGAAATATTTAATATTGGCCGGGTCCATAACGGAAATCAAACTGTAACTCTTATCTAACCGAGTTCAATGGCTGAAATCAACATTGCCGTTCTTCAATTCCCCGGTTCCAATACCGAACGGGAAACCTGTATGGCTCTCCTGCGCTGTGGTATGATTCCCCATGAATTCTTCTGGAACCACAAAGTTGAAAGCTTAGCTCAATTCGATGGGTTCGTCCTGACAGGTGGTTTTTCTTACGAAGATCGCGTCCGGGCCGGTGTTCTGGCTTCTCTGGACCCCATTATGAACCAGATAAAAATTGAAAGTGAAAAAGGTAAACCGGTACTGGGGATTTGCAATGGTGCTCAAATCCTAGTAGAGTCAGGCTTGGTACCCGGGCTGAACGGATACCAATTAGGAATGGCGCTCACTGATAATAAACGCACTCAGGCCGGCCATGTAATGGGGGTTGGGTATTACAATACCTGGGCAAATATTCAATGTGCAATCCCGCCGAAGAATTGTGCTTTTACCCGTGATTTAAAAAAGGGGGAATGGATAAAGATACCGGTTGCCCATGGAGAGGGACGCTTTGTCCTCCCGCCTGAATTACTGGAAATACTAATTAATAACGACCAGACCGTATTCCGTTACTGTGACGACGATGGAAATATATTTCCCGAATTTCCAACCAACCCGAACGGTTCCACATATAACCTGGCGGCCGTCTGTAACCCTGCCGGGAACGTAATGGCTCTCATGCCTCACCCTGAGCGCACACCTAATGGCAATGTAATTTTTACCTCCATGCGCAAATACATTCAAAGGAGAATGCCAACGAAACCTGCGTTCCTCGATTACACCCCTCCAGAAAAACCAGTCGTACAATATAAACGGAAGCAATCTTCGCTGGAGTGGCTGGTGAAATTAATTATTACCGATAATACGGCCATTTCAGTAAACAGTACCCTGGACCGCTTGGGCATTCCAGCAATCGTTAACCGGTACATCCATTGGGAAATTCAAATCGACCGCGACGATGTCGAAGTCCTCACAAATAAATTAATTGAATCTGGAGCGTTAATTAACACTAACAAAGAATATTTAACTGAGTTTTTGCCGGAAAGGGAAACTGTTGTCTATTTAATACGAAACACGGAAGACATGATCGGTCGCCGAAAACAGGAATTGCTCACCAGTACTTTTGGAATCACCGGAATAACTTCCATTAAACAGGGTGTTCTTTGGAATATCAAAGTAAACCATCCTAATTTTGAGTGCGTAATCAAACAGGTTCTGGAAACAAAAATCCTGTTCAATCCCTTTTCCCAGGAGCTTTATGCCTACCACTGACTACACAAAACAAATCCAGTCAGCACTTAACAACTGTTTAACCACTATTAATTTACCGTGGGAGCAAAAACACTCGGGAAAAGTACGGGAACGATTTGAGGCCAATGATTTAACGGTGTTAATTACTACCGACCGCCAAAGTGCTTTCGATCGGTTGTTAGCGGTGGTCCCGTTTAAGGGACAGGTACTGAACCTCACCAGCGCCTGGTGGTTTGAACAAACGGCCGAGTTAGTGCCCAACCACCTCATATCCGTTCCCGATCCGAATGTAACCATTGCCAGAAAATGTACTATTTTCCCGGTCGAAATCGTCGTTCGGGGCTACATCACCGGAAGCACCAGCACATCACTGTGGACCGTTTACAACCAGGGAAACCGGGAATACTGCGGGAATCAATTACCAGAGGGGCTGGTAAAAAATCAACAATTAGAGACTAATCTATTAACTCCAACCACAAAAGACATTAAACACGATCGCCCTGTAAGTCCGGAGGAAATAATATCTGGCGGTCTAATGAGTGCGGAGGATTGGAATCTTTGCAGTCAGATGGCGCAGAAACTATTCATCTTCGGACAGCGGAAGGCCCTGGAAAACGGCCTGATCTTAGTGGATACAAAATATGAAATGGGTCACGATCCCAGCGGGAAGATTATGGTGGTAGATGAAATCCACACTCCAGATTCAAGCCGCTACTGGTTGGCCTCCAACTACAGGGAACGGTTTGAAAAAGGTTTGGAGCCTGAAAGCATTGACAAAGAATTTCTCCGGCTTTGGTATGTCAACCATTGCGATCCCTACCACGATCCGGAATTACCACCAGCCCCGGATAATTTAGTCGTAGAATTATCCCGGCGCTATATTCAACTTTACGAATTGATAACCGGAACACAGTTTCCATTTCCAGATATAAACATTCCCATCGAAGAACGCATCCGAAAAAATCTGGACATATGTTTCAATTCCTAATACCGTAATGATTCCAGCCATTAATCCTGTAAGGAGCATAAACCAATTATGAAAGCAGTCATTATCAGCGGATCAACCAGCGATTATGAACATGTTCTTAAAATCACCAAGGAATTAGATTGTCTCAATATCCCCTGGGATCAGCACGTTGCCTCTGCTCACAAGGAGCCCCAAAAAGTATTACAAATTCTGGCAGATTATAAGCAGGAGCCAACCCTTGTATTTGTAACTGTGGCCGGTCGCAGCAATGCCTTGAGCGGTTTTGTGGCTGCAAATTCCCGCTTCCCAACCCTGGCCTGTCCACCATTTAAAGATAAGTTGGACATGCTAGTGAATATTCAATCCACGCTCCAAATGCCAAGTCAAACGCCCGTTTTGACAGTACTGGAGCCTAAAAATTGTGCTTTGGCAGTTAAAAGAATTTTTGACTTACACCAAGGGTAAAACACGAGCAATAAATGCCTGATCAATCACAGTCTTTGAACAGTTTATCCCCCTTAGATGGACGCTACGCTGACGACTTGGCGGAATTGAGTGCTTATTTTTCAGAAAAGGCTCTGATTCAATACCGTGTAAAAATTGAAATTGAATATTTAATTGCCCTCAGCCAGATCCCGGGGATCCCGGAACTACCACCCCTATCCTCCCGGGAACAAGGCAAAATGCGAAAGCTGGTTGAAACCTTCAAAGTAGAAGATGCTATCGAAATCAAGAAAATCGAGGCCGATATTCACCACGATGTAAAGGCAGTTGAATATTTTCTACGCCCCCGCCTGGAAGCAATCGTTTCCAAAACCCTGACTCCATGGATTCACTTCGCCCTTACTTCTGAAGACGTCAATAATCTGGCCTATGCACTCATGTGGCAGGACGCTTTGATGAAAGTTTATCTCCCAAGATCGGAACAGTTGTTAGAACACTTTAAGCGATGGGCTCACGACTATTCCGAAACGTCTCTTCTGGCCCTGACCCATGGTCAGCCGGCGACTCCCACCACCTTTGGCAAAGAAATTAATGTATTCTATCATCGTTTAAAGCGTCAGTACCGTGCTCTTAAGAATCACCGCTTAACCGGAAAACTGAATGGTGCTACCGGCACCTGGGGCGCTCATCTAACAGCCTATCCTGAGATCAACTGGATTCAATTTTCCCGACGGTTCATCAGCGGTTTGGGGCTGAAGCCGAATGATATTACGACTCAGGTAGAGCCAAACGATTCAGCCGCTGAGAGTTATCATGTCCTGGTACGGATTCACACTATTCTCATCGATTTCTGCCGGGACATCTGGTTCTACATCAGTCGAGGTTTACTAAGTCAGGATAAACAGGCTGGTGAAGTTGGCTCTTCAACCATGCCTCACAAAGTCAATCCGATTCACTTTGAAAATGCCGAGGGGAATCTGCTGTTGGCTAATGCTCTTTTAAATGAACTGGCCACCACCCTGCCCATATCCAGGCTCCAGCGGGACCTCTCCGGGAGTACCACAAAACGCAATCAGGGAACTGCCATGGGATATGCCATTCTGGCGATGGGAAGTCTTACGAAGGGGCTTGGACGAATCTCGATCAATGACCGCGCCATGGCTGAAGAACTTGATCAACACTGGGAAGTTTTGGCGGAGGCGGTCCAGACAATTCTCAGGAAACATGGACAGACAACCGCCTATCAGTTGCTTAAAGATTTCAGTCGCGGGGAAACCATTACCCGGGCCGATCTGGCAAATTTCATCACTACATTGAAGATCCCTTTGGATGAAAAACGGAAGCTTCTTTCCCTGACACCTGCGGATTATATTGGCTTGGCTCCTTACCTTGCGAGGCTTTCCTGATATGTGTGGTCTGGCAGGAATTATCTCCAGCGCGCCGGTGGCCAGTGAACTTTATGAAAGCCTGATTCACCTACAGCACCGAGGGCAGGATGCCGCTGGCATCACCACCTACCGCAGGCGAATGCACAAGGAAAAGGGGCTAGGTCTAGTCCGAGACATCTTTACCGAAGAAAATATTTCATTCCTGAAAGGAAACATTGGCATCGCTCACACTCGTTACCCGACTCACGGAGGTTTTGGGCACGGGGAAATTCAACCATTCTGGACCTCAGTACCCTACGGTATTGCCCTGGCACATAATGGCAACCTGACCAATTACACTGAGCTGGCTGAAAATATCACCAAACGAGACAGCCGCTATTTGAACACCACCAGCGACACAGAGGTTCTGTTACACCTGTTTGCCGATTCACTACACATGCCAAAATCACCCACTACCAGCGAAGATTTTTTCAACCTTTTATGCAATGCGGTCACTTCCATTTTTGAAAACGTCCAAGGCGCCTATTCAGTCGTAAGCCTGATCATCGGCCGGGGACTAGTGGTATTCCGGGATCCTCACGGCATCCGGCCCTTGGTAAAGGGGATACGAATCAACGGTCACGGCACTACTGACTACATCTTTGGTTCGGAAAATACAATGTTTTACTCCCTGGGCTACCGTCCCCGTGGAAATGTATTGCCGGGAGAAATCATTTATATTGATGAGCGGGGCCATTATTTCAGCAAGCGATTAAAAAAAGAAATCTTCAGTCCCTGCATCTTTGAATACGTTTACTTTTCCCGGCCCGATGCCACCTTAAACGATGTCAGTGTGTACCGATCCCGGTTACGCATGGGCCAAAACCTGGCCAATAAGTGGAAATTGAAATATCCGGAGAAGAATCCCGATATTGTCATTCCCGCCCCCAGTACAGCCAATACAGCAGCACTTTCGCTGGCACACGAGCTCAATGTGCGTTATTCGGAAGGGTTATATAAAAATCCTTTCATCGGTCGGACATTTATTATGCCCGGTCAAAAAATCCGCAAACAATCCATCCACTTCAAGTTGGTCCCCCAGGAATTCGAAATCCGGGATAAAAAAGTAATGATCGTAGATGATAGCATCGTACGCGGAAATACCAGTCGCGAGATTGTAAGAATGGTGCGTGATTTCGGGGCTGAGGAAGTCTATTTTGTCAGTGCCTGTCCACCGGTTACATCACCCTGTTTCTACGGCGTGGATATGCCCACCCGGGGAGAACTGATTGCTGGGAATAAAAATGCGGAAGCAATCCAAGAGTACATCGGGGCCGATATATTACTTTACCAAGAAACTGACGATCTGGTGGAAGCCGTCACCCGTAAAGGAGATCATCATATTGATCGTCCCTGCATGGCTTGCCTGAACGGGGAGTATATTACCCGCGGAGTCACAGCGGATAAAATGCTGGAACTGGAACAGCTGCGCCAGGAGGATCGTTCAGCGTGAGAGTCCTTCTGATCGGCTCCGGAGCCCGGGAACATGC
>JBHHUS010000004.1:0-53867 GCA_046861615.1 Fidelibacterota bacterium
GCTCAAAACGGGCGGTAAAATGGCGTAAATAGGGGGGCTGTTCCACAATCCGGTATCCCTTCAGTTTATTCCTGGTTTCAAACACCTCCCGGGCCACTTCAATCACATAATCAATATGGCTCTGGGTGTGGGTGCGGCGGGGCAGAGCGAACCGTACCAGCTCCATCTCCGCCGGCGTTTCGGTTTTTGTCTCCGGATCAATTTTCCCGAACATGACAGAGCCGATTTCCACCGTGCGGATTCCTCCGGCTAAATACAATTCCACCGCCAGGCTCTGGCCGGGGTATTCCAGCGGTTTAATCTGTGGCAGTAATGCTTTGGCATCCACATAAATGGCGTGACCACCCGGGGGCTGAATGATGGGATAACCGATTTCTGAAAGGTGCTCCCCCAGGTAACGGGCTTCCGCCAGGCGGTAACGTAAATAATCTTCGTCCAGCACTTCTTCCAGACCAACGGCAATTGCCTCCAGGTCCCGGCCGGCCATGCCACCATAGGTGGGGAAACCTTCCGTCAGGATTAACAGATCTTTTTCTTTTTCCGCCAGACCATCCGCATTCGTGCACAGGAAACCGCCGATGTTGGCTAAGCCGTCCTTTTTGGCACTCATGGTACAGCCGTCCGCATATTTCATCATTTCCCTGACGATGGCCTTGACCGAGACATCCTGATACCCCGGCTCTCTCAGTTTAATGAAATAGGCATTTTCAGCAAACCGGGCAGCATCAAAATACAGCGGTATCCCATGGGGTTCCAGCACCTGCTTCACTGCTTTTATATTTTCCATCGAAACCGGCTGACCACCACCGGAATTGTTGGTAATCGTCAACATGCACAGGGGAATCTTTTCCGGTCCGACACGCCGAATCAGTGACCGGAGCTTTTCAATGTCCATATTCCCCTTGAATGGATGTAGCACCTGGGGTTGCTTGCCCTCCTCAATGACTAAATCTTCAGCGATGGCGCCCTGATATTCAATATTCGCTCTGGTTGTATCAAAATGAGTATTGTTAGGAACAACATCCCCTCGTTTGCACATGACTGAAAAAAGGATCCGCTCGGCGGCCCGTCCCTGGTGAGCGGGAATAATATGTTTAAAACCGAAAATATCTCTTACGGTTGTTTCAAATCGCTGAAAACTTACACTGCCGGCATAGGATTCATCCCCCCGCATCATGGCCGCCCATTGATTTGAACTCATTGCTCCCGTTCCACTGTCTGTCAGCAAATCAATCAAAACTTTGAGGGCGGGAATTTTAAACAAATTAAAATCGGTTTGTCTAATAACCGCCTCCCGCTCCTGACGGGTGGTCAATTCCAGTGGCTCCACTGTTTTAATCGTGAAGGGCTCGATTACCGTACGGATATGATGTTCAGACATGCTTAATTCGGATTAAAATTAAAAAGCCCCGGCCAGGATGGGCGGGGCTTTTCTATTTACTTTCGGCACTATTCGACCACTTCGCTTCCACCCAGGAGATCCTCCAATCGGAAAGCACCGTCTTTTTCCATCTGTTTGGCCACTTGTACTACGGCTTTCCGGGCGTTATCAACTTCCCGTTTGGGCACAGCCCCTTCAACCGGTTCGTACATGGCCTGTTTTTTCTGGGGGAGATTTCCAATCACACGGTCACAGACATCTTTCGGCATGCCCTTCAGGGCCATGGCGACCGTATCCAGTTCCACCGTGTTCATAATATCCCGCAGTAGGTTGTCCGGCATAATGGTAAATATTGATTCAAATGTCAGGTGGTATCTTTTAACCTCGGCGGCCAACTCCGGGTCATCCCGGGTCAGTGATTCCATAAACTGCTTTTCCTCTTCCGGTTCCATTTCACTTAAAATGTCAGCAATATGCTTCCCGCCACCCCGGGAAAACTGTACGGTCCGTGGTAATGTCTTTGAACGTTTCTTCAGCCGGCTGGCAATCTGTACAACCGCTTCCAGAGGAACATCCTTAAGGTTCCCAATCTCAAGCAGAACCTTGCCTTTTACTTCCTGGTCCAGCCGATTTAAAACCAGCATTCTTTTATCAGCCGGCATTTGGGCAATGGCAATGGCAATGACGCGGGAAGTTTCGGTCACCAGCATGGCGACCAGCTGCTCATCGGTCAGGCCATTTAAAAAATCAAACGGTTTTTTAGGTTCATCACCCTCTTCCGTTTGAAATTTTTCACTGACAAAGCTGAAATAAAACTCCTCCATCACCTGTTTCTTGACAGAAAAGGCAACATTATCCACATCGCGCATGGCAGCCCGGATTTTGCGTATTTCAGTTTTATCAAGGTCCTTAACCAGGCTTAAAGCTAAACTTTCTCCCAGTACAGAAAACAGGATGGCCACTTTTTGCAAACCAGACAGACGATTATAATCGGTAATCATGGCAGCCTCTTATTTCTTTTTCTTCTTTTTTCCAGATTTTGGTTCTTCCGGTTCGGCGGCCGGCGTTGCCGGTTCCGGTGGAGGCGGCGGTGCCTCCTGAATCCATTCCTTCACAATTTTTGTTGCCGCTTTCGGTTGTCCGACACTCATTGATACCACTGCCTGCTTCATATCATTTACTTCACTCTGTAATACGGCAATATCCTCGACCGGCTCGGGAGGTGGCGGAGCCGCTGGTTTCACCGGTGTTGCTGTGGATCCCTCGGCTTCCTTACTTTTTTTTTTGCGTCGGGGGGGATACATCCACGGCGGTGGCGGTACTACCGACTGTTTCGTCCGGTTCATCAGGACAAAAACCAAAACAACAATTAAGACGATTACCAAAGCTCCCAGAATTGAAACAAACACTACCATAGTGGTGTTATCCGATCCGTCACGATACTGACGATCCAGTTCATTCTGCACACTTTCGAGTTTGGTTAGCTTCTGGGCAATCTGGGCATCCAGGCTGGCTTTTTGCTGCAACTTATCCTGAACTGAAGACTGAACCTTTGCTTTGGTAGAATCAGGTGCTGCCCCGGCACCCAGAAAAGTCTTCAAATTCTGGATCTCTTCATCCAGGGCCTGCAGACGGATAGAATCCTGTTTAAGGATGTCCCGTTTGGCCGTTTCATAGGCCCGGTCTCTGGCGGCGCCTTCCAGTTCAGCTAATTTGGACTGGAAATACAGTTGATCTTCTTTTCGGCGTTCCGCTTCCTGTTGTTTGTAATTTTCTAACTCCTGACGCCAGTCAACTTCACCCAATTTGGCGCGCTGGGTCTCCAGTGACTCCAATTTCTCTGCAATGTTTTTTAACAACACCTGTTCTGCTGTTTTTTCATCCCGGCGCTTTTTAAAGGAAGCGGTCATAATACTCATTACATCTCCCCGCGTCCGGTTGAAACCTGAAGCCACCATCACTACCTGGCGAATATTCTCAATTAACTCCGGAGCAGCACCCTCCTGTAGAATAATACTAATTTCCATACGTTTAAGCCTGGATACTGAAGGATATCTCTCCGTATAGGATTTTGATAAAATATTGTTTTGAGCCGGAGTGGCTTTCTCGGGGGTTTTACTGACTCCTTCTTCTAATGGTACTGTTTCTTTTTCAGCAGTGCTTTCCCCAACTTCAAAATCGAACCCCGGAATTGGCAGTCCCACGCTCGTTCTACCGCCAATTACAGGCTCTCCGATCATACCGGTTGTTTCATCTAACGGTTTTAGTTCCTGCCCCGTCAGACCCTGTTTTGCTTCAGCCCCGGTTTTAAAAGTTGTCTGTTGCTCCACTGCACTACTTAACTCCAGATCCACGCTGACATCCACCACATATTTCCGATTTTCTATCACTTTTTCCAAAGCGTCTGCAATCCGTTTTCGCAGGTCGTTCTCCAGCATGAGTTTCTGAGCCAGGTAACTACTGGCCTGTCCTATTACCAGACTGGTAAATAATCCCAGAATTAGAGGGGTAACTGTCCCTCGGAATAACCGCTGTTTCATACCAACTCCCTTTTCATTAGAAAAATAATTTTTAACCTAACCCTCACTTTTTCCAACGGGACCACCCCGGGGCGCTAAAAAGGTGATTTCCACCCGGCGGTTGCGCGCTTTCTGCTCCACCGTGCGGTTCAATTTAGTAATTAACTGGACATCAATAATATCTTTTGTCGACCGGTCACGGGGCAGAAATTCCCCATACCCCACCGCCTCCAGCCGAGTGGGTTTCACACCCAAATCAACCAATATTCGTACTACCGCTGCTGCCCGAGCGCCGGAAAGTTCCCAGTTACTGGGGAATTTATCCCGCAGGTATTCCGGCAGGGGATCGCTGTCCGTGTGGCCTTCCACTGCCACCATAAAATAAGATGATTGAATCGTTGGTACAATTTCCCGCAGAATATTTACAATTTCAGGTTTTGTTTCGGCGGAACCAGATTTAAAACTGATGTCGGAGGAAATACCAATTGTGACCCCTTTGGGGCTGGTGGTAACATCCACCGGCTTTTGGCCCGTCTCAGGGTCAGCTTCCATATCCTTGACCATTTTATCAACAGCCCTTTTTATATCAGAAAGGCTCATGGACTGATTCTTCAATTTCTGTTTCTTTCCAACCGATTTCCCCATGGCATCAGCCATTTCCTGCAGTTTTACCGGATCAATCGTTGATATTGCCGCTAAAAGCACAAAAAAGGCTAACAAAAGTGTCATCATATCGGCGAAGGTATTGAACCAGCCGGGGAGCCCTTCGTCCACATCCTGACGCCCCATCTCTAAATATTTTTTTTTCTCCGCGGGAGTTACAGCCATTTTTATTAGCCTTCTTCGCGCTTCCATTCTTTAGGTGGAATATAAGAATTCAGTTTCTCCCTGACGATGATCGGGTGCTTCTTCTGATGGATAAGACGGGTTGCCTCAACTAACAGATTCTGGATTGTACTGGAAAATGTGATCCGGGTGCGTAGTTTATCCGACATGGGTAGAAAAAACAAATTTGCAAAGACAGCACCGTAAAAGGTGGTAATCAACGCTGCGGACATACCGGCACCAAGCGCTTCGGTACCACCACCTTCACCACCAAAACCTGAGAGCATGATTACCAGTCCGATTAAGGTCCCGATCATTCCCCAGGCCGGTGCCATGGTACCCATGGATTTAAACAAGCTGGCTTGAGTCTTTTCACGAATTTCCCGGTATTCGATTCGTGTATTTAAAATATCTGTCAATTCATCCAGAGAATAACCGTCAATTACCATTTGGACACCATCCCGGAAGAAAGGATTTCTGATACTTTCCACCTGTTTTTCCAGCTCAGCGGTACCTTTACGGGCTACACCGGCTACCTCTACGGCATCCTCCACAAATTCACCAAGTGTATCTTTATCACCCTTGAAAACAGCTGCCATGGCAGAGCCTAGTTTAAGCACATCGGCCAGAGGAAAAGCAACCGAAACGGAAGCTACCATTCCCCCAAATACAATCGCAAAACTGGATGGAGAAACAAATCCGGCCATGCTGGCGTTGGCCGCTGCAGCAGCCAGCCAGATACCACTGCCGATGGAGCCGATTCCAAGTATAATTCCTACCAGGGTTGCAATATCCATACCTTGCTCCTAATTCTGTATTACTGAAGTAGATTTTAACCGATTTTCATGGAGGGCCTTCAACACATTTCGAACATCATTGTATTCAGGATCCATACGTAAAGCCAGATTCCAATTAATCGTTGCCCGTTGAATATCACCCAGCTTGTAATAAATGGACCCGCGGCGGGCATACGCCAAAGCCATAGTCGGGTTCAACTCCAGAGCTGCTTCAACTTCCTGAAGCGCCAGTCGATAGTCCCCAGCATAAAAATACCGTAATGAACGCGATAAACGGCGCATGGCTTCATTCATTTTTTTCTCATCCACGTTTCGGGCCAGTTTCAGCGCCCTTAAAGAATCTTCCAGAAACTTCGACTGCTGTTCCATGGCTGCCAGGCGCGTCATCAAATTCCGCATCTCAGCCGTCATCATACCCATTGAATCCCGTAAGGTATGCACAGCAATATCGGCCACATAGAGCGTAGAATCCATTTCAGCCGGATAACCGGTCGTTGTTCTTGTGGCTGCACCCGCTCCCAGCGGTGGTGCGGGGCCACCGGGAATTCCTTTTAACCCGCCTTTGGGCGCCCGGGCCACTGCCATATCCAAACCCATGGTTATCCCCGGATGGCCTTTCCAGTAACGTTCTTTCCAGGAAGGTAATTTTTCAATGTGGGTGAATCCAAGGTTCAGGCGATAATCCGAGGTAAGGGGGATGCGGAGTCCCACATTGATGCCTGTCCCGTCGAATTCACCCACAAGATCTGCACCACCCCATTTTTCAAAATACGGGGTGTTTAAAATTATTCCGGCAAATACACCGGCCCGTGTGCCGGAGGAAGTTTCGCTTGTATCCGTTGTCACCGTATCAGCAGCGCCAAAACCACCGGTGCCGAAACCAATAAAGGTGCTCATATCGTACTGACCAACTGTCTTCTCGCTGCTCACAACCCCAAAAAACGATAATTCTTTCGGATTTAGATTTAAACCGCCCGTCCCTTTATTTTCAAAAACGATATCCTGCAAGCCCACTGAAAAAGAAACATCATTATAAGTGTAAACCCGTTGCTGCAAATGGAAACCAAATTCCACCGGCGCCCGATAAGCGGATACACTCAGATTAGCCAGGACAGTTGTGTCCGCACCCTGAACCGATGAGAATCCAAAGGTGAAATTCTTACCGATCTCCATTTCAAAATAAACGCCCTTGGCAGTATTAAAGGGAGACAGGTTATGAATTTCAGATCCGAAGCCGGTTCTAAACAAATAGGGAGATTTTTCCACCGAACTGTACGGTATTTTCATCATCGGGCCGGGGCGGGTGTAAGCCACCCGCGTGGCGCTATAGGATAACGATATGAATAAGAAGATCAGAATACTAAAACGAAGCCATTTTTTCATGGTGCTGTTTCCGCTTTTCTCAGTTCTATTTGTGCCAGCCGCACATATTCGCTTTGAGGATAGTGATTCACTACATCCGTGAAGGCCGCCAGTGCCATGGATTCCTTACCCAGGCGACGATAAATCAATCCTTTTTGAATTAACGCATCATCATTTCTCTGAGAACCAGTCTCAACCACCTGATCAAGGATCTCCAGCGCTTTTTGAATTTCGCCTAACCGGGCATGGGAATCCGCCATCCAGTAAAGAACATTTTCAGCCGTTTTGGGATTAGCCGCCGCCAAATCCAGTTGGTAGAATTTTTCCAGGGCGACCCGATAATCCTCCCGCTGATAAGCAAACACACCAGCCATATACCGAGACTGATTGAAGATAGGCATCGGATTTGATGCAGGTGGTAATTCCTGAATCTCTTCATCCGGGAGTTCTTCCGGATTTTCCTGATCTATAATTACCGGTGGTTCCACCTTTTCAGCCAACTGCAGCGGCTTAATTTCTTCAACCTGATCACTACGTAGTTCAGCAATGCTTTGGCGGAGTTCCCTGTTTTCATGTTTAATTGTATTCATTTCAGCGGTAAAGGAGCGTTCCAGAATTTCGATGCGTTGATTAATCCGCTCCAACGCTGCCAGCATCTCTTTACTGGAAGCCATATAAACAGAGCCGCTGTTGACCTTCTTCACCCTGAAGGTCACTTCCTGCGACGGTTTTTCCACCAGCCGAGAATAGGTTTCATTACCTTTAACTGGCTCAATTACAATTCCCAGGTCAAGGAAAAATATTTCCGATAATGACGTGGACTCCGTCTGTGCAGAAAGCACGCTGATTAATAAAAGGCCTAGTAATGTTTTAAATAATGAATCAGGTCTGAATGTTTGGTTGACCGGCATTACTCATATTCCTCCCAATCGATGACATAGGAATAACCGATAAAAGAGCCAAAATCATGGGGTACGTAAAGTTCAAAGGAGCCTGTAGCCCCCGGTAAAAGGGTAGCATCGGTTGTAATCCCGGATTCAAACGTATGGTAGCCTCCCCGGATAAAGGTGGTGAGTGTTTTTGTTTCACCACTCCAGTTTTTCCGGAAAACAAAATCTACTTTAACAAAATCAGCCCGACGGCCGCCAATATTTTTAATTTCACCGGCAAAAATAATATTGCCCTGAGTGTCCTTTTTCTCGCTGATATTGCCCACCAAAACACAATTCGCCGAATACTGCTTAGAGGCGCTCCGACTGCCCGGCTCCGGAGATGTATATTTTGGTTCCGCCAGTTTCGGCATTGGTGGTGGAGTATAGCTGTCCCGCACCTGTTCCGGTACATATTCCGCCTGTTCCTCCGTAGCAACATTATCTACGACCCTGACAATATCCTTACGATTTATTATCAGGTAACCTACCAGCGTTTCAATCTTTAGCGTTTCTTCATCTTGGTAAACTACTTTCCCAAAAACAGTGGATCCGTTTTTCAGAATAATTTCTTTCGAATAAATCGAAAGGGGGTTAACCCACATTTTACTTAAGGCCTTAAGATTCTCGACCTCTTCATTTAAATACTTCAATTCGGCAGTCATTTTCTTGATCTCAAAACTCAATTCATTCAATACATAATCCTTATCAGGGTTAGGATTGAATTCAATGTCACCAGGTCCGGGCCCGCCGACAGCGGTTGTATCTGCCGCTGCTGTTTCCTCTGCGGCTTTTTCCGCCTTAACAACAAGTTTCTTCAGATCAATATCTTTATCAACCGCCTCTACTGAAGCACGGACTTTCCCCAATTTACCGGCATCAGCTTCAACCGTGTATTTACCCGGCAATACATCCTTAAACTCGAATTTGCCACCGCCCCGACCAAAACGCTTTTTGGATGTTACTGTTCTTTGGGCTTCAGTACCGTCTTCTTTCAGTAGTAAAACTGTTGTTTTATCAACACCTTTCCCATCGGCCCCAACCAGCTGACCGGAAATTGTAACCGTGTCTTTAGCAACAAGTAAAGATACACCAAGGGTACAAACCACCAATAAAATGCTTCTTTTCATAGCCGCTCTCAATGCCATTTATATTTACCTCGGAATGATAGGGTACCCAACGACTCACGACGTCGGGCACGGGAAAGTTTACTCCCAATCAAGGGTCGAATCAAGAAAAAAAGCAATCGTGAAAAAGCTGCCTCATCGGCCCTAAATATGGCTGTAAAATGACCATCTTAAAACGGTAATTGATTCAGATCCACATTCCCGCCTGATAAAATAATACCGACTTTTTTACCGGTAAATTGATCCCGCCGCCGAATAACTGCCGCCAGGGCAACAGCGCTGGAAGGTTCAATAACAATTTTCAACCGTTCCCAAACCAGTTGCATAGCCTGAACAATTTCGTTCTCCTCCACTCGAATAATATTTTTTACCAGAGCCTGAATAATCGGAAAGTTTTTATCTCCCAGCGAAGTTTTCAGACCATCAGCAATTGTCCGGGGATTTTTACAGGGAATAATTTCCCCGGCTTTTAATGATTGATAAGCGTCATCGGCTCCAAAAGGCTCGGCCCCCAATACTTCTGTTTCAGGGGAAAGATAATATGCCGCCAGTGCAGTGCCGGCAATTAATCCGCCTCCGCCAACCGGCGCCAAGAGAAAATCCAATTGGGGGAAGTTATTAATGAACTCCTGAGCAGCGGTGCTTTGCCCAAGAATAACATCAAACTGATTGGAGGGATGAATAAATACAGCACTGGTTTCCTCAGCTATATCCCGAAGAGTTGCTTCTCTCTCGTCCAGTGTTGACCCACATTCAACTACGCTGGCGCCATACCCCTCGGTAGCAGTCCGCTTTACCCTGGATGCCGTATCAGGCATGATTACTGTTGCCTGGATTCCCTGCTTCCGGGAGGCCAAAGCCAGAGCCTGGGCAAAATTACCTGATGAGTGGGTAATAACACCCTGTCGTTTCTCAGCATCGGCTAGGTTCATAATAGCATTTAAAGCACCTCTGAACTTGAACGATCCGGTACGTTGAAAATTCTCACACTTGAAAAAAATAGCTGCGGAACAAATCCGGTCGATTCCTCTTGACGTCATGACTGGAGTCAAGTGAACATATTTACTAATTCGCACCCGTGTTTTAAGGAGCGCCTCCCTGGCAGGGAGTGTTTGATTATTTTCATTAACTGTCAATTAAGACCCTTCAAGAATTATGGTTGCTTTCCTTTTGCAACTTGATCATTTCCAGAACTTCTGAAAAGCGTTTTTCCGTTGTAATAGCGTTTCGCGTTCTGCTTCTATTTTAGGCCTCAAGGTATCAGGAAGAGACCTGGCTATGGCTTTGTTGTAAGCTTCCAAAACCAGATCGAAATCCATATCATCTTTTTTCAGGTAACTTTTCGCCATCCAATAGTGGGGCTCTCCAAGGGAATCAATCGCTGCGGCTGCCTTCCCGAATGCTACTAACGCATCCCACAATGCGGAACGATTACCCTGCTGATAAAGTTGTTTTCCCTTACTCATGGCAATTTGATAACGCGCTTCAGCGTTACCGGGATCCAACCGGAGAACATTTTTATATTCCTCAACGCTAAAAGATTCCCGGGCCAGACTCAAATGAGCTGCCACCAGGCGGGATTTGATCCCCGGATCGTCCGGGTGAGCAATCATTAAGGAATCTTCAAGCATCACCAGACGTCCCGGTTCCATCGAATCCAGATTAACTCCGGTACTACGGCAACCCCCTAAGACCAGGATTAAGGCTCCGCCTGAAATAAGTAAAGAGAATTTCAGCCGATATCTTTCCACAGATGCATACCTGTTAATCACACCAGTAAACAACTATTTTACCGAAGCCAGACATAAGTTACGGCACTGTTACGGCGAGTGAAATCAGGATCATGCGTAAGACCACAATTAGCCCGCATGGCTACGGATTCAGAGTGAAATAAGTCATAATCTTCACCAAATATTACCGCCCGGAAGCGCCCATGTTGACTGGCACACCAGTCCCGAACACTGCGCTTCAAAGTGCCTTTACCATGACCATGAATAATCTTAATAACCCGGTTTTTTCCGGCAAACAGGGTAGTGCTGACTTCTGTCTCCAAGACAGAAATGGCCTTATCAAGGGAATAGCCCCGGTGGCCAATATCAATGATTTTCATGCGATTGTTCATGTCGACTTTATTGTTCCAGCCTTACTGGTTGATTCGCAATTTTGAACAGGAATTTAGCATTTAATTTTCAATAACTTCAGGTCTTCAAGAAAGGATAAATATGGAATACAACACCCTGGGCCGAACCGAAGTAAAAGTATCCAGGATCAGTCTGGGTACATGGTCTTACGGCGGCGCCAATATTTCCGACAGCGTTCCCATAGGTTGGGCTGGTCAGACTGAAACCGACTCTATTGCAGCATTAAAACTGGCCTACGATTCCGGGATCAACCATTGGGATACTGCCGATGTTTATGGCAACGGTCGTTCAGAACAAATTATCGGCTCCATGTGGTCAGAAATACCTCGAGATGACATTTTCCTGGCCACCAAAGTTGGTTGGGACCGGGGACCCCATGACTATTGGTACAACCCCAAACACATGCGCAGGCAGATGGAACGATCCCTAAAAAATCTGCAAACAGATTGTGTTGATTTGCTCTATTTACACCACTGCAACTTCGGTAAGCAGGAGGAGTACTTCGATGATGCTTTGGAGGTCATCCGGCGTTTTCAGGAAGCAGGGAAAACCCGCTTCATTGGTCTTTCTGACTGGTATTCGGAAAAAATCATGACCTTCATTGAACGGGTGGATCCCGATGTTGTACAGCCTTACCGGAATGTCATGGACGACAGTTATTCTGCTTCCGGTTTGAAAAAATGGGTTGATGGACATAATCTCGGCATCTGCTTTTTTTCACCGTTAAAGCATGGGTTATTGACGGGAAAATACACTGAACCTCCAACGTTTGAAAAAGGAGACTTCCGGATCACCATCAAAGATTTCCAAAATAAAGACATCATCTGCCGAATGGCCAATAACCAAGCCAAACTGTTAACCCGATTCAGCAACCATTCCCAGCCAGTTCTCCACGGATTGGTAGATGCCTTGCTAACCGATGCACCGACCGGTTGTGTACTTTTAGGTCAACGGAATACAAAGCAGGTGACAGCTGCGGCCAACCTGGGAAACCCGTTAAGCGAACAAGATACCGCCTGGGTCAAGAATCTATATTTTAAACACTGAAACAGAGATAATTACAAATTAATTCAGTTCAAAGATCATCAAATCTTTCGAAAGATAATCGGGTGCCAGTTTTTTAATTGTTCCCCTTTCAATAATATTAGATTGTCCACCACCAGTCAATCCCCAGAAGCTGCCAATAAGAAAACTGTTTATCCCCACTCTGGCGTTGGTTTGACCAATCCTTCCGTATAAAGCATACTTCAACCACATTGCTTTTTCCAGGTAAATACCTTTCGTATCCTCTGATTGAACATCGGCTGGTGTTTTACCAGCCGGATCATATCCCTGCCAAGGGCTTTCCCAACGATCGGCCGGATCAACAAAACTTGGTACTGCAATAATTTCTACCTCCTTTTCCTGCAAAACCTCATAACAGTCCGGGTACCAGCTATCGGCACAAACCAGCACTCCTAAACGACCCAATGAAGTCGGGATGACAGCTAAACCAGCGGTGGAACCCGAGTTTAAAAATTTCAATTCTTCTTTGACCGGATAAACCTTTTTAGAAACCAGGATTGCTTCACCCTTCGGATTAAAAACAACGCTCTGATTCATAAGATTATAGTGGTCACCGGCAGATGAATTTTTAAAAACCAATTCCCCTGCTTCAATTACCAATTCCGGGAGTAGAACCGACCCGGCCACAATCCAGAAATTGAATCGATCCGCCAGATCGCTGAATACCAATTCGTAGGCTTCCTTCATCTTATCCGCTGACATGATAAATACTGCCCGCTGGACATGCCCCAGGAATGAAGTCTTAAACGGGTCTTTGAATAAACCATGAAACAATGCTTTAAGAAAACGAAAGGGATGTGAAATAATTAAGCGCACCATGGCACCGTTCAGACTTCGGGCACTGAAAACCCAACCTGGTTCATCCACGGCAATTAACCAAGTGCCCAGATATTCCGGTAAAACAATAAGTTGATCTTCAGAGGAATTCCGTTGCTTCCCGGCTGCCGAAAAATACGGTTGTAAAGCCGACCTGAAGCTTTCCATCGTCCGATAATTTTGTTCTGTCAGACGAGGCTGAATCACAACTACTGAGCCAGTAGCTTCCAAGAAACTAATAAGTATCAACAGTATTAAAAAATTCCGAATCATATTCATTCTTTAGTCACAATAGAAAATCAAACCAGCTTGAAATTGCAGCAATTATTCTTAAATCGGAAGAAATTACAACAGTTATATGGAATTCTATAGTGACGACAGATGTCTCAACCATATGATTTTAACAGCTCGCTATTTAGATTCCGTCCCGATAATCAATGCAGCACTCCGTAGAAAAAGAATTAGCCCTGAAATATTTTGCCGAACACGTTTCCAGCGGAAAGGCCAAATTTTTCAAAAATTATGGTATGGACTTCATCATGGGTCGGCGAGAGGGTCCTTACCTATGGGACATTGACCAAGAAAAACGCCTCCTCAACTTACACTGCAACGGCGGTGTATTTAATTTAGGACACCGCAACAGCGAGTTGATTCAGGTTTTTAAAGATTCGCTGAACAATCTGGATATTGGGAACCACCACCTGATGAGCGCAGCCCGGGGAACGCTGGCAAAGTTGCTGTCAGATCTTATGCCCGGTGATCTGAACTACACCGTATTCGGGGTTGGTGGTGGTGAGGCAATCGATTTATCCTTTAAAGTGGCCCGGGCTTTCACGAAGCGCACCAAGGTTATTTCCGCCCGTGGCGGTTACCATGGTCATACCGGACTAGCCCTGGCAGCCGGAGATGAATACTATCGTAAACCATTTGGACCCCAGGCCCCCGGATTTCAACAGGTTCCTTTCGGAGATATTGATTCCCTGGCCGAAGCGATAGACAATGACACTGCCGCGGTGATACTGGAAACGATACCTGCCACCCTTGGAATTTTGATCCCTACCAGAGAGTACCTTCGGGCTGTTCAGAACCTTTGCAGAGAAAACCATGTGCTTCTAATTCTGGACGAAGTACAGTCAGGGCTGGGAAGGACCGGAAAGCTCTGGGCTTTTGAACATTTTGATATCATCCCCGACATCGTTGTTCTGGGCAAGGGATTGTCCGGCGGTTTGTATCCCTTATCTGCAACCATTATCCGTGAGCCGTTGGAAACTGTGTTCCACTCTGATCCATTTATCCACATCTCAACTTTTGGTGGTGCTGAAATTGGTTGTCAGATTGCAATCCGCGTTCTGGAAATATCCTCAAAACCTGAATTCCTGGAACGGGTTAACTATCTGGCCCAACAATTCAGAGGCGGCATTGAAGAACTACAGAATAAATATCCCCGGTTTCTCATCGGCCTTCACCAGTTAGGGCTGATGATGGGATTAAAGCTGAAGGATGAATATTCCGGGCCGGTCCTGACCAAAACAGCTTATGACCAAAACCTGCTGCTGGTCTACGCTAATAATGACACATCAGTTTGCCAATTACTACCACCCTTAATAATGGAAGATGCTCAAACAGAGGAGGCCCTGGTGCAACTGGATAAAGCCCTGGCCAGCGCACGTCGTCTCAGACCCCTGCTAAAATTAAAACGCGGTTTCAGCCGTCTTCTGGCTTCGGCTGATTGAATTAATCTTAACTAAACCTAAGCATAACTGTGTAATGGATATCCAAATCAACAACGACTTGATCGAACAATTTGAATTGGCTCTAAACCCTGCTGACATGAGTTCAACTAAAATACCGGTTCGGATCCTTGGCTATGGAGAAATATCAACCGTTTTTCAGCTTGAACCCCAGCCGGAACTGGCCTTCAAACGAATGCCCCTTTTTAAGACACCAGAGGCGGCTGAAACCTACATGGCTCAATATCGCCAATACTGTGATCACCTGAAATCAGCCGGTCTCCATTTACCGGATGATACCTTAATCACAATAAACCCTCCGGAGAGACCAGTCGTCGTTTACATTGGTCAGCAGCAATTATCGGTGGAATCATTCGGTCATCATTTGATTCACCATTTGAATAGCGGCGGCTTTTCAAATTTCCTTGCTCGTGTATGTGAAGAAATTCAAAAAATCCGACTGTTTAATCAGCAAAACCAACCGGAGATTGAATTAGCCATCGACGGCCAATTGTCTAACTGGGCTTTAAAAACCGGTGATACCGACTCATTGTATTACATTGATACCAGCACACCCTTGTTCCGTATTAACGGCGAGGAACAACTAGATCCTGAATTATTCCTTCAAAGCGCTCCCTCCTTTTTACGGTGGATAATTCGCTGGTTATTTCTCGATGATGTCATGAACCGCTATTATGATCAACGACAAATATTTATTGATCTGGTGGCAAACCTGTTCAAGGAACAGCGCGCTGATCTGGTACCAGTAGCAATTACAGTTATTAACAATTATCTGCCCGATACAACTCAAGCCCTTTCTTTTGAGGAAGTTGAGAAATATTACAAGGAAGATCGGTTGATTTGGAGCTTATTCCTGACCTTTCGCCGCCTGGATCGCTGGTTAAAAACAAAAATTTTCCGCAGTCGGTATGAATTTATTTTGCCCGGGAAAATACGCCGTTAGATTCAGCTCCTGTTTCCCCCGATGAATAAAATAACTCAATTCAGACAATAATATTGGTTTATTTAATCCTTAAATAAATGGCAGTAAATTAGTGCTCTGTTTATCCATTTGCTGGTGGTGCTTCTTTAACGTTTGAGAAAATTCAGTTAGGTGATTCATGAAAATTAAACTTATCATTCCACTTATATTCATATTGTGGTCCTGTGCGACGAATCCACCAAAATTAACTGTACCGGAAGATTCAAGCGCCATAACCGCAACGGAAATATCAGACCACATCCGCTTCTTAGCTTCCGATGAATTAAAAGGTCGACTGGCAGGGGCACCTGAATCAGAAGCTGTTATTGACTATATCATTAACCAATTCAAGGGCGCTAATATTTTACCGGCCGATGGTAATGACTATCATCAGTATTTCAATTATGTTAATAATATTGCATTGGGTCAGGGGAACAGTCTGGCTATTGGCGAACAATCTTTCCAAGTGAGCCGGGATTATATTCCACTGGGCTTTTCATCTAGCGGTGAAGCTACCGGTGGAGTAGCCTTTTGCGGTTACGGTTTTTCTATCAGCGATTCCATCCAGTGGAATGACTATTCCGGCGCTGATGTCACCGGAAAATGGGTTCTCTTGCTACGTGGTGGCCCGGAAGGAGATAGCCCCCATTCACCTTATGAAGCCCATCTGCCCTTAAGGAAAAAGGTCCTGCTTGCCCGGGATCAGGGGGCCGCTGGCGTTCTCTTTGTCTCACCGTTTGAAGAGGATCAGGAAGACGAATTAATTCCGCTTCGCTATGATCAAAGCTTTTCCGGCGCTGGTATCCCTGTAATCCATATTAAACAGGCTCTGGCCGATACGATCCTGTCCCAAGCAGGTAAAAAGTTGAAACAAATCCAAAACGAATTGCAGACAAACCAGCAACCAAACAGCTTTGTACTGGAAAATATTACTGCATCAGCAAAAGTGGAATTGATCAAACAAACGGTTCGGGTTGCTAATGTTGTCGGTGTGATTCCAGGATCCGATCCAGTTCTAAAAAATGAATATATTGCTTTAGGTGCCCACTTTGACCACTTAGGCATGGGAGGCCCGGGAAGCGGTTCTTTGCGACAGGATACCGTAGCAGTGCACAATGGAGCGGATGATAACGCCTCGGGTACTGCCGCTCTTCTTGAACTGGGAGAAAAACTTTCTGCTGAAAGAGCTCTGTTAAAAAGGTCTGTCCTTTTACTGGCTTTTAATGGTGAGGAAGAGGGGCTTCTGGGCTCTAAATATTTTGTGAAAAATCCAATCATCAATTTAAAAAACATTGTAACCATGATTAATATGGATATGGTTGGCCGATTGAACGAAAACAAAATCTCGATCGGAGGAACGGGGACAAATCCGGAGATTGATTCAGTGTTAAAGGAGGTCAACTCTAATTATGGTTTGGATTTAAAAATGAGCCCCGAAGGTTATGGCCCCAGTGATCACGCCAGCTTCTATACAAACAATATACCGGTGTTATTCTTCTTTACCGGGATCCATAATGATTATCACCGCCCCAGTGACGATTGGGAAAAGATCAATGTCAGCGGAGAAAAAGAAATTACCGAGTTTATTCATGCGATAGTATTGAAGCTGGACCAGGCGGAGACCAGACCTCAGTTTGCCGAGGCCGGTCCCAAGGAGGCCCAGGGGCCTAGACGACGCTTTAAAGTTACTTTTGGCGTGTTACCATCTTATGGTAGTCAAGCGGTCGGAATGGAAATTGACGGTACGAAACGGGACGGCCCGGCAGCAAAAGCTGGGATGCAAAAAGGCGATATCATTATTGAAATTGAGGGCAAAGAAATAAAAAATATTTATGACTACATGTACCGCTTGGCAGACTTAAAAAAAGGGCAGACTATCTTGGTTAAAGTCAGGCGCGGCGAAGAAATTGTTGAACTACAATTAGAGCTTTAGTTTTTAAAGAACCTATTTCAGCTTGGTTTGGATTGCCGTTCTTAAATCCAATACCGCGCGAACATAATTGTCAGAATGGTTGTATGTATACAGCGCCCGATATACACCGGAATTAGTTGAAAAATCTGTACTTCCAGGAGGATATCCATTTTTAATGAGATAGTTAGCAATGCTTCCCAGAACATCCGGCCACTGAAGATGATTCCGAATACCATCGCCGTCAATATCGATCGCATATTTATTAAAACTTGAAGGAATAAACTGTCCATAACCGAAAGCGCCGGCATAGGAACCACGAACAGCCTGTGGATCCATATTATTATCATAACAAAATATTAAAAATTCACTCAATTCTCTGATAGCCCAATCAGACCTGGAAGGGAGGCCGAGAATCACCGAATACAAAGCGTTAAAGACTGAGAACTCAGCGTGGAAATGTCCGTAATTACTTTCAATGCCCACAAGACCGGTCAACACCAGCGGATCAACGCCAAATAGTGTTGAGATGGAATCAATCATACTTCTATGAGATTGATAGAAACTTACCCCAGCCCGTATCCTGCCGCGGGTGATAAAGATTTTTTTATATTGAAGATAGGGTTGTTGTTCAATCGGCTTCTTGAAACGACTGATGACCGCCCGTTTATATTTGACATCCCGGCTATTATAAGCACGGGAGACAAAGGCCTCAGGTACCTGGGACGTTTTTAGATAATCAAGGATCCGTCTATATGCCACATCTCTGCTAACCGTTGTTGAGTCAGCAAACAGGTAGCCGCTGCCGATTATTAAAACAAGAAGTGTAAGGCGACCTAATCGATCCATTCACAAATAAAAATATTGGTGTCGCCCCGTTTGGCCTGATTCCGATTAGAGGCAAATACAAGATATTTTCCATCGGGACTGAACATTGGAAACCCGTCAAATCCATCAAAATAAGTAATCCGCTCCAGATTTTTACCGTCCACATCTACCGCCCAAAGGTCAAAATTCCGCCCTTTGGGATCTGCCAGGTTTGAGCAGAATATAATTCGTTGATCATTGGGAAAAAAGAAAGGAGCGAAATTGGCAGCATTATTGTCAGTGATCTGCGTTTTCTCCGAACCATCTGCATTCATAACCCAAATCTGCAGTTTCATGGGACGGATTGAATTCTCAGCCAACAGTTGCGTATAATCAGCAATCTCAGATTCTGTTTCAGGGTAATAGGCTCGCCAGACGATTTTCTTACTATCGTGACTGAAAAAAGGGCCTCCATCATAACCCAGTCGATCAGTTAACTGTTTCTTGTCACTACCATCCGGCTTCATTGTCCACACGTCCAGGTCACCGCTGGCAAGGGATGTATAAACAATACGACTGCCATCGTCAGCATACGTCGCCTCGGCATCATACCGAGGAGAATCTGTGAGCCGCTCCAGATGATTCCCGTCAGGATCAGCCCTGAAAATATCAAACCCTTCATACAGTCTCCAGATATAGCCCTTGCTGTAATCCGGCGGAGGGGGACATTCAGGATCTGCCAAGTGAGTGGAGGCGTACACAATTTTATCGGATTTGGGATATTGAAAATAAGAGCAGGTGGTCACCCCTTTGACGGTGGATACCAGTTCCGTATCCCCGGTAGCTATGTCCATAATGTAAATCTGGTCGCACAGCCCCTCACCATCGTGAGCTTGAAAAATCAGCTTCTTGCCATCGGGACTGAAATACGCTTCTGCATTTTCCCCACTGAAGGTAAGCTGCCTGAGATTGTTAATATGAGCCTCATAGGTATTGACGAACGCATTGGCACTTCCATCGGCAAAGACGACCGTTTGATCTGATCGAACTTTAACCCAGCGCATTAAAAACAGTAAAGCAACAACAAGGCATAAAACAATAACATAATGGATAGGCTTGGTATCAGACATTTGGTTTCCCCACGGTTAAATAGGCTTTAATTTAAGACCATAAAATAACGGGAACCAACGCAGGAATACGTTTTCCTTGTTTGGTATCGTCCCACGTTACTAAATATTGTTAACCCCTATTTGCTGGAATTGGAACCATGAAACACCTTTTCTGCTTACTGCTCATCCTTCTATATGGTACGGTTACTATCACTGCCCAAAATCAAAAAACGTACTACACCGACGCGGGAGATAAAATCACCGGCACCATTATTGAAGAAACAGATTCCACCGTTACCCTGAGAACTGATCTGGGGATCCTGATCCTGGATAAATCCAGTATCCACGCTGAAAAAATAAAGGTCCAGTTGAAAAACGGTGATATTATCAAGGGAACACTCCTGTCCCGCAGTGCCGATAAAATTAAACTGGAAACTTCCCTTGGCCCCGTTGAAATCAGTATGGATAAAATCGCCACTCTCGAGTCGGGGGTGAATCCACCCGGGGCTAGGCCCACAAAAGGATCCTGGTATTTTAACAATGAACAATTAATGGATATCTGGTTTGACCCCACGGGGTTCCCCTTGAAAAATGACGAATTCTATTTAAGCCTCCTTTCCTGGGCCTTTGGGCTTTCTGACCGCTTCCAGATTTCGAGCCGTTGGTCGAGCTACTTCATCGGGGATCTCAATATTCGACCAAAATACACCCTTTTCATGAAGGATGCCTCCGGTCATCAGTCGGCATTCTCAATCGGGGGCCATTTTCATCTCCGGGGGTTGCCCAACAAATATGAATACAAACAATACGATGTAAAACAGACCGGTTATTGGGACGACAGCGCGGCTCAGCATATTGAGGGAGACACTGTTTATCAAGAGCGGGACTGGGTACGTATAGGGGATACCCAGGATGAATTTGGAAATTATAATCAAGATTTTTCTGCTGGAAACAAGGCTTGGTTAGAGGTCTTTGCCGCCTACAGCCATTCCCGGTTAAAATCCACCGGGCACGGACGGATCAACTTCACAATTGGAGGCAGCGCCATCTACTATCCCAATCAAAATATATTACCCCGAGTATATTTTGGGGCAGATTACGATGTTCTAAAAAACCTCAAATTAATGACCGAGGTCTTCTGGGACCCCTATTATGCCCCGTTGGTGAATCGGGCTCAACCCAAGGATGTGACCTTTCCGGTCTTTTTTGATGTTGGGTTCATCACCAACGCCCTCCCTATTTTAGGGGGAAACCATTTTGAGAACTTCTGGGTTGGAATTCACTTCCAACAGCCCTTTTTCTCGCTCTACTACAAGTTTTAGCGCATAGGATTCAGTAACCCTCTTGAAATCACGCCTCGTATTTGTTCTCAGTACCGGACTTCTGGCCGTCAGCACTTCTTCCATTCTTGCCCGCATGATTCCAGAGGTGCCGGCGGTGACAATCAGTTTCTGGAGGCTGGCAATTGCCAGTTGTGTACTGTGGGGATATAGTAGTTTCAAGCCGCAGAGAGAAATGAATCCCAGCGACCGCAACCTATCACGGTTGGCAGGTCTCTTTCTGGGTTTGCATTTCATCTGCTTTTTTGGTGCCTTAAAATACACGTCAGTAGCAAATGCAACTCTGTTAGCTACAACCGCCCCTTTTTTCACTGTTATTTTTGAACGCCTTGTTTTAAAAAGAAAATGGAACCGGAATATTATTGGCGGACTGTTATTGGCATTATTAGGATTAATTATTATTCAAGGAAATTCCGCTGCTGATTTTACTGAAAATAGGGTGGGAAACCTGCTGGCGCTGCTAAGTTCAATTTGGATGGCAATTGTAATGTTATTATCAGAACAGGTACGGAAAAAAACTGGTGTTATTAATTATACAAGAATGATGTACTTGACCGCCAGCTTGGTGCTCCTGGCGCTATCAACAACCATGAGAATACCACTACAACCCCCGGAAACCAGTGCATATCTCTGGTTAGCGCTGCTCGGGATTGTTCCCACTGTTTTTGGTCATACTTTATTCTATTACAGTGTAAAATATATTCGCCCGACGATTGTCAGTGCTGTCCCCCTTGGAGAACCGGTTTTAGCTTCCGGTATGGCGTTTTTCTTTTTTCGGGAGATTCTATCCCTACCTGTAATTCTGGGCGGTATTATTACATTAACGGGAATCTATATTCTAGTAACAAAACACAGTTAATTTCCCACCCGATATTCTTTCACTGCCGGAACATCCCTATATTCACCATGATGTTTCTCAGGTAATAGGGCTGCTATTCGGCACATCACTTCACTTCCAATCTCATTTAAGCGTTTCTCCCTACTACTACGATCGTCCGGTAAATAAAAGGGACCAAAGGCCTTACCAATCTCTATTACTACCCGTGGTCGAATCCCCCGGAACCATTGTTTCCAGGCATCCTGGAGGCCGGTAATCCCCACCGGAATAATCGGCGCCGATGTAACTACGGATAAATAAACTACACCCATTTTGGCCGGGCGTAGTTGCGTTGAGGTAGAAGTACCCTCCGGAAAAATTCCGAGAATTTTCTTTTTCTTCAATATCTGTATTGCTGATTTGATTGTAGAGGGAGCTAATTTTATTCGATTAGTGGGAATAAATCCATATAACCAGGCGGCCCAATAATTTTGCCAATCTATTTTTTGATCACTGGCTGCTAAAAAATTAATTGGCTTCCGCACAGCGTAAATCACAAAAGCAGGGTCCACAACACTAAAATGATTAATGGCAAGAATATAGGGACCTTTCTTCGGTAAATAATGACGACCCCGGACCGTTATTTTTGCTAAGAGAGAACCAAGGAACAGCGTAAAATAAGTCAACAAATAACGAACTTGCTGCGGCCGTGGCGAAAACCGTTCCAGCTCTGAGCGGGCATTCACATCACTGGCTTTATTTCTGGAAGTGATTAAGAATTAAGCCAATACAACTACTCAATTTTTTTGCATACTCCAAGTGTAGAAATTCATTGGGTCCATGGGCATTCGATTTAGGTCCCAGTACACCTGTGATCAGGAACTGGGCCGAAGGAAACTTTTCCTCCAGCATTGCCATAAAAGGAATGGTGCCCCCCTCACCCATGGCCAGGGCCGATTTATTGAAAACAGCCTGCGAAGCGTCTTCAATTGCAGCCAATAGAACCGAATCCAACTCCGGAGCATTCCACCCATTAGCCAATGCATCAAAATCAACAGAAACAGTTGCCTGGTATGGAGGTTTACTCAACAATGCTTTTTCTATCACTGTTTTTGCCTTCTCAGCGTCAAGGGTTGGTGGAATCCGCATTGAAAGCTTCAGGGTTGTGTAGGGTCTTAGGACATTGCCCCCATCCTTAACTGCGGGAACACCATCCATGCCAACAATCGACAAAGCCGGATACCAAGTTCGCCTCAGTACTCCTTCCACCGGGTCTGAGGTGGTGGGAGTTAGTTTTTCGTACCAGGGAAAATGTTCTGCCAGCGATCCTAATTCAGCCGCCAGCGCATTGACTTCTGAAAGGCGGTTGGGCGGAACTTCTACACGGAGCCCTTCCAATTTTATCTCACCGGTATTTTCGTCTTCCAACCTGGAAATCAGCTGGCGGACAATTCGAAAAGAGGAGGGTACAACACCGCTGGCAGCCCCGGAATGAATCCCTTCTTTCAATACATCCACCCTCAAAGTACAGCTTACAAGTCCCCGGAGTGAAACAGTGGTCCAAAACTGTTCAAAGTTTTCTGCTCCAGAATCCAAACAAACAACTAAATCCGGCTTTCCAATGACTAATTCATTCTGTTCAAGATAAAAGGGTAAATCCAGCGATCCGCTTTCTTCAGAAAATTCGATCAGAATAACGATTCGAGGTAATGGCAATCCCTGGTTTTGAAGCGCCCTAACGATCCCGACAGCTGCAAACAAGGCATAACCATCATCCGCGCATCCACGGCCATAAAGTTTGCCATCCTCAAGAACCGGCGTCCAGGGACCCAATCCATCGTGCCAGCCTTCCATCTCTGGCTGTTTGTCCATATGACCGTACATGAGCACATTCCCTGCCCGTTGGCCGAGAATATCCAAAATAATCAAAGGAGTCCGGCCGGGTTCCTTTTTTACCAAAAGTTTAGTGCCATCCGGTTGATGTTTCTTAATCCAATTCACAGCCAGATCCAGAGCATTTTGCATATGCCCTGCGGTCTCCCAGCCGGGATCAAAAACAGGAGATTTATTCGGTATTTTTATATAATCAACCAGTGTCGGTGTAATGTGTTGGTCCCAGAAACAGTGTAGTTCGTTATTCAGATGATCTAAATCCATCAAATTTTCCTTTTCCGAATTGATTAAGACAATAAGTTTAAGACGCTAGTTTCAAATTTAATAAATATAAAAAAGGGGGCCCTCGCGGGCCCCCTTCTATTCAATCAGACAATAAGCTGATTAAAACGGCAAGTCGTCCTCATCTGCTCCTGAGGGAGAAGACTCGGGTCGGTCACCGCTAGAATCCATTTTCCGACCAAGCATGGTGAAAGTGTCGCAAACCACTTCCGTGGTATAACGCTTAACGCCATTATTGTCTTCCCAGTTACGGGTCTGAAGTTTACCCTCCAGATAGACAAGTTGGCCTTTTTTAAGCAGTTCACCTGCCATCTCAGCCGATTTCCCGAACATAACACAACGGTGCCATTCGGTTTTATCCTGAATATCACCATTGGCATCACGCCAGGATTCGTTTGTTGCCAGATTGAAGTTGGCCACGGCTGCCCCTGAGGGCGTATACCGAGTTTCCGGGTCGCCACCCAGATGACCGACTAACACGACTTTATTTGCACTACCTTTCTGCATTATTAACTCCTAACTACTTTATTTACCGATACTAACGCGTACAATTATATTGTACTACTAATTAATGTTATTTGTCAATACTTTTCTGTAATTATTTTGACTAATAACACAAAAAACTACCCCGTGATACTTTTAAGATGAATCATTTAAGATATACAAGTTTTTTCGTTTTTAAAAAGGCCATCCCCCTGTTTGCAGATTCTGCCTTTAAACGATAAAGGTAAACACCTGAAGATAATTCGTCACCCTGATCATTATTCCCCCGCCATTGAATAGTATATCTTCCAGCGCTTTCCAAGCCTTCTACTAATCTGCACACTTCTTCTCCGGATAAATTGTAAATCACCAGAGACACCATACAATTCTCCGGTATTTCATAGGAAATGTTTGTAATCGGATTAAAAGGGTTAGGGTAATTTTGATCAAGACGAAAGTGGTATGGTGCACTGGAAACAACCGAGAGCGGTTTTGGACGTAAAACCACGTAACGGCATAAGGGATAACTCTCGATAGAATCTTTCCTCACAGTCACTCTGAATTCCAATACACGTTCAGCATAGGACAATGATTGACGAAAATAGGTTACACTTTTCAATGTCTGGATATAGTTAGTACACGGACTATCTCCCGCCAACAGATATTCAAGTGTATCGTTTGACATAACCCTTTTCTGTACTAAAATATTACCTTGGGTCGAAAAGAATACACTGTCTTCGGTAGGATCATATCTGATTAGAACAATCGAGCAAGCGCTCAGGGTAGTGTCACCGGCTATTCCCTGAGCGTCCATACCAGGAAAAACAATTATCGGTCGATGTTTGTAAATAAGAGTATCAGATGATATTGTTGTCAAATAGATTTCCATAGTACTGTTTGATTGAACATGATACCCCAGGTTATCAAAATAGTTTTGAGGGTAAATTACCCATTCCGAATTTTGGAAATTATCCCCCGCAGCAGCATTCCAGTTTGGGTTTCCTCCATGAATATGATGTTTTCGGATCAAGGTATGATCGGTTGTGCCGCCATCAACACCGGCGACAGCCCAACCTGAAACCTGGTAATCGTTTGGATTACCAATGACATCAAGAACGGTAGTGTCTCTGGTCGTGTCAGTCCCAACCGCCCTGGTATCAATAACAGCCAATGATCTAGCATCATTACCATTATAATCCACAACTGCAGAGCTGTCTGCTTTTCCTTCAGAACGTGAAAAGGAGAAAAGACTTGTGTCTGCCCCACTATTAATTAAAACCCAGACATGCTTACTCTTAATGATAGCTGATTCTGGAAATCGATAATAACCCTGCCAGCCTGATCCATCAGTAGATTGAGCAATCCGGTAATCTTCTAACCAAATATCCAGATTTGTAGGGTTATAAATTTCCAACGCCTTATTTTTATCACTACCTTCTAAATACTCCGAGAAAAACAAATCCTGAATAACTCCCAATTTTCGGATAGATAAAACAGCAATATTCTTTGAAAGGTTGGTGGCTTGATCTTCTAAGGCAATACAGATATTGTATTTCCCTCCTACCTCAAGACCCGAGACAAAAACAGAGTCAATCGAATTAGCTACAATTCTTTGCCGGCCTCGTAAAATAGAATCAATACTATCGTTCTTTACTTCTTCCGGGTTATTAAGTGTAGCGTTTCCAATAAGTACAGAATATAAAATACTTCCTTCTTCGTCGCTTTGAACCAGAAAACCAAAACCGGTGGAATCCTCTCGGTAAATTCTTGGCATCCCAAATCCAAACTCTGGTGGGGTTATATCATATTTAATCAAAAGCGTGTCAGAAGAAACATTCAGATTACCAGCACTATCTCTTACAGTAAAAGATTTCAGATAAATCTTGTAGCTACCTTCTTGGTTCGGATTCAGCTTAGTTGTGTATTCCCTTGAATTAATTTTATTTAAACTGGATCTGGTGCACTCTGGAACAACTGTAATATCAGCTTGGTTTAGCTCCAATATGTTTTCGCTGAAATGTATAGATAGATGAAAGATACCAGTATTTGTTATTGGAGACTGTGGAGATTCTAAAATAACCGCTGGAGCGGTTGCATCATACCGCAGGTTAAATCTTGCTGATAATGATTTATTCCCAGCTTCATCAACAGCAGATCCAGCTGCCAAATTCACTGATACAAGACCTTCAGACTGAGGAAAAATCGAAAACCTGGCCGAATCCGATCCCGAAACGAAGGAAAAACTGGCACTATCTATTGAACCGTTCACGGTCGAAATACTATCCATACAAAAAGAAACCACCTTTTCGCTGAAACTTACATTGAATTGTATCGGGCTCCGGTTAGTCACTGACTTATACAACCCTCCTAATGTTGTTAGCGTAATTGTTGGAGAAATTTCATCAACGTCGATCACAATTACTGTTATCACTTGGGAGTCGGTCAAATTCCCTTCGTCACTAACAGTTACTTTAACAAAATATATGTTATCGGCATCTGCGTCATTTGGATATTCGAAGTCGGGGATTAATTTAAAACTCAGCGCTCCGATAAGGCTGTCAATCTCAAAACAGTTTTGATCCTGACCTCCGGATATAGTATAGGAAAGCTGATCATTATCAACATCTGTTGCCGTAACTGTTAACACCTCCCGTTGGTTTTCATTCACTGTAATAACTACACTATCCTGTCCCTCTCCGCTTGTTATATTCGGAGCAACATTTGATTTATTAACTGTAGTAAAATTTAATTCATCCTTATCCTGAATTCCCCTGAAGTGGTTTCCAACCGAATCCATGATGGCACAGCTGTCAATAAGTACGTAGTATCGAGTTCCATATTCAAAGTTCTTATTAAAAACCACCGTGACCTTAACAGAGTCAATTTCAATACCTTTGTCGACATTTAACGTTTCCAATAACATGTCGTCAGAATACCTTTTTAGAGTAATGTTCCCTGAATCTGCGAAAACCTTTTCACTAAAAATAAATGTCGTTTTGCTGTCTATGGCAACATTCACAGCATCATCAGCCGGTGAGCTACCTATCAGCGCTGGAGGCTCCTCATCCAGATCTGTTACCGAAACACTGATTTGTTGGCTATCGCTTAAATGGCCCATACCAACGTCTGAAACTGTAACCTCCGCTTTGTAAACATTATCTGAATCGTTATCAACCGGACGCTCAAAATCCGGGGCAGTTAAAAAAGTTAATAGACCAGAAATTGAATCAATATCGAATAAGTCAATGTCAATACCCCCCGTCAACTTATATAACAGACTGTCGCCTTCAGCATCAACAGCCGTAACTGTTAAAATTAATCGTTGGTTTTCCTGTACATAGACCAGAATACTGTCTTGCTTATTACCACTGGTAATTTCAGGAGCTGTGTTTGCCGGTGGGGAAGTTGTAAAATTCAGGGAGTCAGGACTACTGATTCCAATATAATAATTTCCCCCATTATCCATAATGGCGGTGTCGTCAACCGTCAAATAAAAAGCTGTATTATATTTCATCGAATCAGATGGATTAATTCTTGCTATATTTCCACTTATCTTTATATCTGTGCCGGTTTTGAAAGTTTCTACCACAGACTGGTCAGAATAATTACTCAGTACAATATATCCGGGACCTGCTCTAATACTTTCACTAAACTGCATAATAATATCACTAAATACACCAACCCCAATTGAATCATCCATAGGAGACGTAGACAATAATGTCGGTGGTAGTTGATCGTGAAGTTTGGCAGTATTCTTTGTTTGATTTACCGTAGCTGAATTCCCGGCGATATCAAACACTGTACTATCGCCGGGATTAATTTGCAGGGTTTCATTTCCGTCGGCCGTACCGGAAAAAGAGAAAAAGATTCTAACGGTTTTTTCACCTCCCACAAGTAGCGCTGTATCAACATTTGTAATATTACTAATATTCGGGGAGGATGCATTGCCGGACGAAAGTGAAATTGAAAAACAGTCTTTGTTTAAACCTCCGCTTCCGCTGTCAGAGCTGAAAACGCCCTCATCAAATATAACATCAACATATGCGTTGTTATCAGCAATAAGGATTGATGAAATCTGAGGACCGATGGTATCTCTGGAGTTGATCGCTCCCGGTGTACCGCCATATGTGTAGCTCGCTTGCCAGTTAGAACCCAGTGAATTATCCAGTGGCAATGATTTTAGTTCCAGGCTGGAACCCTGCCCATCGGCCTCAACCGGCCACGGATTTGAATCCATATAGGTCACACTGTCAACAGTCCGGTTATCCCATGTTAATATTAGGGTTGAGCCAGTATTATTTAGGCGGTTGGGGTCGGAACTGAACACAAGATTAGGCGTGAATGAAAAGTTTCCACTGCTCCCAAGCTGTATTGTAAAATAGCCTCCCCGGGCCATTGATTGTCCAACTTTAAAAGTATCCCTCCAACTAGGAGATAAGTTAGACAATACCCAATCCTGATCAAAATCAATACCATTCGTTTCCGCACAATATAGTTCTATCCATTCCTCGTCATTTCCGGGGGAATTATACATGATTTCATTAATAATGACTGTGTAAATATCATTGTCATTCAATAATACCTGAATATCATTAATCGCAAGACTGCTGTAATTGAAATCATCAGAACTAATACTATGAGTTAACACCAGTGTGTCTTGTTTCTCCACAACACTATCATCAATTGCTGAAACCTCTATCGTTTGAGCTATATTCCAATTCTGATTATTAAATGTAATTATCGATGGTGTTATAATTGCTTCATTACTAGGAGCCACCGCTATATTCACGTTAACATTATTCGAGGGCTGAGTATTTAAAACAATCGAATAAGTGTATCCGTTGCCACCCTCCCTGATTTCCGGTAAGCCCGTGATAATACTAATTGAAAATCCTGCCACATCATTATCCGAAATGGTTACTTCCAAATCTGGTATTTGATATGAGTTGAAAAAACCATCATCAGAAGAAATACCATGTGATATTTCACTGTAATGATCTCCCTCTGCTTCAGTATTGTCGGTAGCGGTAATAGTTACCGTCTTAGGTACATTCCAATCCGTTGATGAGAACGTAATTGTTTCTGGATTTAAACTGAGTTGATTATCACTAGTTAACGTAATAACTACATCGGCTGTTGGTTGTTGTGCTAGCGAAACAAAATATGTATCTGAATCAGAACCTTCAAGTACATGGGTATTCCCACTTGTCTCAACTATTTTAACCATTTCCCATTGGTGTTGACCAAGATTACTAAATGAATCCTGTGATAATATTTCCCACTCTGTATTCGATGTATCCGTTCCGGCGCTTCCATTCCAATCAATATTGCCTGTTGATATCCACGATCCACGAACTAAGGTGTGGTTTTGGGTGGCAGAGCTGGTCCCGGCTACGCTCCACCCAACTCCCGGGTCTGCATACGGATCACCAATAACATCAATTGGAACCCATATTGCTCCATCCGGCGTTTTTTCCAACTGGCGGGCATCATCCCCATTAAATGACATAACCCCGGAGCCGAGGGTAGTGTCAGCCCTGATTTTTATTGAATCATCCGCACTACTATGAGCAATAACATACACTCCTTTTGACGGAATCTTGTCATTTAGACGAAATTGTCCGCTCCAACCCCCTCCACCAGAGGCAGATCGAATTCGATAGTTGGATAGGTTCAGGGAATCCAGTGTTGGGTTATAAAGCTCCAGCGCCTTATTGTATGACGATCCCTCAATGTATTCACTAAAAAACAACTCCACATTTCTATTTTCGGTGGTGATTTGATAATTTGGCGGTAATCCATCTGTTTTATAATCTATTAACGTCCCTGTATTTGTATAGGGGAAAATCTTAAAGTAATAAGTAGTATTAAATGCTAACCGCGTAAAAACATAGTTATTAACGGTGGCTTCTATAAGCTTAGCCCCTCCACCGTCATTTATAACCGTGTCTTCTTCTATAACGGTGCCATCTGTCGGGATACTTAAATTGCTATCACTGCTGACAACAATTACAAACCCTTCGCTTACCTGCTCACCCGGAAGGATTACCGGATTTGACCATTTTAAAATGGCATTTAATCCTAATAATTGAACTGAAAAACTATCTGGATAACTGGTCGGCTCCAGCCGTGCTGTTGTAGCCGTACCTATTATACCTGTCGAATAACTCCCGTTATGTATCGACCAGGCTTTATAGTAATAAATAGTCCCCGGAATTAGTGAAGTATGTTCAAACGAATTACCAAGACCGTTGTAGATTACCTTCCCGCCTCCCGGAATTGTATCATTAATATTATATATTACACCATTCTCTGGAGACCCAATATTAGAAACCGTATCATAGACAATGACTACGCTGTCACTATCCGAGTTCTTTGTCCATGATAGATCAATTTGCTGTGCGCCAATAGTTATTGCAGAGAAAGCTCCTGGATTAAGGATACTACCCGTTTGATTTCCATATAATCTAATATAGTCGAAGGCTGCCTCTTCATCGCCGGCGGTAAGATAGAGCTCAATTTTTAAATCAATTAGCGAACCGGTTCCCTGTACAGCGAAAGTGAATTCCTTAAATGCAGTGTCAAGAACAGTTCCTTCCCCTAGCCCATCAAAATTTGAATCTAATCGAAAGTTTTCTGAGTTAGTTCCAGTGCTTATGTCCGCCTCAAAAGATCCTACCAGGGACCATGTACCGCTGTTATTTAGATCAACTAATATATGCATGTAGTCCGACGGATCAAATTTTGGTTTTCCTCCACAGGCAAACAGGCCTTGAATATAAAGTGAATCATATCCGGATATATTTACATCATCAAAAATAATCCCAGCGGTAGTACCATTAGGGTTGTCTCCGTTTTCAGTATCCTCTCCAGCGAAAAAACATGTACTATCCTGACCAGTATAAATCGGCATATTTGATGGTTTTTTATTACCATCTATCGTACTGGTACCATCAGTTCTGATAAAATAATCGCCTACATTATCGCTGAAACCGCCGAAGATAGCGTAGCGGGTTCCATTTCCATTAGTTTCAAAACTCTCAGAAAGTAGCGCAGTCTGCGCCCCGCTTACCGAAGTAAGTACAAAAACAGATATTATTAAATCAAATAATCTTTTCCCCAAACTCTAACCCTGCTAAAACTTAAACAAAACACTGCAAAATTGCAGCGATAACACAATTGAAATTTTAACTTTATAAATTAATTGTCAAGAACTCTAATAAGTTTTGGAATATTTAATTCATAGCAAATGACAGCTCATTTTTTAAATCACTAACTAAAGCACGAACACGAATATCATTCTTCGATTTCATTTCTATTTGTCTACAGGCATGTATAATAGTACTGTGATCCCGACCACCAAAATGCATACCAATACTTACGAGAGGTGTCCCCAGAATTTCCCTGATTAGATAAATTGAAATTTGTCGTGCTTCCGAAATCTCCATTTTTCTGCTGGAGCTGACAATATCCTTTTCGGCTACATTGGTTGACTCTGAAACACGGCGGATTATATCTTCAGCTGTGATTTCTGTTAGTGCCCTTTTTCCAATCCTTTCCTTGATCACGCTTTTTGCCAGTGAATAATTTATTTCCCTGTTAGAAAGAGAAGAGTGAGCAAGAATTCTGATGATAGTACTTTCTAGCTCCCGAACATTATTCTTTATATGGGTAGCAATTAACTCAATTATCTCATATTCTAACCTTAAGCCATTCTGTTCTGCTTTCTCCATTAAAATTGCTACTCTCGTTTCAAAGTCCGGAGGTTGAATGTCAACTGCCAGGCCGGATTTAAACCTGGATAAAAGCCGACTCTGTAGCCCTGCCATTTCACCGGGGTAACGATCAGCCGTTAATACAATCTGTTTTCCGGCTTGAAATAATTCATTAAATGTGTGGAAAAATTGTTCCTGTGTCTGTTCTTTTCCCTGAAAAAACTGGATATCATCTATTAAAAGTAAATCAGCATCCCGGTAGTGGCGTGAAAATTCTACGGTCCTGTTCTTCTGAATTGAAGAGATAAAATCCATTGTAAATTTTTCACTGGATGCACAAACAATTTTTAATGACGCCTTTTCTTTTAATATTTTATTTCCGATTGCATGTAGTATATGTGTTTTCCCCATTCCAACACCAGCATAAATTACAAGGGGATTAAAATTGTGTTTTCCTGGTTCCTCTGCTACGGTAAGTGCTGCCGCTTTTGCAAATTGATTGTTATTTCCTTCGATAAAGTTTGAAAATGTATATTTTTCGTTGAGTTGTATATTTTTTTTGGCTCTACGTTGGATAAATTCCTTCTTCTGAGTGTATTCGTTTTTACTTTTAAACTTTTCGGTCTCGGGCGAAACAGTATATTTAACAGTAATGCTTCTCCCTAACTTATTTCGTACAATTCTTTCAACGGTTTGGTTATAATGGCTTTTAATCCACTCAAAGAAAAATTGATTTGGTACTTCAAGAACGAATTCACTATCATTTAAACCAATTGGCTGTATCGGCTCAAACCAAGTCGAGTAAGCATGGTTAGGAAACTGAGCTTTTAGATTTATCTTTACTTCGTTCCAGAGATCAATATACGAGGTTTTCAAGTTTTCCACAGGTTTTCCACAATTCCTTTCCATTCAATTTAGACACTAATTTCCATGTCCAACAAACAGGATTTTTAATTCGTAGTAAAATAATGCGATTAATTCCTGTGGCTGTCCATTTTCTTTGTTCATAATAAGAAACATCCCTATTTTCCCGGGCTAAAAAAGGAGCAATAATGAAGCGTACCTATCAACCAAGTAAACGTAAAAGGAAAAACAAACATGGGTTTCGAGCTCGCATGTCAAGCGTTGGCGGAAGAAAAGTCCTTAGCCGACGCCGAAAAAGAGGGCGGAAAATACTATCCGCATAATGGTTCGCTTGTTAAAAACCATCCATATTTTTGATATGGTAATGCGCAATATTACAATTGCGCTGGTTATTGTCTACAGATTCTTGATCTCTCCTTTAGTTGGGAATAATTGCCGCTTTCAACCTACTTGTTCAGCCTACACAATCCTTGCACTAAAAAAATACCCCATACACCGTGCATTGTGGATAAGTACAAAAAGAATTTTACGGTGTCATCCTATGAATAAGGGCGGCCTTGACCCGCTCCTTTGAAGACAAATGGATAAAAAAACAATCTTCGCGTTTATTTTAATTACGGTTGTACTGGTATTGACGCCTTGGTACATTAATCTGGTTGCTCCAAAAACTGCCGCCGAACCGGATTCTTTGATTCTGACACCTGATAAATTAACAAACAATGAGATAGTTCCTTTCGTTCGACCTCCAGTTGAGAAATTAATAAAACCAAAAATCAACAATACATCTGACGAAATAATTCTTATCGTCAGCAATAATCTTTTTACTGCTAATATTAGTAACCTGAACGGTGGCTCGTTTAAGAATTTCACTCTAAATAATTATGCCAAATTTGATTCTTCAAATGTGGATTTAATCAACAAAGACAGTTGGGGCAATCTGTTAATTGAGTTCATATCCATTGACGGTGAGCTAATTCGTTTGAACGGTCCATGGCAAATCAATAGCCCAAAGAATAATATTACTATACTGGACAAACCACAAACAATCACGTTCAGTACCTCCTATAATAATAAAAAAATTACCAAATCATTTACCTTTTATCCTGACTTATACCAAATTGACGTTAATATTAATATGTCAGAACTCGATCCATTAATTTCTCAAGGTAAGTATTCTTTATTGTGGATCGGCGGTTTGCCCCCAACGGAAAAAAACACAAAAGATGATTTTAACTATTTTAAGAGTTCGGCGTCTCTTGGCGGAGAGTTGGTCACAGTAAAGGTAAAAAATGGCGGTCCAGTTGTAGAAGAACAAGCTGGTAAAACCGACTGGGTTGCAACTCAAACAAAATATTTTATAGCAGCTCTGCTTCCAAAAGATCCGGGTGTTGGTGTCAAAATAAAAGGAATTAAAAACGGTGATAACCCCATATATGATTTTACTCTTTATAACAAAGTCCAGGGCAATGGGCAGATAAAATTGTTTTTAGGGCCTCTGGAATATAAACGCATCCAGCAATTAGGTGTTGGTTTGGAAAATACAATGAACCTGGGGTGGACGCTCATTCGGCCAATCGGCCGGTTTATCACCTGGTCTTTAACTGCCATGCACAAAGTAATCCCAAATTATGGCATTGTCCTTATCTTGTTTTCCGTACTGGTTAAAATTGTTTTGAATCCTCTTACGAAAAAGAGCTATCAATCAACTAAAAAAATGCAGGCCCTGCAACCTCGAATTGCTCAATTAAAAGAAAAATATAAACACGACTCCCAAAAATTAAACAAAGCACAGATGGAGCTGTTTAAAAAAGAAGGTGTAAACCCCCTTGGAGGTTGCCTGCCGGTTGTTCTTCAAATGCCACTATTGTTTGCTCTTTTTACTGTATTTCGCACAACTATTGAATTTCGTGGTGCACCGTTTATTTTCTGGATAAAAGACCTGTCAGTACCAGACACTTTAACCTATATTGGAACTTTCCCCATTAATATTCTGCCTTTATTAATGGGAATTACTATGTTTTTCCAACAAAAAATGACTCAGGCGCCAACAGTTGGTCAAAACAAGTATTCCATGTATTTCATGAACGTATTTTTCCTTTTTATTTTTTACCGTTTTCCATCTGGGCTTAATCTCTATTACACTGTTTTTAATGCTCTCACAATTGTCCAACAGAAATATTTCACACCTGTTCCCCCACTTTCTCCAGAGAAAGCGGTATCCATTAAAGGAAAAACCAAGAAAAAGAAATGACTTCGGGCGACACTATCGTGGCCCCAGCAACTCCCTATGGTTTCAGCGGTCTGGCAATTATTCGTCTGAGCGGTAATCAGGCCTTAAATATCACTAAAAAACAAACCCACCGGAGTAGCGATAAATTATTGTTCAAACACCGCAGCGCTATTTTATGTTCAATCTATTCGACAGGTGGAGATCCTTTCGACGATGTTATGGTCACTTATTTTAAAGCACCAAACTCCTACACCGGAGAAGATGTTGTTGAAATATCCTGTCATGGTAATCCCACAATTGTAGAAGAGGCCATTTTTACTGCTTGTCACTACGGTGCTCGCGTGGCTGAACCCGGAGAATTCACCCGGCGTGCTTTCATTAACGGTAAACTTGATCTGTTGCAGGCCGAAGCAATTGCAGACATGATAAATACTCAATCGGTTGAAGGCGCTAAACTAAGCTATCGAAACCTGCAGGGATCTCTCTCCAGTCAGATAAATTTAATAAGAGAAAATTTAATTAAAACACTGGGGTTGGTTGAATTTGAGCTGGATATTTCAGAAGATGAATCACATTCTTCAACAATAATTTCAGTAAGAGAAGAAATTCAACGACTAACTACACTAATAAATCAATTATTAGAATCCTACTTGCAGGGCAAATTATTTACACGGGGAGCAACAGTCGTAATCACCGGGAAATCAAATGTTGGAAAATCAACCCTTCTGAATGCACTTTCAAACACCGAACGCGCCATTACTAGTCATATACCAGGGACAACGCGTGATGTAATTGATGTCACAATCCTGGTGAGGGGCTTGCCCATTCGTCTCGTTGACACCGCTGGCTTACGCACAACAAACGAACCAATAGAAACCGAAGGTGTAAAACGAGCACACCAGTATATCAAAACAGCTGATTTAATTATTTCAGTATCAGATAATCCTTCTGACCTAAATACGCCGTTACCTTCGTTTTCAGCGCCAACAATTAAAATTCTGAATAAAATTGATCTTCCCGACGTATGGTCATCTTCACCAGATATTCTTTCAGTTTCCGCGAAAACAGGGCAGGGGCTCAACGATTTAATTAACTGTATTATAGAAACCCTTGGTCTGACAAAAGCGGAAACACCATCTGTTTTACTAACAACTGCCCGACAAAGAAATATTCTTACGAAAGCCCGGGACAGCCTGAGCCGGGGGCTTACACTTGCTAATGAAAATGATCCTTCTTTTGAGCTGGTTTCATTCGAACTGCGATCAGTGTTGGATTGTGTCGATCGCATTTTGGGAAAAACCACATCGGAAGAAATTTTAAACAATATTTTTAATAGATTTTGCGTGGGTAAATAAGTTTCACGTGGAACAAAACTCTAACTCTTATGATATCATTATCGTGGGCGGTGGTCACGCCGGTATTGAAGCAGCATATATGGCCGCAAAATTCAAGAAGAAAGCTGCTTTAATTACGCTAAATAAGAACGCTATTGGCCGCATGTCTTGTAACCCTGCGATTGGCGGCTTGGCCAAAGGTCAAATGGTTCGAGAGCTGGACGTTTTAGGGGGATTAATGGCCCGGGTTGCCGACATTGCAGGAATCCAATTTAAGGTATTAAATCGATCAAAGGGGAAGTCTGTCTGGTCTCCCCGGGCGCAAGTTGACAAACACCATTACGAAAAAATTATTACCACTACTATTTTTAATAGCCTGTGGATCACAATAATAGAAGCAGAAGTGATTGATTTCATTGATAAGAACGGCAGTGTTCGCGGTGTTGTCCTACGCAACGGAATAAAACTGTACACAAACGCTATTATCCTTACTTGCGGTACTTTCTTAAACGGAAGAATTCACATTGGGGAGCAAAAAATAAATGCTGGTAGGATGGGAGAAAACCGCTCCCAGGGAATTACTGAAGCATTAGTGTCAAGAGGGTTACGGGCTGGTCGTTTAAAAACAGGAACCCCCCCGAGGCTCATCGGAAATTCAATCAACTGGTCAAAAACTGATATCGTTTGGGGTGATCCAAAACCAGTTCCTTTCTCCTACCATACCAATCCCTTTAACCCTCCTAACACGCCTTGTCATACCATAAGAACCAACATTGAGTGTAAGGAGATAATACAAGAGAATATTTTTCGCAGCCCCATGTTCTCCGGTGATGTGGCAGGTATAGGGCCCCGTTACTGCCCATCAATCGAAGATAAAGTTTACCGTTTTTCTCATCGCGACTCTCATACCCTTTTTCTTGAGCCTGAGTGGGTTAACTCTGACCAGATTTATGCCAACGGGTTCTCTACCAGCCTACCGGAGGTGATTCAATTAAAAGCATTAAGAACAGTACGTGGCCTGGAAAAAGTACAGTTTTACCGCCCGGGATATGCCATTGAATACGATTTTTTTAATCCTTCACAACTGAAATCATCCCTGGAGTCTAAAGCAATCTCCGGGCTTTATTTTGCCGGACAAATTAACGGAACATCAGGCTATGAAGAAGCTGCTATTCAGGGATTGTTAGCTGGGTTGAATGCCGTTTTAAGACTGAACGAAGAAAATCCCTTTGTTTTGAAACGCGATGAGGCTTACGCAGGAGTGTTGATTGATGACCTTATCACCAAAGACACCTGGGAACCCTACCGAATGTTTACCTCCCGGGCAGAGTACCGACTACTACTACGGTTTTCCAATGCGCATGAGCGGTTAAGCAAAAAAGCAATTAAATACGGACTTCTTTCTGAAAGTGATTATGATTTTCTGGATTCCTTAATTCTTCATACCAAAGACATAATAAAGGCGCTTAAAAATTCATTAAAACCTGACGAAATTAATTCAATTCTAATTTCCAAAGGAGACCGACCAATAAAACATCAGAAACCGGCGTGTGAACTGTTAAAACGCCCTTCTATAAGCATTACTGATTTCCCGGACCGATTATTTCAGGGAATTAACAATAGCCCCAAGAACACCGTATTCAAACAAGAACTTTTTCTCGAAGCGGAAACACAGATAAAATACCAAGGATACATCAGGCGCCAAAAGGAGCAGGTTGATCGGATTAAAAAACAAGATTTGGTTTACCTTCCATCTGATTTTAATTACGCCAATGTTAACAGTCTCTCTCTGGAGGCGCGGGAAAAACTACAGGCCATTAAACCTGAAACTCTGGGTCAGGCAATGCGCGTCTCCGGGGTCTCCCCTGCAGACGTCGCGGTGCTTTCAGTTTTAATAGCCGACAAATGAAATCGGTTTCACGTGAAACCACATCGATCATTCCGGTAAAATCAGTTCTTGATTACCTTTCCAAATCCCCGCTTATCAGACAGTTTTTTTCATCAATTGATATTGATAAGCCCTACGGCCTTTCCAATCTATCTCCATCCTCCTTATTGTTAATCCTCGGCGCATTATTACACCAGAAAAAACTACCTCTGATTACAATAGTTGCTAACAACCAAGTTTGTGAAAATTTATATCTGGAAGCTTTCAATTTTATTGAAAATAAAAGTCACTATCTGCCGGAAATGCCCAATGAGGAGCGGCGTGTTCCCGGTTTTGAAATTGAGCCTGAGCGATACCTGTCTGAAGCTATCCTCGCTTTAAATAAACGACTTCCCGGTATCTTCTTTGCCACTCCAGCAAGTCTTAAACAACCAATTTCATCACCAAAGGATCTGAAATCACAATCCTTTAATCTTGGAGTGGGGTCAGCGCTAAAGAGAGGGTTTTTTCTCAAATCACTTGACCAATGGAATTATGAACAAGCCGATTTTTGCACTACACCAAAAACTTTTTCTGCCCGCGGGGGAATAATTGACATTTTCCTCCCCTATTCCAGTCATCCGGTACGAATCGAATTATACGGGGATACAATTGAATCAATCCGTTTATTCGATCCAACCACTCAACGATCTATCGGCAGTCGAAAAAATATAAGGATTTTTCCGCCTCCTCAATCAGGAAAAATTGAAAATCAGCAGAGTATTGAGAAACTATTAGAAAAAATAAACAAGGCAGTATTATACATAACCCAAAAGGCTGAAATGTTTTGTATTCAAAACAACGTTAACGTCGATAACCTTGAATACGTTCATCAAGAAATTTTTTCTCTTGCTGAATCGACGCTTGAGGCCCGAAAAGAAATTATCAATCGTGCCATCTCAAGTTACAATAAAAAGGTCCGTTTTTTCTTCGACAGCTCATTAAGCGACAACCTGTTTCTTAATAATCGCTGTCAATATGTCGCTGCAAATCTTCCAACAGGGTTTCACTCCAAAGATTTCGATCTCATCTGTTTAACACCTAAAGAATTTAGCAGCGCAAGATCAAAGCGACGATCGCGCTGGTCAATTGAAAAAGGTGATCTCAAACACGAGAAAATATCCAGTTTAAAAGCGCTTAACTGGGGGGATTATCTGGTTCACCAAGACTACGGTATTGGGCTATATCGCGGTTTAGCAAAAGTGGGTAAAAAAAATGCGCTTCAAGAGACCATAAAAATTGAATATGATCACGGTGGTTTCGTCTACATCCCAATCGATAGTTTTAATAAAGTACACCGCTATATTGGATTGGGTGAAAGAAAACCAAAACTATCAGTTCTGGGCTCTGGCAAGTGGGAAAGACAAAAAGCAATCACACGTAAAACTGCCCAGGAGACTGTAGATACGCTGGTCTCAATATATCGTGCCCGAAACCAACCGCGTGGATTTAAATACAGTAATGATACAGATTTTTTAACTGCCCTTACCAATTCTTTTCCCTATGAGGAAACACAGGATCAAAAAAAAGCAATTCATACTGTTCTGAATGATATGGATGAGCCTTTCCCGATGGATCGGTTGGTTTACGGTGATGTTGGCTTTGGAAAGACAGAGGTAGCTCTACGGGCCGCAGTAAAGGCAATCACAAGTGGTAAAACTGTTTTCTTCATGACACCGACCACTATCCTTGCCGATCAACATTATATCACCTGTAAAAGCCGTCTGGATCCTTTGGGTATGAATGTAGAATTATTATCCCGCTTCCGGACTAAAAAAGAACAGGCGGTTGTAATAAGAAAACTCTGTTCGAAAGAAGTTGACCTTCTGGTTGGTACCCACCGTTTATTATCTGGGGACCTTGATATTTCCAACCTTGGCTTATTAATACTGGACGAAGAACATCGATTTGGGGTTAAGCACAAAGAAACAATCCGGCAGTTGAAATCAAAAATCGATGTATTAACGCTCACCGCTACTCCAATCCCACGTACTTTGCAACAATCGCTCATTGGAATAAAAGAAATAAGCAAAATTGAAACAGCACCGAAAGAACGTCTTCCTGTTACTACCTGGGTGAAGTATTTTGACTGGGCCCAAATTTATCGGGTTATTGAACGGGAGTTGGTTCGTGATGGTCAAGTATATTTTCTTCACAATGATATTGAAAGCATGCCTTTCTTTTATGAAAAATTATATCATCATTTTAAAAACTACCGTGTTGCGACGGCTCATGGAAAAATGACCAGTAAAGGGCTAGAGAAAACAATCCTGAGCTTCTTCTCCGGAGCGGTTGATGTTTTAATCTGTACGACTATTATTGAATCAGGTTTAGATGTACCAAATGCTAATACCATAATTATTAACAATGCCCATCGCTTCGGTTTAGCCCAGCTTTACCAGATTCGCGGGCGGGTTGGGCGCAGTGAACACCAGGCCTATTGTTATCTGCTGATACCCAGCAATCAAAACCTATCCCCAGAAGCATACCATCGCTTAAAAGCTATTGAGCACTACTCTGCCCTGGGCTCAGGCTACAATATTGCCCTTAAAGATCTGGAAATCAGAGGAGCTGGCAACTTGTTTGGCTTTGAACAAAGTGGTCATATATCCAGGGTCGGATTCGAAATGTACAGTAAAATCCTGAAGGAGGCCGTCCAAAGCGCTTTTCAGCAAACACCTGAGTTAGAACAGCCACAAGTTCGTATTTCGTTTGCTGGACACGCTCTTATTCCCCCGGATTTCATTCCATTTGTGCAGGAGAGGCTTTCCTTTTACCAACAACTAGCAGAAGCTAAGACAGTCGATTCTGTAAAGATTATCGGTGATGAGCTAAAGGACCGATACGGCAACCCTCCACCAGAGATAAATAACTTAATTTCTATTGCCTGGCTGCGGACTCTTTACAATTCTTTACCCATCGAAGAAATCGTAATTAATCCCGATAGTGCTTTGGTCAAGATTAACAACTGTCCCGATGGAATAACCGTACCAGAATTCATGGATCGGCTAAAAAAGTATCTTTCTGGCTCAAATGATCAGTGGACAATTCAAATAAACAAAGATGGGTTCATCGTTGCTCAAGTGGCAGTTGATGGTTTCCGCCAGGCCTTTAACGAGCTTTTCCATTTTGCGGGTTTGTTTTCCAAGGCAACACAACCCTAATTTGTCGTTATGAAAAGATTTGAAATTTTTCTCTTTGTCTCGTTAGTCGCCACTAGCTGTCAAAAGTTGCAATCGCCTAAAGATGTTGTTGCTCGGGTTGGTAATTCAGTATTAACGCTGGATCAAGCAAAAAAACAACTTTTCAAAAACAAAATTACCAATGCAGACCTTGAAAGCGTCGTAATTCGGTGGGTTGATGATGAATTACTTTACCGGGCAGCTCTCCAGGCTAATTATCAAAAGGATGTGAAGCTGAAAACGATTTTAATAAATTACAAGCGCCGCCTGATTGGTCAGGCCTATCTAAATGGATTAATTCAACAACGCATCAGTGTCGCTCCGGCTGAAATCGATTCCTACTACCAGAAAAATCTCAATTCCTTCAAACGCGTGAATAATGAAGCCTTAGTTTTACATTTTATCATACCAACTAAAACAGAATCACAAAAAATTCTTTCCGTTTTAAAAAAGGGAGAAACTAATAAAGCCTATGCGATGTTACTGGATAAATACCAAGTACAGCCTGTCGTTGTGTCTGAAAACCATTTAATAAATGAATTGAACAGTGCTTTGTTTATCAAAAAATCAAAACGAACGTTGGTAGGGCCCATAAGAACTAAATCTGGTTATCATATTTTAAAGGTTGTTGAGAAATATCCACGGGGATCTGTGAAAAACCTGGCGGATGTCTATGATGAAATTCAACAGCGTCTTATCCAAACAAAAGCCTCATTGATGGCTGGCGGAGTGCTTGATAGTTTACGACGGGAATTTCATTCTGAAATAAATCTGGAGGGTCACCGTGCATTTTAAATTCCTATCCTGTATTGTGTTCTCAACATTACTTTATAGTCAGCAAAATCAGAATGGTCAAACAATTGATGGTATTGCCGCTATTGTAAGTGATAATATCGTTTTGAAAAGCGATGTTAACCAGTTGCTGGGAATGACAGTCTTACAGCGAGGCCTGGATGCTCGTACTGATAAAACTGAAGTTGAGAAACTGCGAAATGAAATACTTCAGTCAATGATTGATCGTAAAGTAATTCTTGAAATGGCTAAGTTGGATTCTGTTGAAATCAGCGACAAGGATGTGGATCGGGAACTGGATAATTATATTAATAATATGATCGGTCAGGCTGGCAGTGAAGATGCGGCAGAAAAAGCGATTGGTAAACCGATCAGAATCTTCCGCCGGGAATACTGGTCTGACATGCAAGAGTTGCTGATTGGACAAAAATATCAACAACAACTACTGATAAATATTTCAGTTAATCGGGATGAGGTAATATCCTTTTTCAATACCTACAAAGACAGTATTCCACCTTTCCCAACCATGGTAAAACTACGCCACATACTTCTCAAGGTTGAGCCCAGCCAGAAACAAATAGATAAAACCATTTCAATTCTCAAAGAACTAAAAAAAAGGATATTGGCTGGAGAAAGTTTTGAAACCTTAGCGGAAGAATATTCACAAGACCCGGGCTCTAAGAACAGTGGTGGCAACCTCGGATACGTGCGGCGTGGTAACCTAGTTCCTGAATTTGAGGCGGTTGCTTTTACCCTGGATCCAGGCCAAATCAGCGATCCAGTGAAGACAGAGTTTGGTTATCACTTGATTGAGACACAGGAAATTTTAGGAGATAAAATAAAAGTTCGCCATATTTTAGTAAGCCCGAAAATAACCAGAGAAGATGAAAGCCGTACTTACTACTTTGCCTCCAGTCTTAAAGACTCCTCATCTACGCTGGATTCCTTTATTAAAATGGCTCGAACCTATAGTCATGACGAACAAACGCGCAATACCGGTGGCCTGATCGGCTGGATAGACCCCAGTCAATATCCAATACAGGAAATTGGTACCGCTATTAAACAAATTAAAAAAATGGAGTGTAGTGGTCCTGTAAGGTCTTCCCTGGGTTACCATCTTTTGTGGATTGAAGAAGTAAGACCTGGCGGGAAACCGGATATTGATAAAAACTGGATCGAAATTGAAGAAATGGCTTTAAACCGGGCAAAAGCCAAATGGTTTGAAAACTGGCTGGATGATTCAAGAAAGAAATTTTACATCAATAAGCTGTATTGACTTATCCACAATGTCCACATTGGTTTTGCACACTGTACTTTCAGATTAACTATTTCTCCGGTTTTTTTATTAGATGTGGATAACCACCATTTATTTCCACCTAAAAGAAGTATTTATCCACATAAAGTAAAGGTTTAAAAATCAATTTCTTATGTCAAGTAAATCAAGATACTGAATCATTTTGCATCGCCTGTTTTCTATCTTATTCACACTAATATAATAAATAGATATATTAACTATATTATTTCTTAAAACAAATTTCTACCCACCATCTAATGGTCTAAAAATGCTTGTTAAAACAGGTCAATCTAGGTAACGTCATTAGACTTTTTCAGTACAATTATAAAGGCTTCAAACGACTCTAATTTTCCAGGGAAACAAATGAAACTTTCAACCTCAAAGATAGAATTTCAATCAGCACTTCAAAAACTCTCTAGAGCAACTCCCAGTCGTTCAACGCTACCGATTCTCAGCTGCGTGTTGTTTCAGGTGGATGAGGGTAGTACAATTCTACGATCAACAGACCTTGAAATTACGATTGTAGTTAATTTGGCCGCTAGTATAGAAGAACCCGGATCTGCTGCTATACCTCTACAAACATTATTGGATATCACTAGTGAGTTATCTGAGGACGCGCGATTAACGATAAATGTTGACGGTAATTATAAGGTCAAATTGCGAACTGAGGTCGGTAATTATGATATTATGGGCAAACCGCCAGAGGAGTTCCCGGCGATGCCGGAGGTTGACAACCGGAAGTCTGTCGGTATTTCAACAGAAGCTCTAAGAAATATAATTCAAACCACATCTTTTGCTGTAAGTCGCGATGAGTTGAAGCCGGCGCTGACAGGGGTCTTATTTCGCTTCGGGAAAGATGAATTAACCGCTGTGGCAACCGATGGTCACCGCCTGGTACGGTATATTAGAAGTGATTATCAATCGCAAGAATTTTCAGGCGATGTAATTGTACCAAGAAAATTCCTAAGTTTGATTGCCACCGCTCTTCCAGGAGAGAATGCCACCCAAATGTGGTTAGGGGATAATCATTTGACGGCCACCATTGGAACAGACAATTATTTTACACGTATTATTGATGAACGATTTCCTGATTATGAAAGCGTTATCCCAAAAGACAATGACAAAGAATTGAAGATTGACAGGAACGCTCTACTTTCAGCTGTTCGGCGGGTTTCCATTTTTTCAAATAAATCAACCCATCAAATTGCGCTGGATTTGAAGGAAGCAGGCTCAAGAATAACTACTGAGGATCCTGAAAAATCGTCTAAAGCACAAGAACAAATCATTTGTGAATACAGCGGAGAAGAACTTTTAATTGGATACAACGCATCTTACTTGAAGGACATTCTTGCACATATTGATGCTGAGTCGGTGGTTGTAAAACTTAAAACACCCATAAGTGCAGCTCTGTTTTTCCCTGAGACCCAGAACAAAGATGCTGATTTAACCATGCTGCTAATGCCGATTCGGTTGAATGACTGACCAATGATCTGTTGATATTCAATTTATTAATACCCGTTAAAAACGTTTATTTTCCTGTCCAGCATCTCCGATATGCCAATTAAATCGATTGAGTTGGTATCATTTAGAAACCATAAGCACGTTAAAATGGATTTTGGTAGTAAAATCAATTTGATCTGGGGCGAGAACGGCTCGGGAAAAACATCAATATTAGAAGCGATCCATATTCTTTCAATTGGACGAAGCTTCAAGACCAAAAAGCTGGACCAGACCATCCGCGCAAATGACAACAATATGCATTTAGAAGGATTGTTTGAGGTAAACAGGGCTAAGAAGCGAGTTTCCTTTGGGTTGAGAAAAGACGGAAAGCGCAGGTTAAAGTTAAACGGAATTGTTCTGTCGGGATCGAAAAACCTGATTGGAGAGAATCCAGTGGTTGTACTATCACCGGAAGAACAATTAATTACATTAGGCTCTCCGGCAAACAGAAGAACTTATTTTGACAGGGTTTTCTCAACCGTCTCACGACCTTATCTGGAAGCGCTTTCTGCTTTTACAAAAACACTTAAACAGCGGAATGCTGCCCTTAGGAAGGAAGGAGAAAAGGCCTCTACAATAGAAGCCTGGAATGAACCGCTGGTCAGGTATGGTGTCCAAATATGGCGAAAGCGGAAAGAATTTTTAACGGCTTTTAGTGAAGAACTTTCGGCTGTAATGAAAGATATTCAAAACCTCTCTATTAGTCTTAGGGTTGGGCAGAAAATGGATGGTGACGCTGAAGAGTCGTGGTACCACTCGGAACTGTTAAAAAACTACAGGAAGGATCAGTTTCTTGGTTGGACCTCAACCGGACCCCACCGAGACGAAATATTCTTATTATTTAACGATCGACTGTTGAAGGATTTCGGATCTCAGGGAGAACATAAATTAAGCCTAGTATTAATAAAACTGGCCGAGTTTGGGTTAATTCATAAGTTAACTAATATTAGTCCTACTTTATTATTAGATGATTTGTTTGCGAAGCTGGATTTACATCGGGGAGGAGCCGTAATGGAATTGTTGAACCAAAAAACTCAGACCCTGATTACAAATGCTGACTTGGTTGGGTTTCAGCAACATGGAATAAAGGTTAATGGTGATAAAAACAAAACATTTCACCTGGTAAGATGACTCAATCTTTACGGGTTGTAATAAGCCAGTTTTTAAAGCGGGCCGGGCTGGAAAAAGGTGTTGCCCAGAATCGGGCGCTGATTGTGTGGGATAGTGTCGTAGGTGCGGTGATAGCTGACAACACCGAGCCAGAAGAGGTAAACCACGGCGTACTTACTATTCGGGTGAAAACTCCGGCCTGGCGACAGGAATTACAATTTCAGAAAGCAGACATAATTAACAAATTAAACGCTCAACTGGGGAATAATACGATTAAGGAAATCCGGTTTATATGAAATCACAAACTGAAAAGAATCAATATAGCGCTGAAAAGATCACAGTTTTAAAAGGGCTGGAAGCTGTCCGCCGCCGCCCGGCCATGTACATTGGTGATGTTGGTAAGCGGGGCCTGCATCACCTGGTGTATGAAGTTGTGGATAATTCAGTTGACGAAGCGTTGGCGGGGTATTGTAATAAGATTACAGTTACTGTTCAGGAAGATGGTGGAATCTGTGTAGAGGATAATGGCAGGGGAATCCCGGTTGATATTCATAAGGAAGAAAATAAACCGGCTCTTGAAGTTGTTATGACGGTTCTCCATGCCGGCGGAAAATTCGACAAGGGAAGCTATAAAGTATCCGGGGGCCTCCACGGTGTTGGTGTTTCGGTAGTTAATGCCTTATCAAAGAAAATGATTGTGGAAGTGATGCGGAATAATAAGATTTATCAACAGGAATATTGCCGTGGTAAGGTCACGACAAAATTGAAAGTGGTTGGAAAATCAAAAGCTACAGGTACAAAAGTTATCTTTTACCCGGACACGGAAATTTTTATCGATACAACTGTTGAATTTGGTATCATTGCTGAACGTTTGAGAGAGTTGGCCTACCTGAATAAAAATTTGGAAATTACCTTAAAAGATAAGCGGTACAAAGAGCGGACCGAATATTTTCATTTTAAGGGAGGATTAAGTGATTTTGTAAAATTTTTAGATGAAGCCAATCGCCCGTTGCACACAAAGGTGATTACAGTAATCAAAGAGACCGGTACCGTGCCGGTTGATGTTGCTCTTCGATATAGTGCGGGATATACTGACAATATTTTAACCTTTGTCAATAATATTAATACGATTGAAGGAGGGACGCATCTCTCTGGTTTTCGTTCTGCGCTGACTCGAGCGATGAATAATTATGCCCAGAAAAACAATCTGATTAAAGCTAAAAAGAATGAAAAATTAACCTTGTCGGGTGAGGACTTCCGTGAAGGATTAACGGCGGTTGTATCAGTGAAGGTTGCTGAGCCCCAGTTTGAAGGACAAACCAAAACAAAACTTGGTAATGGTGATGTGAAGGGAATTGTGGACGCAATTGTTTATGAAGGCATTCAGAATTTTCTGGAGGAGAATCCGTCAATTGGTAGAAAAGTTATAGAAAAAGCACTTTTGGCCGCCCGCAGTCGGAATGCAGCCCGAAAAGCCCGGGAATTAATCCGGCGTAAAACAGCTCTTGAGTCAGGATCATTACCGGGGAAATTGGCAGATTGTTCAAACAAAGACCCTGAATTTTGTGAGCTGTTCCTAGTTGAAGGAGATTCTGCCGGTGGCTCTGCCAAGCAGGGGCGCGACCGGCGTACACAGGCAATACTACCACTCCGGGGGAAAGTAATTAACGCTGAAAAAGCTCGGATCGATAAACTGTTATCCAATAATGAAATCCAGTCTATTATCACAGCGCTGGGAACCGGCTTTGGAGGCTCGGACGATGAAGAGAGCGAAAGAAGTATATCCGATTTTGATATGTCCAGGCTTCGCTATAATAAAATAATTATTATGACCGATGCCGATGTAGATGGAAGCCATATCCGTACATTATTACTCACTTTTTTATATCGTAAAATGCCCCAGCTAATTCATGAAGGACATGTGTTTATTGCTCAGCCGCCCCTTTACCGCCTACGTCAAGGGAAGAAGGAACTGTATTCCTATAGTGACGATGAAATGACGCTGTTACTGGACAGATTAAAAAAAGAGAACAAAAAGACCAAAGTTGATATCTCAAGATATAAAGGCTTGGGTGAAATGAACCCGGAACAGCTTTGGGCTACAACGATGGACCCCGAACAACGGACATTGATTAAGGTGACCATTGAAGACGCAACGGAAGCGCATAAATATTTCCAAAATCTTATGGGTCAGGATGTGGAAGCCCGGCGTTTATTTATTGAAACAAACGCAAAATTTGTTGTAAACCTGGATATTTAACGTTTTAAGAGGTTGAAGTGGATATAACTAGGGAAAATGCGATTAATCGAGACATTGTAGATGAGCTTAAAGAAAGCTATCTTAATTATTCAATGTCTGTTATTGTTTCAAGGGCACTGCCGGATGTCCGGGATGGGCTGAAACCGGTGCACCGCCGGATTCTTTATGGAATGAGTGAGTTAGGAGTCCATTGGAATCGGTCATATAAAAAGTCCGCAAGAATTGTGGGAGATGTGCTTGGGAAATACCACCCCCACGGTGACAGCTCCGTATACGACGCTCTTGTGCGTATGGCACAGGAATTTTCAATGCGTTATCCGCTGGTTGATGGACAGGGAAACTTTGGTTCAGTAGATGGAGACAGGGCTGCTGCCATGCGGTATACAGAATCCAGGATGACGCGCCTGGCATCGGAGACGCTGAGAGACCTTGATAAAAATACAGTAGATTTTATTCCGAATTTCGATGAGACCTTAGAAGAACCATCTGTTCTACCAACAGTTGTACCCAGTCTTCTTGTGAATGGCTCAGAGGGCATTGCTGTGGGAATGGCCACTAAAATACCGCCACACAATTTGACTGAAATAATGAATGGTTTAATCGCTCTGGTGGAGGACCCGGATATAACAGTGGATGAACTGAACGAATTTATTAAGGGCCCCGATTTTCCAACCGGCGCCATTATTATGGGTCATGACGGTATTAAAGCGGCATATCGGACAGGTCGGGGCAAAGTTACTATCCGTGCCAGAGCTGTGACCGAAACGGACAAACGAGGTAAAGAGAATATTGTAATTACTGAAATACCCTATCAGGTAAATAAGGCAAATCTGCTGGAAAAAATTGCTGAACTAGTAAGGGATAAAATAGTTGAGGGCATCTCAGATCTACGTGATGAATCGGATAAGGATGGACTTCGGATTGTGATCGAGACAAAACGGGATGCCATACCAGAGGTGATCTTAAATCAGCTATATTCCCACACTCAGCTCCAGGATACATTTGGCATTATTCTATTGGCTCTTTCTAACGGTGTACCCAAGGTGATGGGCTTAAAAGAAATGATGCGGGCGTTTGTTGATTTTCGCCATAAGGTAGTGGTTCGCAGGACTAAGTATGATTTAACCCGGGCTGAATCACGGGCGCACATTTTGGAAGGTTTGAAAATTGCTTTGGACAATATCGAAGAGGTAATAAAAATAATCCGGGGCAGTAAAAATCCGATTATGGCCAAGGAAGGACTGATGAATTCTTTTGATCTCTCAGAAATTCAGTCCCAGGCTATTTTAGATATGCGCTTGCAACGACTGACCGGCCTGGAGGTGGAAAAAGTTGTGCAGGAGTACAAAGAAATAATTCAGTTAATTGCTGGGTTAAAAGGTATCTTGGACAGCCGCTCCCAGCGAATGGCGATAATCAAACAGGAATTCGAAGAATTACGGTCAAGGTACGGGGATGACCGCCGGACGGAAATATTGCCCTACGGAAAAGATTTTTCAATTGAAGATATGATCGCTCAAGAGGAAATGGTCATAACCATTACCTATGAAGGCTATATCAAGAGAACAGCACTGTCCACTTATCGGAGCCAGCGTCGCGGCGGACGGGGAATCCAGGGAGCCACATCTAAAGAAGAAGATTTTATAGAACACCTGTTTATTGCAAATACCCATAACTATATGTTGTTCTTTACTGACAGAGGAAAATGTTATTGGCTGAAAGTATATGACATCCCCCCGGGAGGAAGAGCTGCCAGAGGCCGCGCAATTGTTAATTTGATTGGTTGTGAACCCGGTGAAAAGGTGGAAGCTTTTGTCAGTGTTCACGAATTTTCGAATGAAAAATATGTTGTAATGGCAACGAGGAAAGGGACTGTTAAAAAAACTGTCCTCTCGGCCTACGGAAATCCTCGTAAAGGTGGTATTTACGCCATCGAAATCAGACCGGGAGATAACTTGATTGAAGCCAGAATAACGAATGGAGATCACGATATTTTACTGGGGACCAGAGAAGGAAAATCGATCCGATTCTCAGAGAAAGACATTCGACCGTCAGGACGGAAAACTATGGGTGTAAAAGGCATCACCCTGAGCTCAGCCAGTGACGAGGTCGTGGGAATGCTGGTAGTAAAACGGGAAGGAACTATTTTAGTAGCCACTGAAAGAGGCTATGGGAAACGGACGGATGTTATTCAATATCGGGTTCAGAAAAGAGGAGGAAAAGGTGTTCTTACAATGCGAACAACCGAAAAAACCGGGAAAATGATTTCGATTATGGAAGTTGTTCATGGAGACGACCTCATGGTTATCACAGATAAAGGCGTGTTGATGCGTCAGCCAGTGTCTGAAATACGCTCTATCGGTAGAGTAACCCAGGGTGTAAAGTTAGTAAAATTGGATAAAGGCACCTGTATATCATCCATCACCCGCGTAATTCATGTTGACGAAGAATTAGATGCGAAAAATCAAACTGAATCACTAGACCAAATGGGTGAAAACACTGAAAGCAGTAACGAAAAACCAGCGAGCGAGTGAATTTAAAAGAAAACCTGTCTGATGTGTTAGGTTCAATTGCCGTTGCGCAAAATGCCGCCGGGCTGAAAAACGCAGTTACCATAGTTGCTGTTACTAAAACACACTCCCCGAAGACGATTGAAGCAGTTGCAGATGTTGGTCTTACCGACATCGGTGAAAACCGCCTTCAGGAAGCAATGAAGAAATTCTCTTTATTGTCTTCAGAAATAAAACTACGAAAGCGAATGATCGGACACCTTCAATCCAATAAAGTCAGTAAGGCGCTGAAAGTATTTGATTCGTTGGATTCGGTTGACTCGGTCAAACTGGCTGTAAAAATAAATCGCCGGGCACTGGAGAATAATACAGTTTTCCCAGTTCTTCTGGAGGTTAACACAAGCGAGGAGCCCCAGAAGAACGGATTTCACCCGAACCAGACAGAAGAAATGCTATCCTGTATTGAAATGAGCAATCTTCAGATAAATGGTTTGATGACAGTAGGTCCGCTGACAAAAAGTGAGGCCAGAATTCGGGAATCGTTTAAATGTCTTCGACTTTTGTTGGAGCGGTTAAATTCAGAGCGCTCAAAATCAATACCACCTTTAAAAGAGCTATCAATGGGCATGAGCAATGACTTTACTGTTGCAGTGGAAGAGGGCAGCACCATGGTACGTTTAGGCACTGTACTTTTTGGTCCTCGTGAACGATGAAACAATGGATATATCTTCCTGCCGGCCCCGCAATCTGGGGTTTAAACTTTAAGGGAATTCCCACTGGCTCCGGTCACTTTCAGGACAGTATAAATAATTCAAAATTTTTATGGCCAAAGAAAATCAACAGCCAAACAGTTAACCCCCTGGTTTTTGGATTCTTTAAGGATAAATTAGGAATAAAAGACGTGTGGATTGTGGATAGAATGGTTGGATTTCCCGAACCCTTTTTTATCGGGGACCATATTAATCGATCCGGGGTAAATTTTTTAACTGGTAATACATTTTCGGGGGCATGGCCAATTTTTCCTGATTCTAGCCGGATTTATACAGTACCGGAAGGAAAAGACGGGAAAGTCATTATCTCTGTTGGGCCTCAGCGGTTTTCGGAAGCAGGAAAAGTTAATTCGTATCCTGTATGCGAATGGACGGGTTTAATTGTGCCGGTATGGTCTTATATCGGCGTTACAGTAACGGCGGCAGCCCTACCCACCGGGACAGATCTGCTTTTGTTTTTGAAGAATGAAACGCTTTGAACCAATTGATTCAGGGGTGAAAAGAATTAATAGCTCGGGCTACCCGAGCGCCCAGGCGGGCATTATTAATTGCCAGGGATATGTTTGATGCCAGGCTTTTTCCATCGCTTAATTCAACCACCCGCTTTAGCAAGAAGGGCGTTAAATTATTTCCACTAATTGATTTTTTCTCCGCTTCGGATACGGCCCGTTCAACGTAAGTACTTATTTCCTCTGTGGGGACCTCTTTATCGGTGGGAACTGGGTTAACTACCAGCAGAGCGCTTTTTAATCCTAAGCCCCGGTGTTGGTAATGCCACCGGGCGATGTCTGCTGGTGATTCTACCGTATATTTTAAATCAATGCCGGAAGAACGTGAATAGAAGGCAGGGAACTGCTTTACCCGGTACCCCAGAACCGGCACACCGCATGTTTCCAGCGCCTCCAGTGTTTTTGGCAAGTCAAGGATTGCCTTGGCCCCCGCTGAAATCACAACCTGTGGAATTTTGCCTAATACGCCCAGGTCTTGGGAAATGTCAAAGGATTTATCTGAATTGCGATGTACGCCGCCGATTCCGCCGGTTGCAAATACATTAATCTTAACCTGGTGACTTAGAAACATAGTAGCGGATACGGTAGTGGCTCCGGTTTTCCCAAATGACAGGGCATAGCTGATATCGTGGAGCGAAATTTTTTCAACTTTTGCGCTGGAAGCAATTTGTTTTAATTTACTGGAACTAAGTCCAATGTGGATTTTTCCATCAAGGATTGCGACGATTGCCGGTGCTACTTTTTCTGCTCGTACCGTTTGGAGTAATTCTTGCGCAAAAGACAAGTTTTCCGGATACGGCATTCCTTGGGCAATGATTGTAGATTCCAAAGCTAATATTGGGGCGTGCGAAGCAATAGCCTCCTGAACCTCCGGATGAATGTAAAATAATGACTTTTCCATGAATAAATATAAGGGTAATAATCCATAAAGATTACCGCAGGTCCTGTACTCACTATTGAAATGTTATTTGAGCAAGGCTGGCTTAACAGGAAACAGGGTATTTATGAATGACATTTAAACTTAAAGACCTGTACCGTTCTGCCGATAAAAATATATCTGGGCAGATCCTCACCCTGGGGATACCGGTAATTGCCAGCAATTTAAGTCGAACTGTGATGAATATGGCCGATGTGGCGATGGTTGGTCGTTTGGGGTCAGAATCGCTGGCAGCAACGGGAATGGGGTCTATGCTTGTCTGGACACTGCTCACTATGGCAATCGGGCTGAGAACGGCAACGCAGACAGTAGCTTCCCGTCGACTGGGGCAGAAAAAGTATGCTCAGTGTGGTGTCGCCATGCACAATGGCCACATTTTGGCGTTGGGTATTATGGCACCCATTACAATGGCTGGTTTCTGGTTTTCAGATAGGCTTGTTCCCCTCTTTATTGATGATCCCGTAGTTACGCTTTTATGCATTTCCTACACCTCAATTGCTTTTTTATCGGTTTACTTTTCATCGGTTGGTTTTGTTTTTCAAGGTTTTTTCACCGGGGTGGAAAAAACCCGCATCCACATGAAAGTGTCAGTGGCCTCAAACATATTGAATATTTATCT
>JBHHUS010000032.1:0-21360 GCA_046861615.1 Fidelibacterota bacterium
GAAATTCACCGCTCCCAGACACCGGGTGTAACCACCGCCAGCCCCTTATTGGTTTCAATTTCAGAGATTGATACGGTGCATTTCATAGACACCAATCCACCCCAGGGAGATGTTTATTATAAGTTATTTGTAATGGATGCTTCCTCCAATATTCTGGCCGATTACGGGGAAGTGTATGTAAATACAACCGCTGGAAGCGGAGGGATCGATGTGACAATCGCCAGCAGCGCTACTACTTCGGGGTTGCTGATGGTGGGGTTAATGAATCCTGGTGTGGATGCCAATTATTGGAACAACCGCGATCGTGACTGGGCGCTTGGATCCTTCAATTTTCCCGGGAATTACCAGTTCAATTTAGCGGACAATTCACCTGACGGTAATGATTATCATCTGATGGCCTTTGTGGATTTGGATGGTGATAGTATTCTTAATGATGCAAGCGAAGCGTTTGGTATTTCGAATAGTTTTAATATTGCCGGTGGGTATGGTAATGCCGGACAGGTTAACCTGGATTTTGGCGGTAGTTCAAACGGTTTCAATGTCACCGTTGATTTACAGGAAGATTATCCCTTTGGCCAATTATATGTGGCTTTGTACAAGGAAGGAGATAATCCTGATGTGGTTTCACCCCTGCACCAGGAACAAGTGGGTGTGGACCCCCCGTTCAATCAAAATATTTTTATCCCCCAAGCTTTGCCAGAGGACAAGCAGTATTTCCTGGCAGGCTTTTTTGACGTGAATGGTAATATGATGCCCGACACGGATGAACCAGTAGGCCAATCGGGATTATTTTCTTATCCTCCCACTGGTGAAATTTTCCTTCATCTGGAACGGATGATTGGCCCGGAAATTGATACAACCGGCGTCTCCTTTCTTTCCGCCGAAGAGGGTACGAATATTGATATTAGTACTGAAGTATTTTCCACCAATGGCGTCGATCGGGTAGAACTGCATTACTGGAGTGGTAACACCGGTGTTGTGCGGGTATTAAATATGAACCGCGCCACTGGTGATATCTGGGAAGTCACAATTCCAAGTAATGATGTTACAACTGCTGGCCTGGTAGTTTCTGTCATGGCCTGGGATAGTCGGGATGTTGTCAATTCTACCGCTTGGTTCGATGTTCCGGTTTACTTTTATAGCCTGAAGTTTGCTACCACTTCACCGGAGGAATACCAGATGATTTCAGTGCCGGGAGATTTGGATGAAAGATCATTATCGGCCGTATTAGAACCAGCATTAGGTAAGCAGGATCCGACTAAGTGGCGCATTTTTCAATGGAATGGATCTGATTATTCCGAGAATAACGGAGACTTTGGCCCGTTTCAGGCCTTCTGGATCATCACTAGGGAGGCAAGCAGTCTCCGCACGAAAAGTGGTCAGACAATTCCATTAACAAAACAACTGCGGGTGGATCTGGCTTATGGCTGGAATATGGTCGGGTTGCCCGTTAACTTTCCAGTGGATATTGATGCAGTGACCGTAACTAAAAATGGCGGCATTGAGCCTCTTTTATATGAATGGGATGGAAGCAGCTACACGACCACCAACACTTTTACTCCGGGTTCGGGCTATTGGATTTATTCTAATAGTGCTGGTTGGCTCGGGTTCGATTTTGTGGGCGCGGCTGCCTCTCAAGGTTCCGGAAAAGCACTCGTTTCTGATGATGGCCCTGGCTGGCAGGCGAATCTTACGGCGGGAATTGGTAAATATCGGGATCGTTTAAACACATTCGGCGTACATCAGGAGGCGTTGGACGGGAAAGATTCCAGGGATTTTCATGAACCGCCGGTAATTGGTAACTATATCAGCATAGCCTTTGAAAATGAGGATTGGAATCCCTCTGATGGTGGCTATAGTGTAGATATTAAAAGTCCCGCCACCGACGTGAAAACCTGGAAATTGGCTACCCGGAGCAATCTCAAAGGCATTGCTACCATTACGCTGGATGATCCGGGTCAGATTCCGCCTCAGGATGGTGTCTGGCTGGTGGATCAAACCCAGGGAATTGCTTACGATTTGAGAAAGGATCAAAGAATCACCTTCGCCTCCCCAGGAAACGATAAACCCTATTCGTTCCTTCTACTTGTAGGTGAGAGATCAGCATTGGGCCAGCAGATGGAGCAGTTGAATCTGGTCCCGGATCGTTTCGAACTGGCCCAGAATACTCCCAATCCGTTTAATCCGGTGACGACCATTGGGATATCGTTGACAAAGGATGCGGTAGTAACACTGCGGGTGTTCAATGTCCTCGGTCAGGAATTAAATGTTCTGGCGCTGAATAAACCCATGGCCAAAGGAAAACACCGCTTCATCTGGGCTGGAAAAGACTCCCATGGGAATCAGCTTCCTTCAGGTGTATATTTATACCGTCTGGAAATAAAAAACAATTTCGATCAGGTTATGTTCGGAGATACAAAGAAAATGCTGTTGGTGAAATAAATGAAACAATTAGTACTTACACTTACCATTATCACAATGCTGGTTTCCGGTGCGTTGGCTCAGGGGAAAGAGTTTGCAAAAATTACGTTGCCCCTGGGTCGTGTACAGGTTCAAAAAAGTGGTTCGGGAGCCTGGGTAAAAGCATTGCCCAATATGAAATTGTACGAAAAGGATGTGCTGAAAACACTCTCGAAGTCCAGGTGTGAAATAACTTTGGTGGGGGGTGGAAAAATCCGGATTGGTGAAAATTCCGAACTGGAGCTTTCTGAAGCGAAGGTTAAACCCATGGATAAGAGTTTCAACGCCAATTTGAAAAAAGGCGATATCTGGGTGTCGGCCAAAGCAGCGTTCGGAGAGAAGAAAAATGTTTCTGTCCGCACTCCCACGGCCGTGGCAGCTATTCGCGGAACCAAATACCGGGCCAAGGCTGGAGAAGCCGAAAGTTCTGTTCTGGTATATCGCGGTAAAGTAGATGTGAATTCACTTAAAAACGTGATTGAAGAACGGGAAAAACAATTGAAGCAAAAAGGGACTAAGGGCGGGGCCGGAAAACCTAAATTTACTTTGGGGCCGGTGAAAGAAATTAAGGCACCGACCCAGGTTGCCGGGCCCTATGAAGTTTCTCTGGAGGACTGGGTCAGTCTGGTGGAAGGAATGCAAATTAATGTTCGTAAAGATGGCAAATATAATTTATTTAAATTCGACCAGGATGCAGATGCCGGACTGGATTTTGTGAAGTGGAATAAAGAATTGGATGGCGAAGCTGGAGAATAAGTTCTCGCTTTTTTATTTTCCTAGGCCGTGTCATATCTGACTGTCCCGTTTGAGGATGAATGTCTGATCTGTTAAAACGAGTACTGGTTGGCATCGGTATTGGATTCATTGTTGCCCTGATTATTGGTATTGGTGCTCAGAAAATCCCCTTTATTAAAAGCTTGTTGGATGGTTATGAATATATTTCCTATGATTCCCGGATGAAAGCTAAAGTGGCGGGAGTGGAGGAGGCTTCCATTGATAGTGTTGTAATTATTGATATTGAACAAATGTCAGTGGCCCCGCCGGAAGAGGGTGGTTTGGGTAATTACAAAGATTGGCCCCATGCTTACCACGGGCAATTGATTGATGTGGTTGCATCGGGAGATCCCAAAGCGCTTTTGTTCGATATTATTTTTGACCGGGAGAATTCAGCCACCTATGATTTAGTAAATGGATTATCATCTCAGGCTAAAAATTCAGGCGATTCGCTCGGTGTTGAAACTCAACAATTTCTAAAACGTAATGATCCGCAACGTTTTGTAAACTCGACCTATCGCTCTCAAAAAACTTACCATGCCCTGGTGTTTGAGCAGGAAGACACCCTGAATTTTCTTTATAAAATGGATTCAGAACCAGAGGGATACGACTACATCAGGCATTTGATTCGGGGAATACCAATTGAAAAGGCCCGCCGTCTTCCTACCGGTGATCGGATCGGTAATACCTACAATGAACTCCTCTCCGCTTCCGTGGGCGCCGGCAGCGCGAATTTCCCCCAGGATGAAGATGGTATTACCCGTCGGGCTCCCACCGCTATATTTTTTGAAGGGCCGGAGCACGTGTATCCCAGCCTGACCATGGCAGCTATAATCAATATTCTGGGGATCAAGAAAGATGGCGGTTTTGATTATGATTTTAACAACCACGTTTTACGGTTAATCGATACTACTGATACGGTGGTTCGTGAAATTCCAATTGATGATCATGGCAGAATGTTTGTCAATTATTTCGGCTCTTTTAAGACATTTTATTATTTACCCTATATGTACAGTTTTGATCCTGAAATGCTGCCACCTGAATATTGGAAGGATCGCGTTGCCTTTGTTGGCGCCTCCTTACCGGGACTGATGGATTTGCGGAATACGCCGGTTCAGGAAACATTCGCCGGTGTGGAAATTCATGCCAATGTTATGTACAGCATTTTACAAAATAAATTTATTAAGCTGACTGATTCTAAAACCAATTTATTGGTTATTTTTCTGATATGTCTGATTGGTGGTGCCATTGTGAGCCTGCCGCCGAAACCGCTTTATACACTGCTCATCCCCATATTGGGTATTTTAGGGTGGGTGATCTTTACCTATAGTCAGTTTCTTTCTCGCCTGGTTATGTGGGAAGTGGTTCGACCGGCGCTCTCCATGGGAGGCACTTATCTGGGAATCTTCCTTTACAATTTCCTGGTGGTGGAAAAAGATAAACGCTTCCTGAGAAATACCTTTGGTACCTACATTTCTCCGGAATTGATTGACCAGATTTATGAGGAAAAGCAGGAACCAAAATTGGGCGGAGATTCCGGGGTCAAGACCGCCTATTTTACTGATATTCAGAGCTTTTCTGGTTTTTCGGAAATATTATCCGCTACTCAGTTGGTAGAGCTGTTGAACGAATATTTGACCGCCATGACCGATGTTTTGCTGGAACAGACCGGGACGCTGGATAAATATGAAGGCGATGCAATTGTGGCCTTTTTTGGGGCTCCTTTACCGATGGAAGATCACGCTTTTCGTGCCTGTATTACGGCCCTGGATATGCAAAAAGAACTGGGCGTTTTGAGGGAAAAATGGGCGGCAGAAAATTCGAAATGGCCGGAGTTGGTTCATCAAATGCGGATGCGGGTCGGAATTAATTCAGGGGATATTGTTACGGGGAATATGGGAAGTAAAACCCGTATGAATTATACCATGATGGGTGATGTGGTGAATACGGCCGCTCGACTGGAAGCATCGGCCAAGCAGTATGGTATTTACATTCAGATGACGAAGGAAACCCTAAGATTAGCCAGACCGGAAAAGCTGGAAGTCCGGGAGATTGACCGTGTACGGGTCGTGGGTAAGTCAGAGGCGGTAGAAAGTTTCGAATTAATGGCTTTGAAAGGGGAATTGACCCCGGAACAGGAAAAAATGCGGGGTATTTATAACGATGGCCTTCAACTCTACCGCCAGCAACAATGGGATGAAGCCAAAACTAAATTTGCTCAGTCTGATCAACTGGAGGATATGTTTTCGAATCGACCCACTAATCCCAGTCGAGTGTATATGGAACGGTGTGAATTTTTCAAGCAGAATCCACCGGGGGACGATTGGGATGGTGTCTGGACTTTAACTTCGAAATAAATCCCGTCTTTAACACTATGGCTAAAAGAAGCACTCACGACTTTACACCTGATCCCCGGAATGAAAATGTTCTCATTTACATAAATGGAGAAATTGTACCCCGGTCTGAAGCAAAAATTTCAGTATTTGACAGTGGTTTCCTGTTGGGAGATGGTGTCTGGGAAGGTATTCGCCTTCACAACGGCCACCTCGTATTTTTAAAGGCTCATTTAAACCGTTTGTATGCAGGCGCCCGGGCCATTGACCTGGATATTGGTAAAACCCCGGAAGAAATCGAAAAAATTGTATTTAAAACCCTGAAAGCCAATAAAATGGTTAGCGATGTCCATTTACGCCTGATTATCTCCCGGGGTTTGAAACGGACTCCCTTTCAGCACCCCGGTGCCAATGTGGGTGTGGCCACCATTGTTGTGATCCCTGAATATAAAATTCCTGATCAGGGGATCAAGGAAAAAGGCATCAGTCTCTATACGGTCCATGTTCGTCGCGGAACAGCCGATATTCAGGACCCCAAGTGGAATACCCTGAGTAAATTAAATTGCATTACCGCCTGTATCCAGGCTGATAAAGCCGGTGCCGATGAGGCCCTGATGCTAGATATTCATGGTTTTGTATCCACCTGCAATTCGACCAATTTTTTCATCGTTTGCCAGGACAGTGTCTGGACTTCCACGGGAGACTATTGCCTGAACGGCGTTACCAGGGGGGCAATCATCGACATCTGTCACGAGCAACAGATTCCGGTCTTTGAAAAGAATTTCAGCCTGGTGGAAGTCTATGATGCCGATGAGGCCTTCGTAACCGGTACATTTGCCGGTGTCATTCCGGTGGTTGAAATCGACGGACGAACATTATCTGGATCGAAAAAAGGACCTTTGACACACCGTCTACAGCAATTGTATTCACAAAAAATTCAGACTCTCTATCCACCGGAATAGGTTTCAATTGATGGAGCCGATTCGTATTGCCATGTGGTCCGGTCCCCGGAATATCTCCACCGTAATGATGCGAAGTTTCAGCAGTCGCAGTGATACGATTGTTACGGACGAGCCTTTTTACAGTTTTTACCTTTTGGAAACGGGCTTGAATCACCCGGGGCGGGAAGAAATTATTCAGTCCCAGCCTACAGACTGGGATGAAATTGTCGCTTGGCTTACGGGGCCGCTTCCGGGAGGGAAAACAATCTGGTATCAGAAACACATGGCTCACCATATATTGCCGGGACACGATCTAAGTTGGATCAAAAAAATGGTGAACTGTTTTTTAATTCGGAATCCGAAGGATGTTATTGTTTCCTATATCAGGGTAAATAAACTGGAGAAAGCCGATGAATTAGGTTTTCCTCAGCAAAAATGGTTATACGATGAATTACGCAATTCAGCTGATTGTCCAATTGTAATCGTGGATTCCGATGAGATTCTCACTAATCCGCGCAAAGCGTTGAGTGCTTTATGTCAATCGATCGGTATCGATTTTGATGAAAGGATGCTTACCTGGCCGCGGGGAATCCAGCCTACTGATGGTGTATGGGCTAAATACTGGTATGGAAATTTAAAGGAATCCACGACCTTTCTTCCAAGGCGCGCAGAACAAAAAACACTTCCGGACAAATACCAGGATCTTTATTTGGAGTGCCTACCCTACTATCAGGAATTATATGCCCGGCGATTGGAATTCTGAATAGCGCAATGAGCGCTCCAATTATTGAAATTAATAATGTAACCAAATCCTTTGGGAAACGGATAGCAGTGAATGATTTATCTCTGACAGTTCCGGAGGGTTCGATCTTTGGTTTTCTTGGTCCCAATGGTAGCGGCAAATCCACAACCATTCGGGTCATGACCGGCCTTATTCGTCCTGACTATGGTGAAGTTCGGATTCGGGGAAGGTCGGTACAAAAAGAGGGAAACCAGGCCCTTGTGGGAGTGGGTTCCCTGATCGAGCGGGCGGATTTTTACAAACATCTTTCAGCCCGGACTAATTTAGAAATGCTGGCCCGCATGGATGGAATCGGCTTTAGCCGGATTACAACTGTATTAAAACGAGTGAGTCTGGAAGACCGGGCTTTGGATCGTGTAAAGCATTATTCTCAGGGAATGCGTCAGCGGTTGGGGATTGCCCAGGCATTACTATCGAATCCGGGTCTGTTAATATTGGATGAGCCGACCAATGGATTGGACCCCCAGGGGATGAAAGATGTCCGGGATCTGATCCGAGGATTGAGTGCTGAAGGAATTACAATTTTCCTGTCCTCCCATTTGTTAGATGAGGTGCAAAAAATATGCAGTCATGTGGGGATCATTCATCAGGGTAAATTAATTACTGTAGGTTTGTTGGAAGATTTACTGGCGGATACGGAATTGTTCACCACTGAAATCCGCGCCTATCCGTTAGAAAAAGCTTTTGAGGTACTCCACAACCTGACATGGATTCAACAATGCAGACTTAACAATGATTCTATCGTTGTGAGTGTCGATCGGGAGCAATTAGCTGCTGTAGTACAAGTACTGGTGGAGCACAATCTGAAAGTGGAGGAGGTCGTCCCCCGCATGAATCTGGAAGATGTTTTTCTACACAAGACCGGGGATCAATCATGACAGGGTTGATCTACAACGAATTATTAAAAATCACCGGCCGCTGGCGCAGCTACATCGGATTTATCGGCATTGCTATTCTTATGCCGCTGGTATTGTGGGGGTTTGCGTATGGAGGCGGAAAGATTCATGCCGATTATACCCGTCAGCTGGGATCTGCGTTTATTGTAGTGGGAACTATTTTCAATGGCTTTTTAGCCACCTATATTGTAATGAATTCCCTGTGGATCCACGTACCGTTTCTGGTTTCACTGGCAGCTGGGGATGCCGTTGCCGCTGAAGGAAGTAACGGAACTTTCCGCCTTATTCTGCCACGAACAGTTGGACGATTGAAGATTCTCATGGCTAAATTGCTGGCTACTTATATCTACACGGCTGTTTTGATTCTTTTCCTGGCATTGATGAGTCTCGGCTTGGGCTCTATCTGGCTGGGCACCGGGGATTTATTTGTATTTGATAAGGGTATCTTGATTTTACCGGCCAACGAAGCCTGGATCAGAATGGGTCTTTCCTTCACTCTGGCAATTCTGGTAATGTGGGTCGTGGCCACTCTCTGTTTCATGTTTTCAGCGATGGTAAATAATGGCATTGGCCCGATTATCGGGGCTATGTTTGTGATTGTCATTGGTTATATCATTATGGCAATTCCCCTGGAGCTGTTTGAAAAAATCAGGCCCTATATTTTTGTCACCTATTTTAACGTTTGGCAACTGGCCTTCAAGGAGCCGATCCCCTGGGGACAGATTGGCCGGAGTCTCGCAATACTGGGCCTTTACACTGTGGGATTCATTGGTATTTCCACTGCTGTTTTCCTCAGAAGAGATATTAAAACGTGAAGCGCTTAATTCTAACCGGGTTACTGGCAGGTTGTCTCTGGGGTGAAAATCCTTCTGCGCGGGTAATCCAGGATAGTCTGATGGCCCAATTTTCTGCAATTGAGGACTATACTGTTCAGGTGAAAATATCGGTGAATATGACGGGCCTCCGTATGCCCAGGAAAAAATTAAGACTCTTTTTCAAAGCACCGGACAAAATCAAGGTAGAGGCTGATGGGTTTGCTATTGTCCCCAGGACTGGTCTGGGTGGTTCGCCACTTCATTTTTTAAAGATGTTGAGTAATATTGAGGTCGTTGATCTCGATTCGCTCAATGGCCGACCCCATTGGAAATTGTCCGGTAGTGTAATCCCGGATTCGTTGCAATTACCGGTTGAAACTGAACAGGAACTACCGGATATTAAAATGACCATGTGGGTAGATGCGGATCATTGGATTATTTCCCAGGTGGAAACGGATATGGATTCGGTGAAAATCTTCACAATGAAGAGTAAATATAAAACATTCAATGGATTTTACCTCCCTGCTCGAACGGAGGTTAAATTAGGATTTAAGGGGTTGGGACAATGGTCCATGCGGGATCCCACGGGAGGTCCGACTGTGGATCGAAAAGATATTGATCAGGTAGCGAGTGAAGCCGGGATTGACCCGCATCAACAGGATTTCGCCGGTACAATCATTATGGAATTCAATAAATATAAACTAAACCGGGGACTGGAAGATAAGATCTTTAAGAATAGTGATTATTAACCGATTCTGTTCATAATAATCCGGTTTAAAATCTTACTTATACTCCAACAGAGCTTTAATCGCCTCCAGGTAACCTCGTTTACCATGTCCATAAATTTGTTTTAGACAGACATCTTTAATTACGGATTTTTTCCGGAATGCTTCCCGGGAGTGAATATTGCTCAAGTGAACTTCTACGACCGGAATATTGATTGCAGCGATAGCATCCCGAAGGGTGTAAGAGTAATGGGTCAACGCTCCGGGATTAATAATGATTCCATCCATATCATCGGTGGCGATGTGGATTTGGTCTATAAGATTGCCTTCATGATTGGATTGGTACCAGATAAATTTGTGTCCCCGGGCCTCCGGTTGATCAATTAGCCATTTCTGGATATCCTCCAGACTTTCTTTCCCGTAGATACTGATTTCCCGCGTACCTAACAGATTAAGGTTGGGTCCGTTTAAGATCAGAATATTCATTGGATTATCTTCAGCGATTCAGCAATTAAAGGCATGGAAATCTGATTGGATATTACCGCATTTCCCAGTCCGCTCAACAGAATATAGTTTAAACTGCCATCCCGGTATTTTTTATCTGTAGTAATGTAGTTTAAAAGCTTGTTGCTATTGATAAACGGAAGGGTTGGCAGGGGAAGTTTGTGAATAGTGGTTGATAAAAATTGTTGCTCTTCTTTTGTCAGCAATCCTGTTTGTTCAGAAATCCAGCCGGAACACAACATACCATAGGAAACAGCTTCACCATGTCGAATTTTATGATAACCGGAGTAAGCCTCTAATGCATGACCAACTGTATGGCCAAAATTGAGGATCATGCGGAGATTTTCCTCCTGCTCATCTACTTCCACAATCTCCCGCTTTATTTCGCAGGAGCGTTCAATTGCCCTGGTAAAAGGAAAATGCTCAATATCATCAAGCCATTGATGGATTGACTGGAGAAATTCAGCGTCCCTGATAGCGCCATATTTGATTATTTCCCCAATTCCGGATATCTGTTCCTCCCGGGGTAGTGATTGTAAAATTTCAGGATCGATCCATACTGCTTTGGGCTGGTTAAAACATCCAACTAAATTTTTTCCTGCTGGCAGGTTAATACCGGTTTTCCCGCCAATGGCTGAATCCACCATCGCTAATAAGGTAGTCGGGATCTGGAAATAGTCAACTCCCCGTAGATAAGTAGCAGCCACGAAACCGGCTAAATCTCCCGTTACGCCACCCCCTAAAGCCAGGATTGTGGTTGAACGATCACAACCGAGCCGAACCATTTCTTCAATCGTTGCCCGGTATTGATTAAAACTTTTTGAATCCTCAGTATTGGAGATAGTGATTATGGAACAGTAAAAACCGCGCTTAAGCAGGTTCTTTTCCAAGGATTTTCCGACCAGTTTAATAATCTCCGGTTGAGAGATAATAATCCATTGCTGCCCTGTATCATATTTTGCCAGTTGTCCCGGTAATTTATTCAATAACCCCGGTTCAATGAGGATGTCGTAAGAGTGTGAACCTAAATTAACGGAAATTGTTTTCATTTCAATGGTTTGATTGTTTGGAAGATTTCGTCTGCAACCCGGGAAGCCGTCTTATGCTCTGTTTTAATGGTGATATGGGCTACACGTTCGTACAGCGGTTCTCTTTTTGATAGTAACTTTGTTAATCGGGCAGCAGGATCCTCTGAATCCATCAAGGGACGGTCGTGGTCTGGAACCTGTTTTGATCGCTGGAGCAGTGTTTTAAGATCTGTTTTGAGAAATATTACCGTTCCCGATTCCTGCAGGAGGTGACGATTGTCTTTGTTAAGGACAATACCACCACCAGTAGCGATGACCTGTCCTGATTTTAAGATCGATTTTTTCAGGAGTTTCGACTCCAGAGAGCGGAATCCGGTTTCACCCTGTTCCTTGAACAGGGATTGGATCGATTGGCCGGCGTGTGTTTTTATTTCTTCATCCAGATCGTTGAAAGTCCAGCCCAGTTTCTCACTCAGAATCGGGCCAACAGTTGATTTTCCTGAAAACATCATTCCAATTAAAAAGAGTCGTTTGTTTGTGGACATGGATCAGTATTTAGCTGAATATGCCATGTGCCCTTTAAGCTGGTCCATGGAATCGCCGCCGAATTTTTCAAGCAGGGCATCAGCCAGTACAAAACATAACATACTTTCAGCAATAACTGAAGCGGCAGGGACGGCGCAGACATCCGCCCGTTCCCTGTGGGCCTTTACTTTCAGCTTAGTATGGATATCGACGGAATCCAATGGTTTGCGGAGGGTCGGAATTGGTTTCATCACCATACGGAGAACAATCGGTTGACCGTTGCTCATGCCCCCTTCAATGCCGCCAGCGTTATTTGTAGGCCGGGTGTATTTCCCCTCTTCCCAGAGAATGGCATCGTGGACCGTACTCCCCGGATTTTCTGCCAGTTTGAAACCCAGACCAATTTCCAACCCTTTAAAGGCGTTGATGCTCATCATGGCGGCGGCGATTCTGGTATTTAGTTTTCGGTTCCACTGGGTATAGGATCCCAAGCCGTAGGGCAGGCCGGTTGCCATAACTTCAAAAACACCGCCAGCAGAATCGCCCTGTTTCTCGGCCATTCCGATCGCTTTGACCATTTCAGTCTCTACCGCTGAATTGAGACAACGCACAGGAGATGCATCTGCTTTCCGACTGATGTCGTCGGCGTCGAACTCTGCCGGTAGAGGTGTTCTATCTACAGCGGTTAGAATTTGTATTACCCGGCTACCGACCGTAATACCTACTTCCTGGAGCATTTTTCGACTGACAGATGCCAGGGCCACCCGCATGGTAGTTTCCCGGGCGCTGGATCTTTCCAGCACGTTTCTGGTATCATCAAAACCAAATTTTTGAATACCGGCTAAATCGGCATGCCCGGGTCGGGGTATCGTAATTTTAGTGGGAGGATCTGCCAGGGATTCAATTGCCATTTCCTTGGACCAGTTTTCCCAGTCTTTGTTGGTAATGGTCATTCCGATTGGCGATCCCAGTGTTTTTCCATGTCGTACTCCAGACCAGATTTCTACTTGATCCTGCTCAATTTTCATGCGTTTACTGCGGCCAAAACCTTTTTGTCGGCGGCTTAATTGAGTATTTATATCGGAGAGTGAAATATCCAGATTGGCAGGGATTCCCTCCAGAATTCCCACCAGTCCTCGTCCATGGGACTCCCCGGCAGTGAGATAATTAATTCGGCTCATCATTACGGTGATATTAAGACTTTTCTGATTTGATTTAGGTCGATTTTTTCAAGCCTGTTGGAACTAAACCATAGGCGATCGGAGGCTAGGCCCTGGGCAATAAACATCTCCAGACCCCCGAAAATAAGGCACCCCTGTTTTTGCCCTTCTTTTAACCAACGGGTTTCCGGTGGGTTGTAAATTGTGTCGATCAGAATTGTACCTTTTTTCAGCAGTTGAGGGTCCAGGGGTATCTTGTCAATATCCGGCCACATTCCCAGGGGGGTGGTATTGATGATCACCAGTGGGCCGGTATTTTGCAGAGAGACAGAAATCCGTTCCCATTCCACTACACGGGCGGGAGTTGAGACCGCTTTTTCCAGCCAGTGGACCAGCCGGCTGGCCCTTTCCCATGTACGACTGGTTATTTGGATGAATCTCACAGGGAGTTGGGCCAGAGTGTACGCCACTGCCCTGGCAGCTCCACCGGCTCCCAGGATAATCGTGTGATAACCGGCAAGGTCTACCACCTGTTCTTCAAGGGCCCGTTTAAAACCGACCCAGTCCATATTGTATCCCACCTGTTTCCCGTTAACCCTGATAACGCAGTTGACAGCCTGAAGCGTTTCCGCGTGGTAGTCCAGAGCATCCAGGTAGGGGATTATCGATTCCTTATGGGGGAGGGTTACATTGAAACCGTCTAAAGTATTCTCAAGAACAAACTCCGCCAGCTTATTCGGGGGGACTTCTATTTTCCGGTATTCTGCTTTAAGGCCAGTTTGGCGAAAAATGGCCTGATGTAATTCCGGGCTCCAGCTGTGTTCAACCGGATTACCAATGACGGCAAATGTTTTCATGTAACTACGGTCTTTAAATACGATCTGAATTGGGGGAATGACACGGACATACAATTGGGATTATCCAGAATTACCGGTCCATTTGAAATAAGGCCGGCAATGGTAAATGCCATTGCAATTCGATGGTCACCAAAGGTTTGAATTTTTAATCCCCGCAGAGGAGTAGGTCCGGTGATAATAAAGCCATCTTCCAGTTCAGTGATATTTGCACCCATTCGCTTTAAATTATTACAAATGGCAGAAATTCGATCGGACTCTTTTTTCCGCAATTCCTGTGCTCCCCGGACAACAGTTTCCCCTTCTGCCTGGGTGGCGGTTATTGCCAGAATAGGTAATTCATCGATCAAACCGGGGATTTCTCCAGAATTAATGGAAATACCCCGAAGGTTACCCGGTGTAATAATCACATCTCCGGTTTTTTCACCCATTTGATGGTTAAGATTGTCAAATTCTATCTGGGCTCCCATGGTTTTCAGGGTGTTAAAGAATTCAATTCGCGTGGGATTCAACAAAAGGTTTTTCAATGTCAGTTCTGAATGGGGGCTTATTACAGTTGCGGCTGCGAGAAAAGCGGCCGATGAGGGATCCCCTGGAACATTCAACTGAAAATTAGTTAGAGGTAGGTTGAGGGGTTCAACTGAAATAGAGTTGCCGTTGATATTAATTGTTGCACCCAATTCCCGGAGCATGATTTCTGTATGGTTCCGGGTGAGAATATCTTCGGAAATGGTTGTAGTCCCGGTTGCTCCCAACCCCGCCAGTAAAAGCGAAGATTTTACCTGGGCGGAGGCCACCGGCAGTGAATAGTAAATTCCTTTTAATTGGCTTTTTCCAATGGTGATGGGTAAATGGTATTTATTGTTTTCAAAACGTAAACCCATCTTTGATAAGGGCTCCAGAATACGTTTCATCGGGCGTTGGGAAAGGGAAGTATCCCCCTTAAATGTAGCCTGAATGCCCTGACCAGCAAGAAGTCCCAGCAACAGACGGGTGGTAGTACCGGAATTTTGGCAATCCAGAGTTTGTCGGGGGCTTTTAAAAGGGTGGGGGAATACGGTTATTGTTTTGTCGGCGTTTTGAGAGAATTCAATTCCGCAGGCCACTAAACAATTTTGGGTCGCTGTTACGTCCAATCCTGTTGACAGATTAAAAATATCAGATTTTCCTTTTGCCAGACTGGCCAGCATCAAAGCCCGGTGAGAGATGGATTTATCACCGGAGAAAGCCAACGTTCCTTTAACGGCCATAGACGGGATGGTTATTTTTCAATTCATCAGCGATCAGAAAGGCCATTTCTATAGCCTGATTGGCATTCAGGCGAGGGTCACAGTGGGTGTGGTAGCGATCAGCCAGGTTCTTTTCAGAAATATCCGCCAATCCACCGGTACATTCAGTCACATTCTGGCCGGTCATCTCCAGGTGTATTCCACCGGCATGGGTTCCTTCCGACTGGTGAATCATTAAATTAGCTTTTACTTCTTCTAAAATATGATTAAAAGGGCGAGTCTTGAGTCCATCCTTACTTTTAATTGTATTCCCATGCATGGGATCACAGGACCAGATTATAGTACGGCCTTCCTGTTGAATCCGGCGGATCAACCGGGGTAAAAATTCGTTGATTTTCTGATAACCAAAGCGGGTAATTAAGGTAATACGCCCGGGCTGGTTGTCTGGGTCTAGAATTTCCAGCACTTTGAGTAATTCATCGATGTCCAGGCTGGGACCACATTTGATCCCTAATGGATTTTTAATTCCGCGGCAAAATTCAATATGGCCACTCTCTAAAAAGCGGGTTCGATCACCGATCCAGAGAAAATGAGCAGAAGTATCGTAGATTTCACCGCTGGTCGAGTCCTCTCTAGTGAGGGCTTCTTCATAAGGGAGCAAGAGCGCTTCATGGCTGGTATAAAAATTTACTTTCCGGAGTTGGGGGGTATTGTAGGAATTCACACCAAGTGCTTCCATAAAATTCAGGGTTCCTTGAATTTGATCAGCCAAATGGTGATAACGGTTTCCCTGCTCACCGCTTTTTACAAAGCCCATGTTCCAGGAATGAACGTGTTTCAAATCGGCATAACCGCCTTCGGCGAAAGCCCGCAGCAGATTCAAGGTAGAGGCCGATTGGGAGTAAGCCTTTAACATCCGGGACGGATCCGGTGTCCGTTCTTCAGGAGTAAATTCAATACCGTTGATAATATCGCCCCTGTAACTGGGAAGTGTCACTCCATTCTGGGTTTCGGTACCGCTGGTTCGTGGTTTAGCAAATTGTCCTGCCATCCGACCGATTTTTACTACGGGAAGCTTTGTCCCGGCAGTCAGGATAACAGCCATTTGTAATATTACCCGGAAGGTATCGCGAATATTATCTGCATTGAATTCAGTAAAACTCTCCGCGCAATCACCGCCCTGAAGGATAAAGGCTTTCCCTTCGGAAACGTCTCTGAGGGTCTTTAACAATGACCGTACTTCCCCTGCGAATACCAGTGGCGGAAATCCGCGGAGGGTGCGCTCAACCGTCTCCAGTTGGTCTAACTGTGGGTAATCGGGAATATGACGAACGGTGAAATTGCGCCATCTGGCTGGACTCCAGTTATTCACCGGGGTCAAACTTCCGTTCTAATTTTCCAGACATAGTTTCAACCGACATTTTAAGGTCCTGAATCATTGGCTCCGTATAGGGATTGTAACCCTGTAAGTCGAAATATAATTCCCAACTGTCATTACAGGTCTGATTCACCAGGTCCAGGAGGTCCCTGAAACCCTGAGTGTCCAGATTTGTCCTGCGGATACCGTAATCTTTTAGCACCCGGCCCAAAAAATGGGTCACACCCTGGGTTCGTGCCGCCTGTTTGTCATGTTGATCTGGATCCATGATTAAAATTTCAATTCCCTGACTCGAGAAATAATTCTTCCAGAAGTTAAACCGATTATGAACATCCCGGGTAGGATTCATCATCATTTTTAAATGTTTCGAGTAATTGAAAGAATCGGGACCAAACAGGGGATGGGTGGCGATAATTCCGGCAGTGCCCGGGAGGTGAGTTTGCATGACAGTTACCGGATATTTTTTCACTGAACAAACGTCCAGAATAGTGGTCTCAACTGGCAACAGGGGTGAAATTTCTTTAATAACTGGCTCGAATACGCGTATCGGAACAGCGATAAAAACATTCTTTTCCTGAAGAACTTCATTTAAACTTGTGGATTCAACCCCGGAGGGAGGTGATTTGGGTACCGGATCATAAGCGTGGACTTCAAATCCTTTGCGCAAAATGTTGGCTAATACTTTTCCAAAACGTCCTAACCCAATTAAACCGACACTGTTCATTTTAGCTCCATTAAATTATGATATTATTCGTATTGAATTCTTCTGATCCCAATTATTGACAATAAAAAACCCCGATGGATTACCGGGGTTGGAGTCGTCAGGGTGCATGGTCGTAATTAGGGGTGCTGCTCCAACCCTCCTGGATAATAGTACCAATAATAGTCAGGAAATTGTTCTGTATGTAATTTGATCATCAAAGGGAATATTAAGAATAGGAAGCGCTCACGGCAAGTTTAATCAATACGGCGCTGGAATTTCTTTGAAATTCGGTAAACCGGTTTAAAAATCTGAGCGATCTCATCATTAGTCAAAAGTTTGGTTTGTTCAGTAAGTGTGTTAATAATTTCATTTTCGCGCTGGGGATCATCAACAGGAATACCGGCCTGGTATTTAATTTCACCGATTTGCCTGGCTAGTTCAAAGCGCGTATCCAGAATTTTCAATATATGCTGGTCGAGTTCGTCCACCTGGCTTCGCAACTTTGATAATTTTTCTTTTAATTTCATTTCTGATGCCGCCAAGCTTACGATAATTAGTGAAACAAATTCTACTCGAACAACGGGTATATTTTACGGGATAGGAATATTACAATATCAAACAGTTTAATCAATACTATAGTGATTCATAATGAGCCAGTCAAATACCCGGTTGGGCAGAACTGCTTTTAAACTTACAGCCAATTTCTGGGTAAAAGCACCTACCCGATAGCGCAGGCGAGGATCGGTTGTTGTTAAGATTTGTTCCACCAGGCGGGCAATTTTCAAGGGATCATCCCCCTGAGTTTCGTCCTGTTCCATGATAGCTAATGCCCGGGAGAAAGCCTCCTTGTAAGATGTATCAGATTGTGATTTAGCTGTGGTTCGTCGATTGGCTGTAAAAGCAGTTTTAAAATCTCCAGGTTCGATCAGTACTATCTGAATGCCGGCAGATCTAACCTCTTTGTATAAGGCTTCGGATAGACCCTCCAATGCAAATTTGGAAGCGCTGTACAAAGCCTGAAAGGGAAGACCAATTAAGCCTCCCAGTGAACTGATGTTGATGATCGTTCCCTGTCCCTGCCGGCGCATGGTGGGGAGTACATTCTGAATGATGCGCAGAGCGCCGAAAAAATTGACTTCGAACTGATCTTTGGCCTCCTCCAGCGACGTATCTTCAATAGCCCCGGAGATCCCAAACCCGGCGTTATTTACCACAGCGTCCAGATGCCCTTCCTTGGTTAAAATTTGTTGAATACAATCCACTACCGATTGATTTTGGCGGACATCCAGGGATAACATTGTCCATTCCTTTTCCGGATTAGCAACTTTTTCAAGCTGACGGCTGGTACCGTAAACCGTATAGCCCTTATTTGCCAGGTAAGTTGCACAGGCATATCCAATACCCGAAGAAGCGCCGGAAATGAGAACTACTTTTTTAGGGTGTAAAGATGACATTGGCAGACGGCTGGTTTTACGGAACTGGTTGTATTTAGGAGATAATATTGTATTTTTTCCCGAAACGCTTGAATTGTTCCAGACAGAAGTCCAGTTGCGATCGTGTGTGGGTGGCCATGTAGCTTGTGCGCAACAGCGAGCGACCCCGGGGAACCGCATTCGGGATAATGGGGTTGGTATAAACCCCCGCTGCCAGCAGGTCCTTCCAGATGTTGAATGTTTTCATCTCTTCACCAATAATGACCGGTACAACGGGGGAGACACTGGTGCCAATATTAAAACCCAGGATTTTCAGTTCCTCCCGGACGTAATGAGCGTTATTCAAGAGTCGCTGACGGCGCTCCGGTTCTCTTTTAACGATTTCCAGAGCTTTGGCAACCGTAGCAACATTTGCCGGAGGAAGGGCCGCGGTAAAAATCATGGTTCTGGTATGGTGCTGTAAATAATCGATTACCGCGTCGTTCCCGGCGATGAAACCGCCAACGCCTGCCAGAGATTTGCTGAATGTTCCCATGATTAAATCCACCTCTTTGGTGAGATTAAAGTGAGCAGCCGTTCCTTGTCCTTCTGGTCCGATTACCCCCAATGCATGGGCGTCGTCCACCATAATTCTGGCTTTGTGTTTTTGGGCAGCTTTCACCAGCCCCGGCAGCTCTACAATATCACCCTCCATGCTGAAAATTCCATCGGTTACAATGAACCGGGCCTGTTTTGGATCTGCTTGGGCCAGTTTCCGCTCCAGGTCAGTCATGTCATTATGGTTGTAGCGGGTGATCTTTGCCCGGGAGAAGCGGGCACCATCAATTATGGAAGCATGGTTGTATTCATCGTTGAATAAATGATCGGAGGAATCCACGGTAGCGGCAATTACACCGAGATTGACACCGAAACCGGTGGAGAAAACTAAAGCGCGATCTTTCCGTACAAATTCAGCCAGTTCAACTTCAAGTTGTTCGTGCAAGTTTAAATTTCCATTCAGGAATCGGCTGCCGGTCAGCCCGGCACCATATTTTCGAAGGGCCTGAACGCCCGCTTCAATGACCTCAGGGTGATTAGTCAACCCTAGATAATTATTGGACCCCAGCATTATTTTATGCTCACCGGCAATCGTTACTTCCGTTGCATCAGTATTTTCAATATGCGGGAAATACGGATAATAACCTAAGGCCCGGGCAGTTTTGGCCCGGGTAAAGGCATACATTTTAGTAAAAACATCTGGAATATGATTAAAATGTCGCTTCCCCCCGGCAATTATTTTCTGCTTGGCAACATCTTTAAATTCAATAAACATTTAATAACCTCTCATTCCTAAAAGTTTTAATACCGGGTGTCTGTATGGCTACTTCTGGTTAAGGGTTTGGTAAAATCAAAGGAAATTAACCATCCTGCGTCTATTTACAAAGTACCGACGGGTTTAAACTCATCGGGGGGTGAAAAATTAAAATATTACAGCGCTTGAAACAGGTTGTCAGAGAAGCGAAATTCGGCCCCATCATATGACTGATTTAAATCTGACAACTGCCTTAAATGAGTTTTCCCTTGATCCGGAAACAGCCAATTTTATGTCCCGGCGAATTGCCTTCCATACCCTGGGGTGTAAATTAAACTTTGCTGAGACCGGGACGATTGCCCGGAATTGCCGTTCTGCCGGTTGGCAATTAGTGGATTTTCACGATTCTGCTGCTGTCTATGTAATTAATACCTGTTCCGTAACTGCCAGAGCTGATCGGGACTGCCGCAAACTGGTGCGCCAGATACGACGTCGTACTCCCGGAGCGGAGATTGTCCTCATGGGTTGCTATGCACAGTTAAAGCCGGAGGAAGCCCGGGAACAGTTGGGTGTGGATCTGGTATTGGGGGCGGACGAAAAATTTGATTTAGTAACTTATCTCAATCACAATGGGACTGGTCATGAGCAGATTGTTAGCACAGGACCAATCGAAGAATTGGATACTTTTCGGCCCTCCCTGACCCTGAATGAACGCACCCGGGCCTATCTCAAGGTCCAGGACGGCTGTGATTACAGTTGTGCTTATTGTAGTATCCCCAAATCCAGGGGGAAGAGCCGTTATCTCTCTGTGGCGGAGACAGTGGCCGGCGCTCAGGTAATTTCAGACAGTCCCGCCCGGGAATTGGTTTTAACCGGGGTAAATATCGGTGATTTTGGACAGCAGCGGGGGGAATCATTCTTGGATTTGTTGATGGCCCTGGAACAACTTCCGGGAATTGAACGGATACGGATTTCTTCCATTGAACCCAACCTGCTGACTGATAAAATTATTGAATTGGTTGCTCGATCACTCAAACTCCTGCCCCATTTTCATATTCCGCTTCAATCAGGTTCCAATAAAATCTTAAAAGCCATGGCCCGGCGCTACCAACGGGAATTATATGCTGATCGAGTTAGAACCATTAAAGCCTCTGTCCCTTACGGCTGTATCGGGGCTGATGTAATCGTGGGCTTCCCCGGGGAAACGGAAGCCGATTTTGTAGACACCTACCAGTTTCTGGCGGAGCTGGAAGTGTCCTATTTGCATGTCTTCAGTTATTCCTCCCGCCCTTATACTGCAGCAATTGATTTGCCCGACCAGGTAAGTCCGGAAGAACGGGCTCGTCGCAGCCGGGAGCTGCGGGCGTTATCGGATCAGAAAAGACGCTTATTCCACCGGCAATTCCTGAATACGGTCAGACCGGTGTTGTTTGAAACCTTTTCCGAGGGAATCCTTAGCGGATATACAGACAATTATATACGGGTATCGGTACCCGGAACGGAGGAGCA
>JBHHUS010000078.1:0-5068 GCA_046861615.1 Fidelibacterota bacterium
CAGCACTATCATATTTTCACCGCCCTGGACATGCCGGAGATTGTTACGCGCTTTATTCATACGGATGAGCCCGCCGGTCCCTTCGGAGCCAAGGCGGTAGCCGAAATCCCCATTAATGGTCCCGCCCCGGCGGTGGTGAATGCCATTTACAACGCCTGCGGGGTCCGCATCCGGGAGCTACCGGTTACACCGGAAAAAATACTAAACGGCTTGGGACAGTAAAATTTAACTGCCGGTTATTCCGGCTTAGATTCCAATATCTTCATTCCAAAGTTGGGGATTTTGGCGGATAAAATTGTTCATTAACTCAATACAGGATTGATCCTGTAACACTTTGACGCTGACTCCACGCGATCTTAATAGTGATTCCTCACCAGTGAAATTGGCATTTTCCCCGATAATTAATTTAGGGATTCCGTATAATAAAATGGCTCCGCTACACATGGAACAGGGTGAAAGAGTAGTATATAAGGTAGAATTTTGATAAGTGGATGCTTTCTGTCTGCCGGCGTTCTCCAACGCATCCATTTCCGCATGGAGGATTACACTCCCGTTTTGGACTCGTCGGTTGTGTCCCCGTCCAATGATTTTGGTCTGGTAAACAAGGACCGAGCCGATTGGAATCCCTTCTTCAGCCAGTCCCTTTTTAGCTTCCTCAAGAGCAGCCAGCATGAATTTGTTCATTGTTCGGTTATCACTTTTAATTATTGTTCAGATGTGACATTAAATTAAAAAATAAATGGGAATGAGGAATAAAGATTATCCAGTGGAATAATTGCTGTTGTCGGTAAAAAAAATCCCCGCCTCCAAAGGAAAGCGGGGATTTTTACAGGTATTTGACTAACGGTTAATACCGGGGTCTTGGTGGGCGCTCAGCCCGTGGTTTTGCCTGATTTACTTTAATATTACGGCCGTCGATATCCTTGCCATTTAAGGCCTGGATAGCAGCATCTGCTTCTGAATCGTCCGGCATTTCAACAAAACCGAATCCTTTAGACCTTCCGGAAAGCCGGTCGGTAATAATATTAACGCTTGAAACTTCTCCAAATTCAGAAAAAGTATCTTTCAACGAGCTTTCACTCAGTTTAAAGGGCAAATTCCCAACATAGATATTCATAGATGATCTTCCAAGTAACATGCGTTTATTCGAAGGACGCTACGGGCTCATCAAACGCATAAATAAACCCCTAGTTGACAACCACTCGCGGGTCGTCTTATTTGATAACCACTTGAATATATCAAGGGAATCAAATTATTAACTGGGGAAGTTAAAGATTAAATTTGTTCTATTGCATATTTAATTATTTTAATTCAGCACCCCTTTTAACCGGGTAATAGGGCTCGGTTTTCGTTGAGGGTTATTTGAAGCCGAGCTTCTTCCAGATCATCAATCCGGGGCAGATACCGGTGATACCGGCAAAAACCAAAAGAGCAACTGGTACATATAAAAACCAATGAGCATTTTCAAATCCAGTGAGCCAGATTCCAATAAAGAACAGAATTGCCAGGGTAAAAAATTGCATTTTTAAAGCGGTCATTTTTAATCTCCTTATTTTAAAATGAAATCGAGAATTAAGGTAAAAATTACAACAGTTTATATGTTTGCAACAAAGATTGAGCTTTGGTCTTTAAGTGACCCCGACAGGATTCGAACCTGTGACCAACGGCTTAAAAGGCCGCTGCTCTACCAGCTGAGCTACGGGGCCGGAAAAAGCGGTGGCAAAATTAAGAATAAAGACGGGGGAATCACAGTAAAAGGTCGCCTCTGGGAATACGATCTAGCGCTCCAGCGCGCCTTCCACACAGGTAGTATCGAAACCACCGCGGGTATTGTAAATGGTGGTCACTTTCAGACGGTTGGTTTGTAATACCTGTTTTAGATCGTTGTAGATCCGTTTAGTGACCCCTTCCTGATAAATACCCACGTTCCGGAAGCTGATGAAATAATATTTCAGCGATTTTAATTCGATGCATTTTCCCCCGTCAGGGTAGTATTCAATTTTCACCCGGGCCAGGTCCGGGATTCCGCTGAAGGGGCAAACGGCGCTGAATTCATTGGTTGCGGTGCAAATGTATTGATCCGGACTGTCAAAAGAAAACGTCTCTAAATAATCGGAACGGATTTTATCTTCACGCTCAAATTTGAATTGGCGGCCTTCTGCTCTGGTCATACTGTTTCTCCACGATAAATACAGCCCGAAGTGCAGGTCTCTTTAATTTCCAGCGCAGACAAAAAGGGCAGAATTGGTTTTAAGCGTTTCCAGATCCATTGCACTAAGATTTCGCTGGTAGGATTCTCCAAACCCTTAATCTCGTTCAGGTAATGGTGATCCAATTGCGCTACGATCGGGACACAGGCCTTTTTAATCTCGGCATAGTCCATCACCCATCCGGTAGTAGCATTCACCGGCCCGTTGAGGCTGATGCGGAGCGTGTAGGAATGGCCATGCAGCCGACGGCATTTATGTCCTTCCGGTAAATTGGGCAGAATGTGGGCGGCCTCGAAAGTGATTTCTTTGTAAATCTCCATAAATATCTTAGGGAATACCTGAAAATTTATGGGTCTGGAGACTTAACCTCCAATGGGGATGTGCTTTACAATACTCCACAGCCAAGCTGGTATTGTATTCCCGCCGGGGATTATCCAATGGCTGTAAATAAAAATAACGGAAATTCAGTTTTGTAAATTCTTCCGGGTCCAATCCTTCCTGAGGGAACACTAGTTTTAATTCATCACCAGTGGTCTGTTGCAATTGAGCGCCGGCCTTGGGGCTGACGCAGACCCAGTCGATTCCTTCTGGAACGGAAAGCGTGCCGTTGGTTTCAACTGCTGTCTCGACGCTCTTAGTGTGGAGGACTGCTAACAAATTCTGATCAAGTTGCAGCAAGGGTTCACCACCGGTACAGACCAGAAAAGGGTTGGTTTCGGTTTCCCGGGGCCAGAATTTTAAAACCTGGTTGACCAGTGCTTCCGGAGAGGAAAATTTACCGCCATTAGGGCCATCGGTCCCGACAAAGTTCGTGTCGCAGAACTTACAGACAGCCCCGGAGCGATCCTGTTCCAACCCTGACCAGAGATTACATCCGCTGAAGCGGCAGAAAACCGCTGGTCGCCCTGCATGGTAACCTTCACCCTGGAGGGTGTAGTATATTTCTTTGACCGAATAAGTCATTGTTGAATATCAGGGGGATAGGGCAGGGGGTCTTTTACACCTGCTTCCTGAAACCCCTTTAACCTTAAACGGCAGGCATCACAATGCCCGCAGGGACGGCTTTGCTCGTCGGGATCGTAGCAGGAATGGGTTTGACTGTAATCTACTCCCCGGGAGAGCCCGGTCTGAATAATTTCTGCTTTAGTCATTGTAATCAGTGGTGTGTGAATGGAAATACGATGCTGGTTTTCAACACCGATTTTAGTGGCAAAATTAGCCAGCTGTTCAAACGCCTGAATAAATTCCGGTCGGCAGTCCGGATAACCGCTGTAATCGATTGCATTCACGCCAATAAAAATGTCCGTGGCTGGCAGCACTTCAGCCCAGGCCAGGGCAAAAGACAGAAAAATTGTGTTTCGCGCCGGAACATAGGTGACTGGTATCTGACTACCAGTTTCGCACACTGTCCGATCTTTGGGGATTTCAATATTGTCGGTTAATGCCGAACCGCCAAAAGAGCGCAGGTCAATCTGAGTGATGATATGTTTCTTCACGTTGTAACGGTGAGCAATCTTACGGGCAGCCTTGATTTCAAATTCATGGCGTTGACCATATCGGAAGGTGAGGGCATATAAATCGAAATTCTGGTTTTGTGCCAAAGCCAGACAAGTAGTGGAATCTAATCCGCCACTGAGTAAAATAATGGCTGGTTTCATATCTTATTTTTCACCGGAATCAAGGCTGTGAAATTACATTTGAAACTGGAATAAATTATGTTGAATCGGCATCGGTTTGATGAGAAATAACGTCGATGATAAATTTATTTTTTTAAAGATTAAATTATGTCTATATTGTCAATAATGTTAAAACTGTATATATTGTCAATCAAAAAGGATTCTGATGGTTAAGAACGGTATCCAAAGGCGTTTTTTTACTACGGGAGATGTTGCCCGTTATTGCCAGGTTAATGTGAATACGGTAAAACGTTGGATCCGTAACGGGCAATTGAAAGCCTTTAAGACGCCCAGTGGTCATTTTCGAGTAATACGGGAAAATTTTATTCAATTCGTCAAGAAATATGGTTATCCTCTGGACTCCCGGCTCCTGGGGAAACGGGAACAGAATGTAGACATTCTGATTATCGATGATGACCCGTCTCACTTGCAGTTAGTGACCTATTTAATCCACCGCTTTAATGAATCCCTCACTGTAGCCACTGCCGGAAACGGGGTGGAAGGTTTTAAAATGATTGATCAAATGAAACCAAAGCTGGTTTTATTAGACCTTAATATGCCAGATATTTCAGGTATGGACCTGACTAAAATGGTCAGGAGTCAGGAAAGCCTGGCAGAAACTAGGATTGGAATCATTTCTGCTTTTCTGGATGCCGGGTTGCGGAAATCACTGGCCCGTTTGCAGGTGGTGAGAATTATTACAAAACCGATCCAGGTTGACCAGTTGATGGGACTTTATCAACATGTTTTTGGAAATGCCTGAGAAGTAAATGGCTTGGATGGTTAAAATTCCGTTATCATGATGGTCACTAAAACACCGAAACAAGTAGCGCTGGTGGTAGAGGATGATAAAAGCACCCTGAAGATGATGTACTACTATCTTCGGGACGACTATGATTCTCTGTTTGCTGAAAGCGTGTTGAAAGCGAAAGAGATTCTTGAAGCGAATATAGTTGATATTATTCTTCTGGATTTATCTTTGGAAGGGAAGGAAGACGGACTGGATCTGGTAAGGGAGTTACGACAGAGTAAACGGTGGGCGGGATTGCCCATCATTGCAACAACGGCACATGCCTTTTCAACGGATAGGGATCAGTGCATGCAAGCTGGTTGTGACGATTACCTGGCGAAACCGATCAGCCGGGATCAATTACTGAAAAAGATGCAGGATTGGTTATAAAA
>JBHHUS010000005.1:0-52221 GCA_046861615.1 Fidelibacterota bacterium
AGCCTCATAGGACTAATTCATATTAAAGAGTATTTTGTCTGAAATGCAAGAATTTTAGCATGCTTCAAACAAGAAAATTCCGTTTATTAAGACGTGGAATAACGAAATTCGAATTCCGGGGAAAACAAAAAGCCCCTCGTAAGGGGCTTTCAGATACAGGTCATACGTTGGTTTAACTCAAGTTTTTATTAGCAAATTCCCAGTTCACCAGATTCCAGAATACCTCCACATATTTGGGGCGGGCATTCCGGTAATCAATATAATAGGCATGCTCCCAGACATCAATTGTAAGCAGCGTTTTAGTTCCATTCGCGATGGGAGTATTGGCATTCCCGGTGTTCAGAATTTCCAACCCTCCATCCGGTGTTTCTGTCAGCCAGGTCCACCCGGAACCGAAGTTGGTGACTGCCGACTTCGAAAAGGCGTCTTTGAACTCCTCAAACGAACCAAATGTCTTTTGGATACTTTCAGCCAGTTTTCCCGATGGTTCACCACCACCGTTGGGACTCATACTGTTCCAGTAAAAAGTATGATTCCATACCTGCGCCGCATTGTTGAACAATCCGCTGGAAGATTCCCGGATTATTTGCTCAAGCGCAAGCTGTTCGTACCGAGTACCGGCAATCAATTTATTTAAATTATTAACATAGGCCTGGTGATGTTTACCATAATGGTATTCCAGGGTTTCCCGGGAAATATGGGGTTCCAGGGCATCCAGGGCATAGGGCAATTCGGGTAATTGATAAGACATATTTATTCTCCTTTTATTTAAACCAACGTTTCAGGACTGCCGGTTCCGGTCCTGACTATAAACCGGCAGGTCCAAATTCAGTTACAGCTCCTGAGCGTGATTGGCCAGGAAATCCACAACACCTTCCGCATTTTCAGCCATTCCTTCTTCACCAGCTTCCCAACCAGCGGGACAGACTTCACCATGTTCCTGGTTAAAGGTCAGGGCATCAATCATCCGCAACATTTCGTCAATGTTCCGCCCCAGGGGCAGATCATTCAAAACGGCATGCCGGACAACACCTTCTTCATCAATCAGAAAAGAACCCCTCAGGGCTACGCTTCCATCCACGCTGGAATCGTATTCCTTTTCATCGGTAAGGATTGTGGCTTCTTTGGCATCCAGTAACACATCGTAAGCGCGGGAAATACTTTTATCAATATCCCCGATTAGAGGATAACGGACATTCCCGATTCCACCCGCTTTGACAGCGGTATTCTTCCAGGCCCAATGTGAAAATTTTGAATCCACGGAACAACCCAATACCTGGACATTACGTTTTTCGAACTCTTCCAGACGATGATCAAAAGCGATGATTTCAGTGGGACAAACAAAAGTGAAATCCAAAGGGTAAAAGAATAAAACAACCTTTTTCCCCCGGTAATCAGACAATGAAATATCCTTGAATGAATTATCCGGCATTACCGCTGTCTGAGTAAAGTCCGGAGCTGGTTTGGTTACTAACATCGAAAATCCTTTCAGTTAATATTGTGTTGACAATTATTACAAACTCCAACGAAATGAAACTGGTAATCGGTTACCTGGTGCCTGGTGTGTTTCACCACCTGATCTAACAGACTGTTCACATCTATATCAATATCGTAGATATTTCCACAGACCTGACAGCAAAAGTGCTGGTGTTCAACCATATTCCCATCATAATGGACCATGCCGTCATATTTTAAGGCTTTGACTGCTTTGGTTTCTACCAGTTGACCCAAATTCCGGTACACGGTCCCCAGACTAACGTTGGGTATTGTTTTCCGAACCTGGTCATAAACCCAGTCCGCCGTAGGATGGGATTGCGTGTTACGAACCAGTTCCAGAATTTCTTCCCGTTGTTTACTGTAGCGCATAATTACCTTCTTTCATATCAGAAGTTAAATCAACTTTATTGATAAAACAATAATAATAATGATTACTATTAATGATTATTATTTCAGTTCAATTATATTTTGGCAAGGAGTCGACTACTTGTAGTAAACCCGATTAAAAACTACCAACAAAATTTACAAATTATTTCATCCGATCCAGGTAGGGGATGCGAATACTGTCTTTAATCTGCGGGTAACTCTCCTTTTTAATTATGAGAATTACCTTATCCCCGGGGTAAAGGATTGTATTTCCCTCCGGCACCTGAAAATCTCCGTCACGGATCACCGCCAGGATGCGGTAGTCAGCGTTGGAAATATTGGTATCTTTTAACCTTTTTCCCGCCAGCGGCGAGTGTCTCCGAACCAGTCCCAGGAGAAAAAATTGACCGGTTTCCTTGATTTCCAGGGGAGTCGGCCATTTCACAATATCCTGTAAACTCAGGCTGATCAATTTATCTTTAGTCAACTGTCTTAAATTATTACTCCGCAGTAATTGCAGCGTTTTATTCACATATTCCTGGCGATGAACGGGAGATTCAGAGCGATCCGCCACCTGAGCCTCATACAGCGTTGGGTATTTACGATCAATTCTCAGAGCAGACTGAACGAGATAACTGAGCGCCACCGTAATCATTGTCGGCACCAGCAAACCATAGCCGCCGGTCATTTCCACAACCATCATCAGAGCGGCAATCGGGACTCTGGCAGCTCCGCCAAAGAGACAAGCCATACCGACAATTGCAAAAGACGGAATATTCAGATTCACGCCTGGAAAAACAGTATCAACGCCCTGGGCCAGAGCCACTCCAATCATTGTCCCGATAAACAAGGTGGGAGCAAACACACCGCCGGACCCTCCAGAACTAATAGTAAACGACATAGCTAATGGTTTGGTGACCATCAACAGACAAACCAGGCCAAAGCCTAATTCCCCGTTAATAGCCAGTTGCATCCAGCCGTAGCCTCCACCCAGGACCTGGGGAACAGCCAAGGCCAATAAACCCAGGGCTAACCCGCCAAGGGCCGGCTTGAAGATCGGGTTTACCGGAATGCGATTGAATCCATCCCGTAAACGATAAAATAACCGCGGTAAAATTGAACCCAGCATTCCGGCTATAATTCCCAGAACAACAAACCAGACTAATACTCCCGGTCGTTGAAAGGTAAGTCCCGACGGTATCTGGAAAATAGGTGTCCAGCCAAAAAAGATACCGTTGACGGCATAGGCAGTAACAGCGGCAATAATGGTATAAATCAGGTGCCGGGCCTCGAACTCCATGCCGTGATAAAGTATTTCGATGGCAAATATAGCCGCTCCAAAAGGGGATCGGAACATAGCGGATAACCCGGCGGCCATTCCCGTTAAAATCATCAGCCGTCGTTCCCGTTCATCGAGACTGAACCAGTCAGCAATCAGGGAACCCAATCCGGCGGTAATTTGCGCCGTAGGCCCCTCCCGGCCGGCGGACCCTCCGGAGCCGATGGTGAGGGCAGCAGAAATCAGTTTTAAAAAAGGAACCCGCTGCCGGATACGGCCACCTTGCTGATGATAGGATTTTACGACGGCATCAGTACCGTGACCTTCCGTTTCAGGGGCAAAGCGAAACACTAACCAACCGGAAATCAGCGCCCCCGAAGTAGTGACCAGTGGAATTAACCAACGCCAGTGGGAACCGATTTTTTCGGTTAGATCACCTCCCTCCGTGGCCAATTTGGGAATCTGGTATCCTGCCAGTCCCACCAGGAAAAATGAATTTAGAAATTCCACCAGATGAGTAAAAATTAATGAAGCAACCGCCCCCAGAACACCCATAAGACCGCTGAATAGTACCAACCGCGTAACATTAAAGTTACCAAGCTGTTTGAATAGCGTAATAAAGCGAAGGATTGTTTTTGAAAAAATCATAGGCAAAAAAGCCTGCAAATTTAAAAACTATTTTTTCCTTCTATCAGTTAAAAAAGTGAAAAATTCCGGAAGGGGAAATTATTTTACAATCAACACCGGACAGTGACAGTCTTCCATTACTTTAAGCGGTTTGCTGCCGGTGAAAAATTTCGCCAGCGGGCTCCGACTGGAGGAACCCATGACAATCATGTGATTATGACCCGCCTCTGCTTTTATTACAGTAGCGGGATCTCCCACCTTGAAATGGGATTCAAACTGTATTTTGGCCCGTCGCATGAATTTGGCTGCCTGCTCCGCTGCTGCCCGGTACCCGGGGCCAAAATGATCCTTTTTGGAAACAGTCAGGATATCAACACCCACATCAAAAGCCCGGGCTACCCTGGCGCCATAGGAGACTGCTTTCCAGGTACCTCTGGAATCGTCCACTGCCAGTAGTACACGATATTTTTTATTGAAATCATATTGATTCACAATAAAAATAGAACTGTCAATATATTGAATTAAATCATGCCCCATGCGCCGTTTCTGGCTGCCGCCGATGATAGTAACATCGTATTGACCGGCGTGGACCTCTTCCCGCAGTTCAGCAATAATATCACCAGTACGAAGCACCAAGTTCAAATCTTTACAAACCGTCCCCTTTAAATACAGATCCCAGCGGGAAGAACTTGTTTTCACCAGTGTGTGGCGGGAAAATCCAGCTTCAATAACCTGAGGTTCAATGAACCGGTGTTCCGCCAAATAATTAAACGCCCATTCCAGTACTTCGACCCCCGAACGATGGAAATCCCAGGATTCCATCCTTTCATGAGCCAGATCGACAATATTAGTATTGAAGCTGCTGAGCTGGGCGCCCACATCGATGATCGTGGCGGAGGCATCAAAAGCACGGGCAATCTTCATTCCGGCTCTCAAGGTTGGCCCGGAAAATTCTTTACTACCAACTGCAATTAAAATCTTCATCAGCGCACTATATTAATCCCATTTCAATTGAAAAACATCCAATATGTATTGGCATAGATAACGATCAGAACCATAGAAAAGAGCCCGACCTTCCAGCCGGCTTTTAAGAAATCCTTTACTTGCACTAATCCGCTGGAATAAATAATAGTACAGGCCGGGGCAGCCACGGCGGTGAAAAAACCAAAGGAAGAGGCAATGGCCGTTACTAATCCCAGATGCAGGGTATCGGGACCCATATTCAGTGTCACCGGCGCCAGAACTGCCACTGTAGCCGTGCTGGAAAGAACATTCGCCAGGGCCGTGGTCATCAAAACAACCATTATATCGGTAATATAGGGGATCATGTGTAATAAATTCGCGATCATATTCACCAGGTGGTCTGCCAACCAGAAAGCGGCCCCCGTACTTTTAATATTAACTCCCAGAGAAATTGTGGAGCCAAAAAGGATAATCACACCCCAATGGGTCTTCTGATTTAAATCCTCCCATTTAACGAATCCGGCAATTAAATACAGTAAAACACCTGTCAGGGCAATGGTCCCCAGACCAACGATATCGGACAGGAATACCCATCCAGCGAAGATTAGAAAAAAAATGAAAATGGCAACAGTATTCCGTCCCGTAAAAGTTTCCGACTTAGCTACCTGAATCACCAGTTTCCTTACACTACTATCCAGTTGTGAAACTTCCGGCTTAAAGTCCCGGAGCAATAGCCAGACGATGACCGGTATTTCCAGAATTAACAGGGGATACACCAGGAGAATCCACTGAATATAGGAAAGGTCGATGTGAAACTGTTGGAAATAAGACATCATAATGGCGTTCCGACCACCGCCGCTGGGGGTGCCGATGGAACCCAGCAATGAACCATAAGCAATGGCAAACAATAATGCACCGGAGAGACCGACAATTTTACTTCGATTATCGGAAGTATATTTAATTAAAGTCATGGCAATGGGTAACATCAACGCTGCCACCGTATGCATTCCGATAAAAGAGGAAAGCACAGCCGAAATGGCCGTAAAACCAAAGACGATCCGGCTGGTTTTATTTCCGGTTATTCTAATGATTCCCAGGGCAATCCGGGTATCCCAACCCTGTTTTACAATCGCCACTGCCAACATTAAGGACCCCATGATAAAGAAAACGGCATCATTCATGAAGGAATGGGCGATGCCGTCAGGAGAATCGATATCGAAATAAACTTCCAGTACCAGAATGTAGAGGGCAATCGCCGGCAGCGGAATCGGTTCCTTCACAATCATGATCAGGGCAGTTATGGCGATGATGATTGTACGGTAACCGGCCACTGAAAGTCCCTGAGGCGTCGGAAGCAGCAGTAATACCAGACCGATAAACAAAGTAATTAAAAACCATTTTTTTTGGGTAACCCAAAAGAGAAAATTGGCCAGCGACTGATGTGAGAAACCCAGCATAATTACTGGTAATTTAGGCAGGAAAGGTCAATTATGCCTGCATTCGCTGGGAATTCGGGAACCATCCGGGAGCAGGGCCCATTTCCAAATCGGCACCTGCTGTTTCAGCTTATTCATGAACCACTCCAACGCTTGAAAGGCTTCCTGTCGATGGCGGGACCAGATTATTACATGAACCGCCGTTTCCCCCACTCTGAGCTCCCCCACCCGGTGTCGGCAGAACAGGTCCCGGATCGGGAAACGAGCTACCGCTTCTTCCGCCAGCTTAAGCAACTCCTGCTCCGCCATTCCTTCGTACTGCTCGTACTCCAAAGCTAAGATGGGTTGGCCCTGTTCCGTGGCCCGGACACAACCATTAAAAATAAGTTCAGCACCTTCATCCTTTCGGGAATCATCTCTCGGAAATGGAATAATTCTCCCCCGTACAATTTCGGCAATAACCATCAGCCACCCTGCACCGGAGGAATGAACGCAACTTCATCTCCTTGTGTTAATTCAATCGGCCCCTGGCAATACTGTCGATTCACTGCCGTCCTCAATGTGATCCTTGCCAAGGCTTCACCCCCTCGTTGACGAATCTTTTGTTCCAGGTCAGCAGTGGTGGATCCTTCAGGTAAATCCAGGATCAGTTCACTGGTTCCTAAAGCATAGCGAACCTGGGAAAAACATTTAACGACGATGTTCATATTTTTCCCAATTCCGGTTGTTCCTGTTCCAACTTAAATCCTGATAGTTTCTGTTTGGTGGTTCAGGCCGTTATAAAGCAGCAGTTTTCCGGACAAATTCGGTTCAATACCAACAATCAGTTTCACCACCTCTAACGCCTGAATATTACCAATTATACCCGGTAGCATTCCCAGGGTTCCAGCCGCTGAACAGGGATCACCACTTTCAATTTCTCCCGGGAATAAATCAGTGTAACCCGGCCCACCGTTGTGATTCAACACTGCCACCTGTCCCTCAAAACGGTAAAGTCCACCATACACCAGGGGAATGCCAATTCGTCTGGAAACATAATCAATCGTTTTACGGGTTCTTAGATTATCGCTTGCATCTATAATCACATCAGCAGCCGATAAAAATTTTTCGGCATTGAAGCTATTCAGGAATTCAGAAATAGCGACGATTGTCAACTCGGGATTTAACGCTTTCAGTCTTTCAGCAGCCACTACTACCTTTTTATGACCCTGATCTGCTAATCCGAACAAAGGTTGGCGGTGGAGGTTGGAAAGCGCCACCCGGTCTCCATCCACAAGAATTAATCGACCTACTCCGGCGCCTGCTAACGTCGTGGCAGCGGCACAACCCAGACCACCGACTCCAATAATGGCCACAGTCGCCTGGGTCAATTTTCGTTGGCCATCCATCCCCACCTCCGGTAGCGCTATCTGCCGGGACCAAGCACTCAAATCCAGTCGACTGGAACGAAACTCTTCCCAGGCCTGGGCTCCACCTAAAAGACTGAAAGCATTTTTCAACCCCTGTTCAATGATCATACCCTCAGTAACAATCCCGTACTGACAGATGAGTACAAGAGGATCGCTGTTTGCCACCGGCAGTTTAGAAGGGTTATTTACACTGGCCTCAAATCCCAGGAGCGGCCATTCCAGTCGTTGCTCCTCCGGACGGATATCCAGGGCAGAAAATGGACGCTTTTCATTAATCCAGCTTTGTAATTCTTCCGGCGTGAGGATCATGTTTTCAGACAATCGATTTCCACGGTAATATTTGAACAATAATTTTACTACCTACTGGTAGTTGTTCCTTCCCCGGTTCAACTTCCAGAATACAGTTGGCTTCCAGAGCGGAACTCAACATATGGGAGCCAATTTTTTCAGCGGGACGACAAACCAGTTTTCCTTTATTGACTTCTACCTTTCCGAATAGAAAACGATATTTCGTCTCTTCCCGGGGAAAAGGTGTTGTGAGGACTGCTTCTAAAAAATGATTGGGCTGTTTCCCCTGCATTTTCTCCAGCACCGGCCAGACCCAGACCATAAAACCAATGAACGCAGAAACCGGATTTCCAGGGAGACTGAATACCAGTGTTTTCCCCCGGCTACCGAAATATAGCGGCTTCCCCGGTTTTTGAGCCACTTTCCAGAAATGTTCCTTTACACTTAATTCTTTCAATATCAGTCGAAGAAAATCAAACCGGCCCATGGAAATCCCGCCGGTTGAAATCACTACATCAGCAGTCTCCAGAGCTTCCTGAAGGGCCACTTTCAATTCGTTTTGATCGTCCCGGAGCAATCGCTGAATGATAATCCTGCTACCTGCTCTTTGTACCAGATCGGAAATCACCGGAAGATTTGAATTGTAGATTTGTCCGGACTTAAGCTCTGTCCCCGGTTCCTGCAATTCGTCCCCGGTGGTAAAAATCGCCACTCGTACCGGTACAGTAACCGAAACACTGGCATAGCCAAAAGTTGCCAGGACTCCAATTTCAGCGGTTGTAATGGGCGTTCCCCGCCGGATTAAAACAGCGCCTTGGGAAATTTCTTCTCCCTGCCGGCGAATGTGGTCGCCCGGCTGTACAGTTGTAAAAATCCGGACAATCCCGGATTCATCAAAACCACTTGTATTTTCTACCATAATCACGGCATCAGCCCCGGAGGGAATAACCGCCCCGGTCATCACCTGGGCACACTGGCCCGGTTTTAGCCTTAAATCGCCGGATGAACCAGCAGGAATGACCCCGATAGACTTCAATTCCACCGGATTTATCTGCGTAGCACCTTCTGTGTCTTCTGCCCGAACTGCAAACCCGTCCATGGCGGAATTATCAAAACGAGGCATGGGAAAAGGAGCCTTAACATTCGTTGCTAAGATTCGCCCCGCAGCCACACTCAATTTAATTTTTTCTTCCCGGAGCGGCGGAATCCGGTCTTCAATAATCCTGTGCGCTTCGGTTACAGAGACCATATCAGTCGCTTTCCAAGAATAATAATGGCAATCACCACTACAATTCCCATGACCTTTTGAATAGTCTGAGGACGGAAACGCACTGCCCCGAAGTAGGAGCCGGCAAAACCGCCCACAATAACGGCCACTAACAGGGGAACCATAAACGGCAGGTCATAAGCTCCCCATTGGAATCGGGCAATGATCCCCGTTAATGAATTTACCCAGATGAAGATAGTACCGGTAGCGGCAGCTTCCTTCTCCGAGGCCAGTCGGAACATAATCAGCAACGGTACCAGGTAAATGCCTCCGCCAATCCCCACAGCCCCGGCTACAAAGCCTAACAGCGCCCCAAGACCCACAATCACCGCCCACCGGGAAAGACCCTTTAAATCCAGGGAGAATTGCAGACGACTAAGAAAGTAAATCCGGATCACTACCAGACAGAGGGTTGCCAGTAACAGCCCAAGAAAAATAGTTCGGGAAAGATTCATAGAACCGGCTAAATAGGCCATGGGAACGGAAGTGACTAAAAAAGGCAGGATTAGTCCTAAACGGCCATACCCGTTACGCCAAAAATGAAAAACTCCAAGAGAGGTGACTACCAGATTCAACGTCAGGGAGATTGTGGGAATCAAGCGATGATCCACTCCCGTAATCGCCATTAAAGCAGTATAAGAAGAACCACCTCCCAACCCTACACTGGAATACAGCAGGGCCACAAAGAAAAACAGGATGGACAATAGCCAATCCATCAATGTTTACCACCCTTAATAATCCCCCCGGCATGAAAAATAGTGGGAAGCAATACTGCCAGGGCATCCTTGGCGGCTCCGGAACTCCCAGGCAGGCAAATGATAATTGTTTTATCAATCATTCCAGCTAATAACCGGGATAACATGGCCGTTTTTGTCTTTAAACGGCCGAAGGCGTGGAGTGCTTGCTCAACACCCGTGAGGCGGGAATCAACTAGTTTTTCCAGAATGGGGACCGTCAGGTCCCGGGGACCCAGTCCCGTACCACCAGTGGTCAGGATCAATTCTACTCCCTCTTTGATCCAGGTGTGAATGGTGCTTTCCAATTGTTTAGCACCATCTGGCAGTAAGCAATAATGGTTTACGGTACAACCGGCTTTTTTAAAACCCTCCCGGAGAATTTTACCGGACCGGTCCACTCCTTTCCCGGCAGATAAACTGTCACTCAAGGTAATAATACCTACTTGTGGCCGGTAGTCAGTGGAAAAACTTGTTTTACCTCCGGTCTTTTGGATCAATTTTATTCCGGATATGGACATAGAAGTATCCATGGCCTTGCACATATCGTAAATGGTTAAGGCTGCTAATGATACGGCGGAAAGCGCTTCCATTTCCACGCCCGTCCCGGCCTGAGTTTTAACGATAGAACGGATTAAAATATGACTCGATCCAAGCTCAAATTCAACCTCCACCCACGATAGGGGCAGGGGATGGCAGAGGGGAATCAGCTCAGCCGTTTTCTTCGCCGCGTGGATTCCCGCTAACTTAGCGGTGGTAAGGACATTACCCTTGGGAATTTTCTCAGTTTGGATGGCTTGGATAGTCTCCGCCTGCAGAGTGATTTTCCCCTCTGCCCGGGCAATTCTAACGGTGGGGATCTTCTCCGTTACATCCACCATTTTCACCGCGCCCTTTTCATCTAAATGGTTGAACGGCTGATCTTTCGTTTTCACTCTCATCCTCCAATCTGAGTCATACTTTCACGCAGTGGAGTTCCTTTACTCTGCGCACTCCAGCCATCCTCCGGTTTATTCCACATGGCTTTTTTCAATAACGCTACTAAGTCAACGTCCGTCCCCCCGTTATGCATCTGAGCGCGTAAATCGTACTCATTCGTGGCATAGAGACAATTACGAATCTTGCCATCGGCCGTGATCCGGATGCGATTGCAGGAGCTGCATATGTCCCGACTGTACGAAGGTATGACGGCAATTTTTCCACAATAACCGGGAAGGCGAAATACCTTTTGTTCAGTCTTTGTGCCCTCCGCCGGAACCAGGGATGGAAAATGTTCATGAAGGTCCTCCACAATATGATCCTGGGAATAAAATTTACCGGTTTTCCAAATCTGGTGGGCATCAAAAGGCATCAGTTCAATAAACCTGACAGTCACCGGGTTTTGCCTTGTTAAGGCAACAAATGCCGGAATTTCACTATCGTTGAATCCCCGCAAGGCAACAACATTTATTTTCACATTGATTTTTGCTCTCAAAGCAGCTCGTAATCCTTCCAGGACCTGAAACAATCCGTCCCTGCGGGTAATTAACGTATACTTTTTCCGCTCTAAAGTATCTAGACTGATATTCACTCCCGAAAGACCCGCTTTTTTTAATTGCGCAATCTTACCAACCAGGAGTAGTCCGTTGGTGGTGATATGGACTGATTCTATCCCGATATCCTGAACCGCTGCTTTCACCAGCCGGAATAAGTCAGGATTCAAAAGCGGTTCCCCACCGGTAAAACGAATTTTCTTCACACCAAGCCCGGAGGCAATTTGTATGATCCTTATTATTTCCCGGGTAGTGATTAACTTACTGCTGGAACGGAAACGAATACCCCGTTCCGGCATACAATAAATACAGCGCAGGTTACAATGTTCATTCAGAGCGATTCGTAAGTAATCAAACCTGCGACCAAAACGATCATTTAAGACTGGATGAACCCGAAAAACGGGTTCTGAATCGAGGGCGTTAACAGGATAAGTCTTTATTTCCATTCTCTTTCCAAATACGGGAGCAAATGATGCCGTTTCCAACATCACCGTGTCGGCCTCAGGCCCTATTCCAGTACACGGAACTTAGACCATTTGGCTGGGAGAACCGTTCAAAATTACTCAAGTCTCATTACAAGGACAAATCCTTGTTAAACCGTTATGGTAGTAAACGAAATATAAATGGATTTTGAAAAATAGCAGGATTTCTGGAATAGTTAGTCCATATTTTCATTAATGATCTTTTATTCCAGCTTGAACATCTCCTTGCTTAAATACTTTCTCTGCTAACAGTTTATCAGCTGGCGTGTTGATATTGAAAAACCAGTTTCCAGGAATAGAATCATCTATTTCTTCCCGGTTCAATGTCTTCACGTTTAAATTTTGATAAAAATCCGTTACCTTTAATTTTCCTTGATCGATTTGCCTTTTTATGAACGGCGTACATCGTCGGTTGTAAACAGCACATAGCGGTTCCACTCCAAAACCGGCATCCAGAACCAAAATATCATGATGAATACCACGAGCATATAACTCCTGAACAATTTTAGTGGTGACACTGGGCATATCGCATGCTAATATCAAAACATGGCTTTTAGTGGCATATTCCAGCGCCGTGTAAATACCACCAAGGGGACCGGAATCGGGAATTATATCACGGTGAAGTTGTAAATTTAAATATTCAAACTTTTCCGGTTCATTGGTAATAATCATAGGGTTGGAGATAACTGATTTCATTGTTTGGATGGCTCGTTCAATTAAAGTCGTTTTCCCAATTTTAATGAAGGCTTTTTCCGCACCCATGCGCTGCGACTTTCCCCCTGCCAGGACAGCACCGCAGATACCTATTTCAGTGCTCATTACCTATCTGAAATTTGATCCAAATTTATTGATCCAACGCCCGGATGCGCCGATCATGCCGTCCGTGCTCAAAAGCTTCTTTCAACCATAAAACGATGACTTTTAAAGCTTCCTCCTCGGTCACGAATCGGGCTCCCAGGGAAAGAACATTGGCATTATTATGACGGCGGGATAGCAGAACTATCTCTTCAGTGCCTCCGTAATAAACGGCTGCCCGAATCCCTTTCACACGATTTGCAGCCATGGCTTCCCCCTGTCCGGAGCCACCAAATATAAGACCGCGACTCTCAGGATCGGCAGCTACTGATCGGGCACAGGGAATAATAAAATCAGGGAAATCATCTTCGGAATTAAAAGCAAAAGCACCGTGATCCTGGACCTCATATCCTTGTCCAAGTAGGTGTTTTTTAATCGTTTCTTTCAACCGGTAACCGGCATGGTCCGCCGCTAAATGAATTTTCATAATTTACCTGACTCTAACCAGAATATCGGGGTAATGGCATTTTTGGATTGATGGGACAAAACAAGCATCAAACCCGCAACTACCCACGTTTCCCTTAAACACCCGCTTCAAATTCCCTGGTTTATTAATTTTCATCATTGTTTATCTCATCTCCACTATTCCACTCTACTATTAACCCAGGCCTCCAGTATTCCATCCTAACCATTCACCAACTTCAAAGCAATTGATCCAGATGATGTCGGATCTTTTTTTCCACTTTTTCCGCTGTAAATCCGTATTTCCGGGCTAAAACACCGGCAGGCGCGGAGGCACCGAAGTGATCCAGTCCAATCATCAATCCCTGGGGACCCACGTACCGCTCCCAACCTTGAGTAATTCCTGCTTCCAGTGAGACGGTCATGGCACCCCGTAAGGGAATCAACTTTCGTTTATATGAATCAGGTTGCCGGTCAAATAATTCCCAGCAGGGCATACTCACCACACGAATCCGCCGGTCATTCATCCGCTCCATTACTTCCAGGGCCAGCGATACTTCAGATCCGGTGGCCAGAAAAACCAATTCGGGCCAGCCATCACAATCATGGAGACAATAAGCGCCCCGGGCTACACCAGCCTCAACCTGGGCCATGCTCAGGTCCAAAACCGGGACTCCCTGGCGGGTTAACGCGAGAGCACTGGGAGTGCCCGTGGATTCCAGAGCCAATTTAAAACAAACTGCTGTTTCCCTGGCATCGGCCGGACGGAAGACCTGAAAATTGGGAATCGCCCGCAAGGCCATGATCTGCTCTACAGGCTGGTGTGTGGGGCCGTCTTCCCCAACGTAAAAAGAGTCATGAGTGAATTCATGAATTACCCGCAGTTTCTGCAGGGCTGCCAGACGCAGAGCCGGGCGTTCATAGTCGGAAAACACCAGGAAAGTCCCCCCGAAAGGAATCAACCCGTCGTGAAGGGCAATCCCGTTGAGTATAGCTGCCATGGGAAATTCACGGACACCAAAGGCCAGATTCCGCCCTGTACGCCGCTCCCGGGAAAAATCACCGTAGGTGGCAGCAAAATTCCCAGTGTAATTAGAAGGTTCCAGGTCCGCCGAGCCTCCTACCAGATTGGAAACCTGTTTTGAAAAGACATCCAGGATAAGACCAAAAGCTTTGCGGGTGGCCAGGGAATTCCCGGCTTCAAATTCTGGGTAATGCAATTCAGGAACGGATCTTTCAAAAGTGGTTTTCCACAGCTTACGAAACCGTGAATCTTTACTGGTTTCTTTCAGGGTTAATTTCCACTGGGAAACTTCCTCCCGCAGGGAAGTGAAACGGGTACGAAAATGGTTCACAACTTCAGCAGGAATAAAAAAGGGTTCAGCGGGTAATCCCCACTTTTTCCTGGTAGCAGCAATTTCTTCCGGGGGCAGGGGTGTTCCGTGCGTTCCCGGGTCTCCTTCCATGCTGGCGGTACCATGGGCCATGACCGACTTCCCGATGATAATACTGGGACGATCCACTACCTGAGCTTTCTCGATTGCTTCCCTGATTTGACCCAGATCATGACCATCGATTTTCTGGACATGCCAGTTGAACCCTTCAAACAGGGTAGCATAAACCGTCGAGTCCGAACGGGAGGTTGAGCCGGAAATCTGAGCGGAATTTGAGTCGTAGTACAAAATGAGGCGTGATAAACCCCAGTGTCCCGCCAAAGAAGCGGCCCCTAAGGCTACCGGTTCCTGGAGATCCCCGTCACCCGCCAGAATGTAGGTAAAATGCCCCACCAGATCGTCTTCTTTTTCGGTTGTCTCAAGAAACGTTGCCCGTAGTAAAGATTCAGCCACACTCATTCCGATTCCCATGGCCAGCCCCTGCCCAAGAGGACCGGTGGTGGCTTCCACACCTGGCAGGTCCACCTCCGGGTGACCGGGGGTAGAGCTGCCGAACTGGCGGAAGGATTGCAGGTCTTCCATACCCAGCCATCCCACCATGAATAAAAGGGAATAGAGAAGCATAGACTCATGGCCGGCGGAGAGTACAAAACGATCCCGGGCAATCCACTCCGGATCATCGGGGTCAAATTTCAGATACTCGGTAAACAGCGTGTAAGCAAAATCCATTGATGACAGAGCACCGCCGGTGTGACCGGAATTAGCTTTCCGCACACCGTCGATGACAAACCCCTTGAGTACATTCAGGGCAAATTGATCCTTTTCTTCAAGGGTCCAATTATTGAAAGATTCCAGGTCCTTGTAACCGACCATAGGCTATCTGAGGGAATTAAATTGTTGCATCACCGCCACCGGATCATCGGCGGCGAAAATAGCCGAACCAACCACCAGGACATCCGCACCGGTTTCCAGAATCATAGGTGCATTATTCAGTTTTACGCCGCCATCCACTTCAATCAATACCTGCTGCTGCCGGTTACACTGCAATAAACGTTCATTTAATTCACGGATGCGTTCCGTGGATTTAGGCAGGTACTCCTGGGCGCCGAAGCCCGGTTCTACACTCATCATCAGTACCAGGTCCACCAGATCCAGATAAGGTTCTAACTCCTGAACCGGCGTCCCCGGTTTCAGGGAGATACCCACCTGTTTCCCCTGGTTCCGGATGAGGTCAATTATTCCGGCCGGATCAGATGTCGCCTCCAGGTGAAAGGTGATTCCGTCGGCCCCCGCCCGGGCAAACGGTGCCACCAGCGATTCCGGTCTGATAGCCATTAAATGGACATCTAAGAATTTCTTTGTCTGCGGCCGAAGAGCTTCCACCACCGGAGGACCAACCGTAAGGTTGGGAACAAACTGGTTATCCATTACATCCACGTGAATCCACGGTACACCGCCGGTTTTGCAGTAACGCAACGCCGCCGCCAAATCAGAAAAATCCGCCGATAAAATTGAAGGGGCCAGTTTGAAATCAGATTTCATAATATCGTTGCCGAACTTACCCGTCGAAAGTCCCATGATTCAACGGGCAATTCAGACCCGAATCTGAACTTAAAGTGCCAGCCCGTTCATAACTTGATTTTATCCCCTGTAAAAACCTGTTTGCGAATCATAATAAGAATGTGGGTTAATCCCTCCTTGTAAAAAAACCACCCATAATGATATATTAAAGGTTAAATAGAATCAATACATAATCCATGTCAAACAGATGCAGTCGCCGATAATCAAAAAAATTTCCTGGGGACACCTCGAAATTGAGGGTTTTGATCAGCCCTTCAAAGACGCCAAACTATACCCCGGCGGAGCTCGGGAATGGGACTGGAATGAAACGGCAACCAGTCATTCCCCGGGAATTCAGCCAGCCGATATTCAGGAATTACTGGATAATGGTGTAAAAATCCTGATTCTTTCTCAAGGCGTTTACGGCCGCTTGCAAACCAGTGACACTACCCTGGACCTGTTGAAGGAACGGCAGATTATTTACCATCAATTGAAAACCGGAGCCGCGGTGAAATTGTATAATAAACTGCGTAAAACGGAAGCAGTGGGCGCCTTGATTCACTCCACTTGTTGATGCTGATCAGCCGGCTGCGCGACAGCTATCACCGGAGTATAATCAGTATTGAATTAAGCGCCGATCCAGTAGGTAATTTTTATTTCAAATACGTTATCGGTCTTTGCTTTTAACAGCTTACCCAGGTCGCGATTCAATTTAAACTGTCCGGGATGGTCAAAATTATTTCCATTCCGGGTCCACACTAAATAAAGGGTTGAACCAGGGTGAAATTCCCAGCGGAGAACGGCATTTCCCACCAGGGCCTTATAATTAAAATCCTGGTTCGAGATTTCAAAAGCATCTTGGTCATCACCCCCCGTGGGATCGATGAAATAACCGGATTCAGTTTCCTGGATGGTCGAGCCTTCTTCACCGTACACCAGAAAATCATAGCTCCGGGGGCGTTTAAATTCTTTAAACCGGGAGTATTTCCCCACGGCAATGAATGGCTGGAAATAAGCCTGTAGAGTTAAAGTAGGAGTAAAGGTATAGTCCACCCTGATATCGGCTGACAGTGTCTGCTGATCCAATTGCGCCATCACATAGCGCTTTCCGTACATGGAAGTGGCTCCCGGATCTTCAATCTGGGTCACGTATTGGGCAATGGTCATATTTTCACGATAATTGGGGTTGAATTCCAGATTCAGACGGGTACCGATCTTGACTGAAATCCAGCTGTAAACCGACCAGCCATTACTGCCATCGGCGCTGTTGCTGCCATTCCCGCCCCCGCCAAATACAATATCTTTCCGGCCATCAGAATTGAACCCGAAATTATAAAAACTGCCGGAAGGCGATTCCACCAGAGGACCGCCCCGTAAATGACGGGCACTTAAAGTGGTTGGTCCCCAACCGCTGAAGAAATTTACATTCCAATAGTTGAGAAACTGCGCCCAGCCAAAAACAAATATCATTTCGCTGGTTTTAATACCCCCGAAGTTATGATTCGTAACATAGGCCGTATTCAAAGTTAACCGCCGGAATATTTCCCCGGGATCATACCACTCATACCCTAATACGATATGGTTGTTAATGACATCAGTCCCAAAATTCAAACCAAGATCGTTACTTTCAAATCCCGGAGTAATCACCCCCAGCGCAGTATTAAACCTCCAGTGACCTTTTTCCTTGTTCAGCATTACCCGACCGGCCATACCATTCAGTACGGTTAGATTGCTGTCCACTTCCACATGGTCTGCATCCGGCCGTTGAAAATAGTGGCTTGAATTCTCCTGCAGGCTCAGCATTCGGTTTTTGGATCCACTTACCTGAGTACCGCCGATCCAACCGGCAATGACCCACTCCCGATCCTGGTTGAAAAAGGTCCAGCCATCCAACCCGATAGCCAGTGCATCATCGGAAAGTGAACTTCTCAGGCTGCGATCCTTAAAATTCCGCTTGACCGCCGTGCCCAGACCACCTAATCCCTGGAGTCCTTTGTTAAATTCTTTTTGTATCCGCAGCAGGTTATAGTAAGTAAGTGGTTCCACTTCCTGTTTATGGATTTCACCGGAATTATTAACCCGGGTAAACTCCCGGTTGGTTACGACCGATAAACCGCCCAGGGACCAGTCTCCTTTCAGTTTGCCACTGATCTTGGCCGCTCCCAGAATCCTGGTTGCCGAAGGCGTATCTACCCATTCTCCGGAAGCAGATCCCTGGGGAGGCCGACCGATCCGACGGCTGTAAAAGAAATCCGGCTCCCCGAAATTGAATCCCCAGCGATTGGAAGGTCCGCCGGTACCAAACGAAAAAATACTGGAGCCCTCCACAAAAAAGGGCCGCTTTTCTTCGTAATAAGTCTCATAAGCCGATAGATTAATGGTAGAGGGATCCACCTCTACCTGTCCAAAATCAGGATTAATAGTGGCATCCACTGTCAGGTCATTTCCAATCCCCAATTTTACATCGGTACCGATCCCCAGTTTGCTGTCCTTCCCCTTAAAAAAAGGATTATCTTCTAATGAAGGCAGCAAACTATAACCGGAGGTAAGGTAAGGAGTAAATTCAATCCGTTGCGGTGGGGTGATATTTTTTATTCCCCGGAGAACAGCGAACCGGGAGACAAAACCGCTTTCCCCCCGGGGAGTGTAAATGAACGCGGATACCTCATTCCTGCGTTGAAGGTAGCGTCTAAAATTAATTCCCCAGGTATATTCCTTCAGTTTATTAAAACGAAGCTGGGAAAACGGAATTTTCATTTCAACCGTCCAGCCCTGGTCATCAATCCGTGTTTTCATTTCCCAGATCCCATCCCAGGTATCATCGAACCAGCTGTCATTAGAAATCGTCCCGTCCTGAATTGCTCCAACGGGATTGACAACAAAGAAAAAACCGGAACGCAGATCATGATAGGAATCAACTCCAACAGCAAACAGATCGGAGTTGGCATCTTCATCCCGCCGGACCATGCGCTTAACGATCGAATCCGGCTTGCTGTCCCAGAGCCGGGCGCCAATATACAAAGCTGAATTGTCGTAAGCCACCCAGACATCGGTCTTCTCAGTGACCGGTTCACCATTATCCGGTTCATCCTGAATAAACTGCTGATTGGGTGGGGTTGAATAGAGCGCTTCGTTCAATTTACCGTCAATTTTCAGGGGAACTGCCAGGCGTTGAGCCACTATCTCCCTGGAAATATCATTTTCTGCGTCCAGGCTCTGGTTATTGCAGAGTATCAGGGCGGGAGGAAAAAACAAAAGCCAAATCTTTTTCACAATTGCTCCGGTATCATGATTATGGAAAATAATACATCAGTCGATTCTCTTCTTCGACCAATAATCAGAAAAAAAGTTGTCAAACTCATTTTCGCACCCCTTATAAGCCTGTCAGCTACTTTTTATTTAAGCGGAAATTACATTTTTTCCCCTACCCCGAACAGGTTTTAGTCACGGTGGTGACAGATTAGCCGAAGAAAAGTTCTTATTATTGGTTATCGATTTAGACCGCATCGGTTCTATTTTAAAACCTGTTAATGGACTGATGAATAAAATAATTAACAAAGAGGAAAACAGATGAAATTAAAAACAATTGCGATCACCAGTCTCCTGCTGCCGGCGCTGGTAGTCGGCGCCCTGGTCATGAGTCAGTCAAACGGAACGCTCAGCGGCGAAGGGCATGCCCGGACCCATGATTTCCCCGTCATTGCACAAACATTCGATATCAATATTTCCGACCAAAATGAAACCGGCAACCGGACGATTACAGTAACGGTCCCGGTGAAAGATATCACTACCACGATCGGAATGCGGAATATGCACATGCGTACCAGTATGTTTGATGTGAAAAACTACCCGGATATCACCTTTTCCGCCAACTTTAATTATCCGCTCCATGCGGGTAATTATGTCTTAGACGGCGCGTTAACGATTAATGGCGTCGAAAAACCACACTCATTAAAAGTCAAACTGGTAAATGAGGACGGTGCCTTGAAAGCCACTGGTTCAACCAAAATTACGCTCTCCGATTATGACCTTCCTATGCCGGGGATGGGTCCCATGAAAGTCCTGGACCATGTGGAAATGACTTTTGATGTTAACGTACCCCGTTCCTGAGTTACGATCTTAAAACAAGCGATTTTACTGCTGATCCGATTTCATTTATAACATCCTGATAGTAGAGGATCAGGAATACGATGCACAAAAAGTACTCATGGGGTGCATCGAAACAATAGTATCGGCATCCAGTACCGAGGGGGCTGTTGTTTTTTATAAGCAATCTTTCAGTTTTAGCGGTGCATAATCATTCGTCCCACTCGTACCCGGTGACCCGCCGCTGTTGCTGGTTAAAAACAATCGCATTGTAGTCCTTTAATTCGGGGATATAGTAGTACAGGACATAATATGGTTCTTCATCGCTGACCCAAACCGAATCGGGGTAACCCAGTAGCTCTAGCACTTCAGTTTCATCGGGTTTGGATTTCAGGAATTCCCAGATATCATATTCTGTCAGCAAATCCCGTTCTAACAGGGATGGTTCCAAAGGAGCTACCTGATTCCCCTTAACCGGCGGTGGTTTGAATGGCTCAACCGGTGAAGGGGGCGGAACACAGGCAACAACGAATACCAACAGAAATAAAATGTATTTTTTCATGGCTGTTAATATACATTCAAATTATACTCCTCCAATTAAATTACCAGGAACACTTTTCCTGTTCAGCATTTACCAAAAGACAATTAACTTCCGGCTTTTGAAAGGCAATGATTTATGACAACAAAGAATAAAGACCGTTTTTATTTCAATACGGATTTTTTAGCCAGTCCGGATGCCCGGTCAATCCGTATTTTATCCGAATATTTTGGTCCTTTACAGCGGTTGCGACGCAAAAAAATCCAGGATACAATTGTATTTTTCGGTTCAGCCCGGATTCATTCCCGGGAAGCCGCCCGGGCGGCATTAGACAAGGTTGAACCCGGATTTGACAAAGCCCAACACCGGGCGCTTGAGCGTAACCTGGAAATGAGTCGCTACTACGAAGCGGCCCGGGAACTGGCGTTTAAACTGACCCGTTGGAGCAAAGGTTTAAAGAACAGACAAAAACGGTTTATTATTACCTCCGGCGGGGGGCCGGGAATCATGGAGGCGGCCAACCGGGGCGCTAAAGAGGCCAAAGGGTTGGCAGTGGGTTTAAGCATTACCCTACCCAACGAACAGCACGGGAATAAATGGATTTCCAATGACCTAGAAATCAATTTTCACTATTTTTTCATGCGCAAGTTCTGGTTCCTTTATCAGGCCAAGGCGCTGGTGGTCTGGCCAGGCGGTTTTGGCACCCTGGATGAAATGATGGAAGTGCTCACTCTGATCCAGACTAAAAAAATAAAAAAGAAAATTCCGGTGGTGTTGTATGATTCAGAATTCTGGAATCAGGCGGTGAACTGGGATTTCCTGGTGGACCGGGGCGTCATTGCCGAACCTGATTTAGAGCTGTTCCACATTTCGGACAACGTGGAGGAGGCCTATTCCTATCTCATCGAAAACATTACCAAAGCTCATTTGAAGGGGCCTAATTTCTAACAACGCGACCATGGTCAAACTACTTAAACTGGGACCCGGCCTTTTTTTATCATTCCTGTTATCACAGACGGCCCCACCTAAGGACCTGCACGTCAATCCGCCCCGCACCTGGGCATTGACCAACTGTATTGTCCACACCAGCCCCGATGAAATAATCGCTGACGGAACGATTATTCTGAGAAATGGGGTTATTGAGGCGGTTGGCAAGTCGATTCCGATTCCGCCGGAAGCCACGGAGATTGATCTGGCCGGAAAGCATGTGTACGCCGGATTCCTGGAAAGCTGGTTCGATGTAAAAACCACTGCCAAAGACAGTTCACTCCGGGATAACTGGAATTCGAATATGCGCGCTTACATTCAGGCCATCGACCAGTTTAAGCCCAAGAAAAAGACCCTGGAAGAACTGCGTGCCCTGGGATTCACCACAGCTCATATTGCTCCCCAATCCGGGATTTTCGAAGGACAATCAGCTTTGATCCAGCTCTCGGGGATACCCCAGTTACTGAATCCCACTGTGGGGCAGGTAATTGATTTCCATTACGGCGGCTGGGGCGCCAAAGAATATCCCACTTCCCTCCTAGGGGCGATTGCCTTTATCCGTCAGGGACTCTATGATGCCCAGTGGTACGGAAAAGCACGGACAATTTTAGCCAAGCATCCGGAAGGCAATGAACCCATTCAGGAAGACCGTTCCCTGGAAGCATTGTATGCCGCTTTCCACTCCCGCCAGCCTTTCATTTTCCGCACCCGGGATGAACTGTCCAGCCTGCGAGCGGAAAAAATAGCGGCAGAGTTCGACCTTAACCTCTGGCTGAAGGGGAACGGGTACGAATACCGCCGCCTAACTGAAATTGCGGATTTGGACCCTTTTATTATTCTCCCCCTGAATTTCCCTGGCAAACCGGAGGTAGCCGACCCCTACCAGGCTTTGCAGTACACCACCGCACAACTGAAACACTGGGACCTGGCCCCGGATAACCCGCAGAAACTCCTTCGGGCCGGTCTCACTTTTTCAATCACCAGCAGTGAATTGAAGGACCGGAAACAGTTCCGAAAAAATCTGATCAAAATTATAAAACGGGGTTTCCCGAAAAAAACCGCCCTGGCGGCGCTCACCACTATCCCGGCTGAAAAATTTGGTGTTGGGGACCAATTGGGAAAAATTGAACCGGGTTACCTGGCGAATCTGACGGTTGTGGAGGGCGATTATTTTGAAGGCCGGGAGCCGGTCCGGTCGGTCTGGATTAACGGCGACGAATACCCGGTTGAACCGGAACCAATGGCTCACATCGCCGGAAAGTGGACACTAAAGGAAAACAACCGAACCTGGAATCTGGAATTCAAAGCTAAGCAGAACCAGTTAAGTGGAAAACTAGGAATTGATAGTCTAACGTTCACGCTTGAAAACATTACGCTGGAACAGGACCGCCTTTCCTGGTCCGTAGAAACAGATTCGGTCCTCCAGAGTGGAGTAACGCGGTTCACCGGAACGGTAAACAAGCGTGAGGCTTCCGGCCAAATGATAATTCCCGATGGCACAATTTCAACCTGGCGAGCCACCCAGGATTCTGTTTACCGGGATTCCACTGAAGAATTAATTCCTGAAAAACCGAGTGATTTAACCGTCTTTTACCCTGAGGGCGCCTTTGGAATGGAAAAACCACCCAACCGGCCCCACCTGGTTCTGGTGAACGACGGCACAATCTGGACCTGCGGACCCCAGGGAATTCTGAAGGGGTGGGATATTCTGTTTCAGGATGGAAAAGTGAAAAAAATTGCCCGGAACATCTCTATTCCCCGGGGCAATGCGCTGGTCATTGACGGACGCGGAAAGCATATTACTCCCGGTATTATTGATGCCCACAGCCACATGGCCGGCGCTTCGATTAACGAAGGTTTTGAAAGTGTCACTGCCGAAGTCCGCATGGAGGATGTGATCGATGCGGACGCCGTCTCCCTCTATCGTGGACTGGCGGGCGGTTTGACGGTGGTTAACTTACTCCACGGATCAGCCAACTCCGTAGGGGGCCAGACCGTCATTCTCAGACTGCGCTGGGGCTCTGACCCCCGAGGACTGATTTTCAAAGGGGCTCCCCCAGGAATTAAACTGGCCCTGGGGGAAAACGTTAAACGGTCCAACTGGAACGACCCGACCAATCGCTATCCTAAAACAAGAATGGGTGTGGAACAGGTGATTCGTGACGCCTTCCAGGCCGCTGTGGATTACCGCAATAAATGGCGGATTTACAACAAAAACAGTTCCCTGCAACGAACAGCGGTTCCCCCCCGGCGGAACCTGGAACTGGATGCCCTGGTGGAAATCCTGGAAGGAAAACGGGAAGTGAATGTCCATTCCTACCGCCAGGATGAAATCCTCATGATGACCCGCATTGCGGAAGATTTTGGTTTTAAAGTCGGTATTTTTCAACACGTGCTGGAGGGTTATAAGGTAGCCGAAAGAATTCAGGAACACGGCGCCGGCGCTTCCACTTTTTCAGACTGGTGGGCTTATAAATATGAAGTTATCGATGCCATTCCTTTCAATGGCGCGCTGATGCACAGGATCGGGGTAAACGTCTCGTTTAATTCTGATAGTGACGAACTGGCTCGAAGGCTGAACCTGGAGGCGGCTAAAGCGGTAAAATACGGCAATCTATCGGAAGAAGAAGCGCTGAAACTAGTCACTATTAATCCCGCCCGACAGTTAGGAATTGACAAGTGGGTCGGCTCCCTGGAAGCTAGAAAAAACGCCAATTTCGTGATCTGGAGTGGTAACCCCCTCTCAACCTATTCTATTTGTGAACAGACCTGGATTGAAGGACGCCGGTATTTTTCCCTGGAACAGGACCGCTACTACCGGCAACGGGATGCAAAATTACGCCGGGAGCTGATTCAAAAAATTCTGAAATCAAACGATGACGGAAACCCGCCCATGAAACCAGAGGGACCGGAAAAAGGATTTTACTCCTGTTCGGTTGATGAAACCGGAGGGGATGAAGTAAATGATTAGAATTCTCCCCGACGTTTTATTAATATTTTTTGTATCCATAATTTCGGCTTCCGATCCAATCCCGGCGCCGGTTCAGGATCATCCCATACTGCTTAAAAACGGCGTCATTCATACCGTCGGCGACACCACGCTCCCCAGCGGTGCAATCCTATTCGAAAACGGGAAAATCACTGCCATTAAGAAGATGATTATACCTCCGGGGAATGCGGAAGTAATCGACCTGGAAGGAAAACATGTTTATCCGGGCTTTATCAGTTCGGTGACCTCCATTGGCCTGATGGAGATTGGAGCGGTAAAAGCAACGGTTGATTTTGCGGAACGCGGTCGCCTGAATCCAAACGTAAGAGCCAACGTCAGCTACAACCCCGACTCGGAAATTATACCCGTGACCCGCTCTAACGGGGTGCTACTGGCCAACGCAACACCTGCTTCCGGATTAATTTCCGGACAGTCATCCCTGATGATGCTGGATGGCTGGACTTGGGAGAATGCCACTTTAAAACACCCCACGGGACTTCATATTAATTGGCCGAAAATGACCCTGAATTTGAATCCCAAGGCTAAGAAATCCCTGAAAAAGCAGAAGCAGGAACGGCAGCAACAACTTCAGGACCTGGATGACTTTTTTGACCAGGTACGGGCTTACGCCAAACTGCGGGAGATCAATCCAAAAAATACACTCCATCAGCAGGACCAGGATCTGCGGTTGGAAGGTATGCTTCCTTTCCTCCGGCGGGAAAGCCCCATATTTGTCCATGCCAATGAAATTCGCCAGATTGAAGCAGCCATCCACTGGGCCAAACGGCAAAAAGTGAATATTATTATCATTGGCGGCCGGGATGCCTGGAGAACTACCGACCTGTTAAAAAAGAACCAAATTCCGGTTATCTATGAAAGTGTGTTATCTTTGCCTTACCGCCGTTATGAAGATTATGACCAGACTTTTAAAACACCGGCGCGATTGTATCAGGCCGGGGTTCAGTTTTGTATCGCCGCTTCCGGCGCCTCCTTCGAAACTCCCCATCAACGAAATCTACCCTACCATGCTGCCATGGCGGCCGCTTATGGTCTGCCCAAAGAGGTGGCGTTGAAATCGATTACCCTGTTCCCCGCAGAAATATTAGGCGTTGCCGATCAGATCGGATCACTGGCTGTAGGGAAAGACGCCACCCTGTTCATTACCGACGGTGATCCGCTGGACGCCCGGACACACGTGGAACAAGCTTTTATTCAGGGTAAGAAGATTGATATGCGGGACCGGCATAAAATCCTGTACCAAAAGTATCAAGAAAAATACCGTCAGTTAGGTTTATTAAAAGACTGAAACGGTCGCCGCCGAATATTAAACCAATACCCAATCCAGATTAAAAATAAACCGCTGATTTCGGTTAGATATAAAATTTCCGTGTGACCGAAGCGACTGCTGAGTCCACCAAACCCGGGTAATAAGGCACCGACAGCAATGAAAATATTGCCAATATATTTATCTTTAAAATACTCCTGCTTGGCCCCCTGGTTGGTGGCAAGCGTATAAAACTTCCAGGCAGAATACAGGGCTCCCCCCACCAGAAAAACCAGGGCATAAGTATTAATAAAAGGACTGAAATATCGCACCCATTGCCAGGTTAGCACGGCTCCGCTGGGTAAATGGGGGTTGGCCAGACTCAGATTCAGGGGACTGGCCAATACGCACCAGGAAGCAATTGTCAGTACAACTACCAATACGATTGATAACCACAGGGCAGTTTTACGTTTCAACAACAGCCAAATTGTCCCCTGGGCTAACAGGACTCCGCCCATCAAGGCTCCGACAATATACCAGATTCTGAAAACAGCGTTACTCCAACCCCAGAGGGTAAAATAGGCCTCTGAAGCAGTGCCAAGACCGTAAACAAAAACACCAAGGCTCCACCACAGCAGGTGGTTACCGCCACCTTTCATTAAATAACGTCGGAAGATTACAATACCGAAACAAATTGATAAAATGGTTGTGGCAACAGGCAGATAATGAATAACAGGTTGTGTAAAATGCATCGATTACCTCATTTAGCTGGTCAGAAAATTTAATAATTTAAGAGGTGCAGCAGACTCTGATTTAAGTAGGAGGTTAGATAGGAGGGTATTGCAAATCAGATGGAGTAGGGTGCCTGCTGCACCTCGTAGATCTGGTTACTTAACTAAATACTTCCACTGGATTGAAATTGTTCCTGAGTTTCCGTCATCGTCGTAGTAACTGGTAATCTCAAAAGCGGGATATTTACCATCGCTGGTGTTGACGACAAAAACATAATCCTTGGGTGTCATTAAATGGGTTTCAGGATTGTAATCATACCACCCCTGAGTAACATACTCACCGGTATCATCGGTTTTGAACAGCGTAGCAGCCGGAACATCGGTTACGGTGCTCAAGTCCGCTGCGTCCAGTTTAGCAAAGGGTACATCAGTACCCGTTAAAATAACCGGATCCTGAATAGCGGGCGCACCGGGAGCCGGTACGAATTCAACCGTTGCAAAGGCCATATCCCATTTTGCCGGTTCCGTGAGTGTACCTTCGTTATCAGCAAAGGTAAAATACTCCGGTCCTCCCTGTTTAATATTCACAGATGTGTAGGAATTCACTCCCTCATCCAGAGGATTGAGATTCTGTCCTTTTTTATCTTCACAGCCCTGTGTCAGGAAGCTCAGCAAAAAGATGACCATCAATGGATATTTCATTTTTCCATTCCTTTCTTAATGATTCACACTTGATGATTGGTTCAGATCAAACCGCAGTCCCAGATACCATTCTCTACCGGGCATCGGTCCCCAGGTTTGATTAACATAATCGGTTAAATTTTTTCCGCCCAGATATAGATTCATACCCCAGGGCAGGGGAATACTTACGTTGGCATTTAAAACGGTGTAAGGATCGATCCAAGCTCTTTCCGGCGCAGTTCCGTCCATGGAATCATCCCAGAAGAAGCGTTTCCCGACGTATTGAAACCGGAGGTTGAATTTCACTTCCTTCCATAGTTTAAAGCGCAAACCGCCATTGGCCTTATGGCGGGCTTTCAAACCCAACGGAGATTCATGTTCCTCATCCCAGGAATCGAGAAAAGCATACCCGATCCAGGCTTCAGTAGTATTCGTGAAAAAATAGGTGAAATCCAATTCAACACCCGCCGTTCGGGCAGTGGAGAGATTTTCACTTGTGTAAGTGCTGATCCCATCGATGACATCCAGGAAGCGGTAGTCAATCAACCCTTTAATTTCATTCCAGTAAAAATGAACCCGGGCATGGTATTCATTGGTATTCCACCTTTCAATATCCATATTCAAACTTCTGGAGGTTTCAGGTGCCAAATTTTCATTCCCGATCACATGATAACCAACGGAGATATTGCTGTAGTCGAAAAAGAGTTCTTTGAAAGAAGGTGCCCGAAATCCTGCACCATAGGAAAAACGAATTCTGGAAATTAATTCCGGTTTGTACATTAGGGAGAGTTTCGGTGAATAGTGGGATCCATAGATGGAATGCCCGTCGAACCTGAACCCACCCACTAAAGTCCATTTATTCCCCAGTAGAAATTCATCCTGGATGAAAACATTTTTTAAGCTGGAAGATCGACCGTTGCCCGCAACCCGATCTGACTGAATTGATTCCAACTCCAGACCTACACCGCCATTCAAGGTTTGTCTGGATCCTTTTCGTACAAAACGGAGACTCACCGTTCCCAGTTTATCCTGACTCAGGGAACCCTTTTTCAAACGACCTGAGCTCAATACGATTCGGTCAAACCAGTGATCATGCACTGAATACTCCGTTACACCGGTGAAAGTCGTTTTTCCTTTTGAGGGAACTTCTAATTCCAGTTTACTGGTAGTTCGTTCATTGGTCAACCGGTCCTGGAAAACGCTGCTGCTGACGAGTGATTGATGTTCTTTAAAATAGTTCGTTTCTACCAGCAAATCAGCTCCGGAGGGAAACCGGTACCCCAATTTCAATAATCCGTTGGATTTCCGGTATTCACTCCCATCCTCCCAGACAGAGCCCGGGTCCAAATCAAACCCGCCGTAATGGCGATAGCCACCACCAGCGGTAATGGACCAGGAATTAAAATTGCGGGCAAAGCTGATAGCGGTGTTAGCCCTCCCGTAAGCACCAAGACCATTGTCACTGTTCACTGACCAGTGATCCTCCGGACGGCGGGTAAAAATATTGATCACGCCCCCCATGGCGTCACTCCCATACAAAGCAGAGGCGGCTCCTTTGACTACTTCCACCCGTTCAATCTGTTCGATCGGAATTTGAGCGATATCCAGTTGGCCATTTACCCGGCCAATCATTTTAGTACCATCAATCAGGATTAAAATATGTTCCGAATCAAACCCCGATAATTCCACCCCGGTACCAAATTGGTTTTCCACGACTTGTACGCCGGTCATCTCTTCTAACACATCAGAAATATCCCGGGCCCCGAACTCGGATAGTCTATCCCCTTTCAGCACTTGCGTGGTTACCGGAACGTCTTTCAGATAGCGTTCCGTCCGGGTGCCGGTCACCACCAGAGAGTTCATCTGAATCAAGTCTCGTTGTAAAGAAATTTTTAAGCGCTCTTTAGTCGGTAGTGCTACGCTCAGTTCCACGGTTTCATAACCAATGTAGGCTATACGCAGCTTCCTCAATCCGGGTGGTAGATTAGAAAGAATAAAATTCCCGTCCTGATCGGTACTGGTACCGATTCCCTCCAGATCCAGGGAAATATTCGCCGCCACCAGTGGTTCATCATCGTTCCCATCCCGGACGTTTCCCCGGAGGACATATTGGGATTGAGCCATCAATCCACATAAGGATAGTACTATCAGAAATAGGGGAAATTTATTGATTATTACCATATGGAATGCCCCGCTGATTGGTTTCAATCGATTTTAAGTGGTACCGTAACTTCCCATAAAGGTGGTGATGAATTCTTCCATCGTTTTTGGTGAAATTTTCTTGTTCTTTTTCCCCAGGAAAAATAGTCCGTGAAAAAGTCCACCAATCGCTCTCAACAACAGGTCTGACCGGACAGTCGGGAATTCACCCTGGTTCATTCCTTCTTCCAAAAGTTCCTGAAAAACGCCGTACAATCGTTTCTGATATTTTTTCCAGTTCTGGGTCTCTTCCAACAATGTGTCCGGCATGGATTGCGGAGCCGTGAACAAAAACTCAAATAAAACCCGGTCTTGCTCAATAAGGGCGCCAAGAATATTGAGTATCTGAATAAACGTCTGTTTAGGTGATTCCTGCTCCGAAATTGCCGGCTCTACCGATTCCCACATGCGCGCCCAGCCGCGCTCCAGCAATTCACTCAAGATTTCTTCTTTTGAACCAAAATAATAGTAAAGGGTCGCCTTACCAAAATCAGAGATTTTAGCAATCTCATCCATAGTGGCTCCCGCTAACCCATTTTCTTTAAAAACCTGCAGCGCACCGGAAAGAATTCGTTCCTTCCGCCGCTCTCTTTCCCGTACCTGTCGATCGGAAATCATATCAACCTTTTAGTTTAATTTTCGAATCATCGGTCGAAATTTAAAACAAACAGTTTATATTCAAAAGATTTTTTCATACCTTTTTATCCTGTTTAAAAATTTTTTCCTGTGTTTCCCGGTTCGATTTCAGCGAACAGACAATTTTTACCGACGAGGGATCATCTGAAGTAGTGGTTAATTTTGGGAATAAAACGTCAGGAATATGACCTTTGAACCCTTTCCTATTGCCGGATATTCCTTAAATACTGTAAAATAGACTGACCAGTCGGTTTAGATACTAATGAATTCGAGACAATATCAGCGCCGAAACCAGATTTTAGATGCCGCTATGAAAGTATTGATTCAAAGCGGCTATGAGCGGGCCCGCATGGATGATATCGTCCAGGAGTCCCACCTGAGTAAAGGTGCGATTTACTGGTACTACAATTCCAAAAAAGACATTTATCTCGATCTGGTAAATTACTGGGTACAGCATTACAGCGTAATGATTAACCATATCGTCGAAAACCATTCGCCCGCTTCCATGCAATTACGAAGACTATTCAATTTTTTTATCGATCAGTACGAGGCTGACCCGGAGCCATTCATCGTCCTGACGGAATTCTGGTCTCTGTCTCAAATGGACCCTGACTTCAAGGGAAAGCTACAAAAAGTTTACACGAATTTTCTGGAAATCATTGAACGCATCGTTAATCAGGGAATCCAAAATCAGGAATTCAAACAACTGGATCCCCATATCACAGCACTTTCAATCATGGTCAACATTGAATCGATCAACTGGTTCACCTTGTTCCAGGTTCATGGCGTCAGCGCCCGGGAGTATTTCCAGATGATTACCGATTTTATTTTAGCCGGATTATTAAAAAAGAATTGAGGAGTAAAAAAAATGGAAACAACCCAATCCATTCCGAAAACAGGCGGTCGGTTTATTATTCAACCGATTAATGAAGTTACCGTCTTCTCCCGGGAAAAATTTTCTGATGAACATCGCGAAATAGAAAAAATGGTCCGGGAATTCTGTCAGGAGCGCGTCTTACCCCAGAAAGCAGAAATTGAAAAATTCAACCGCGACCTGACCCTATCTTTAATTCGCGAAATGGGAGAATTAGGACTTCTGGGAATCGACGTACCGGAAAAATATGGCGGCATGGAGCTGGATAAAATCACTTCAGCGATCGTGGCAGAATCGTTATCCGCCGGGCACTGCCCTTCCTTCACTGTCACCTGGTCGGTTCAGACGGGGATCGGTTGCCTGCCGATTGTCTGGTTCGGCACGCCGGAACAAAAAGCAAAATATTTACCCAAGCTGGTTTCCGGTGAAAAGATCGGCGCCTACGGACTCACAGAACCATCGGCTGGTTCCGATGCCCTTTCAGGCAAAACTTCCGCCACCCTTTCAGAAGATGGAAAACATTATTTATTAAACGGGGAAAAGATTTTTATTACCAATGGCGGTTGGGCTGACATTTACATTGTTTTTGCCCAGGTTGACGGGGAAAAGTTCAGCGCCTTTATTGTTGACCGGGATACTCCCGGCTTTTCCACCGGTACGGAAGAAAAGAAACTGGGTATGAAAGGTTCCTCCACAACTCCGTTAATTTTTCAAAACGCACAGGTTCCGGTGGATAATCTGTTGTATGAAGTGGGAAAAGGTTCCACCATCGCCTTTAATGTATTGAACCTGGGACGGTTCAAACTGGCCACCTCGGACCTGGGAGGCGCCAAGACAGTAATCGAAAATGTCACCAACTACGCCCTGGAACGGAAACAATTCGGCCAACCGATTGCCATGTTTGATGCTACCATGGGGAAAATTGCCGATATGGTAGTAAGGACTTTTGCGGCGGATAGCATGATTTACCGCACTATCGGCCTGATCCAGGAGGCAATTGATGAACTGGACCCAGCCAACCCCAGTTACTACATTCAACTCGGTGAGGCCATGGAGGACTATGCGATCGAAGCCTCAATGGCGAAAGTATTTGGCAGTGAAAGTTCCGGGATAGTTACCGATATGGGGCTACAAATCTATGGTGGTTACGGATTCATCGAAGATTATCCCATGGCCGGTGCTTACCGGGATGCCCGGATCGATCGGATCTGGGAGGGAACTAACGAAATTAACCGTCAGATTATTGCTGGCTATATGATGAAAAAAGCGCTGGTGGAAGAATTACCCATCAGGGAGGCCATTCGAAACATCGATTCCTTTGTCAGCAACGGGGAAACCGTATCCGATCATGGAGTCCTGGACCCGGAATGCCAATCGATTGAAATTGGAAAACGCCTGGCTCTGTATTTACTGAATGAAGCCTTGTGTGAATTTGGGCAGGATCTGAAACACGAACAGCAGATCACTGAAATTCTGGCGGATATTTTCACCGATCTTTACACTGCTGAGAGCACTGTTGTCCGTACCAAGCAAATTTTGGCTGGAAAAAATCCTGATGTGACGGTGAGCCATCTAGCCAAAATTTACACCGCTGAGATGGTTTTGCGGTTATTGAACAAATCGTTGAATGCGCTCAACGGAATTTACCGGGGGCATACGCCCACTTCGGTGATTGATCAACTGCGAAATTTCCAGGCAACAATGTTACTGTCCACTGACATAATTGGTCTAAAACGAAAAATTGCCGATCATGTTTATCTTAAAAAAATCTATCCTTACTAGGAGTTCAAAATGAGTAGGAAATCAGTTATTATTGATGCTGTTCGTTCACCAATTGGCATCAAGAACGGAAAATTAGTTGGAATTCGGCCCGATAATTTGGCGGCTCAGGTAATTAAAGGGTTACTAAAACGAAATCCGAAGTTAAAACCGGAAGACGTGGAGGATGTGGCCATTGGTTGCGCTTTTCCGGAAGGACCCCAGGGTATGATTATCGGACGCTCCGTGGCCATATTAGCCGGCATTCCGAAAGAAGCCGGTGGTAAGGTGGTAAACCGTTTTTGTGGCTCGGCCATGGATGCTCTTCATCAATTGAGTACCGCAATTGAAAGCGGCGATATTGACGTAGGCATTGCCGGGGGAGTGGAAGACATGTTCACCGTTCCCATGGGAGGCTTTGCGCCCGATTTTAATCCGGAACTGGCGGAACAGGAATTTTATATCGGCATGGGTGAAACGGCCGAAAATCTGGCCAAAGACGGAAATATATCGCGAGAAGACCAGGATGCCTTTGCGGTTCAATCCCATGAGAGGGCTTTAAAAGCGTATGCCAAAGGAAAATTTGACAACGAATTAATTCCCATTCAGGTTGACGAAGATACGCTTGTCACCCGCGATGAAGGCCCCCGTGAACCGAACCTGGAAAAGATCAGCAGTTTAAAACCAGCCTTTATTGAAAACGGTACGGTTACAGCGGCTACCAGCAGTCCCATTTCTATCGGTGCTTCGGCGATTTTAATTACCAGTGAAGCGTTTGCGAAAAAAGCCGGTTTAACCATCCGGGCAGAAGTAGTTAGCCGGGCGGTGGCTGGTGTGGATTGGACGCGCATGGGGACGGGTCCGCTACCGGCTACGAAAAAGGCCCTTAAAAAGGCCGGTTTAAGCATGGATGATATTGAAACAATCGAACTGAACGAAGCTTTTGCCGCTCAATCCCTGTACGTTATCCGCGAAGGGGGCTGGGAGATGGAAAAAATTAATTTAAACGGTGGCGCTGTGGCTCTGGGACACCCTCTGGGTTGTTCCGGTACACGCATTATTACGACCCTGATCAATGTCATGGAGCAGCAGAATACCCATATGGGACTGGCAACCATGTGCATCGGCAGCGGCCAGGGAATTGCCACCGTCATCAGAAGACACTGACGGGAGCCGACCGACAATCAGATTAAAACAAACGAGGATATAATGTCAGAAAAAATTGAAAAAGTAGCCGTTTTAGGCGCCGGAATAATGGGGTCCCAAATCGCCGGACACCTGGCCAATGCCGGAATCCCGTCGCTCCTCTTCGATATTAATCAGGAATTAGCCGAAAAGGGGTTGGAGAACCTGACCAGACTCAAACCGGCACCATTATACAAACCCAAAAATACAAAATGGATTGAACCCTGTAATTACGATGACCATCTGGAAAAATTGAAAACTGTGGACTGGGTCGTTGAAGCAGTGGCAGAACGACTTGACATTAAACACAAAGTCTATGCAAGTATTGTTCCCCATTTAAAACCATCAGCAATGATTTCTTCCAACACCTCCGGTTTGCCCGTAGCCGACCTGACGGAAGTTCTGCCCGCCGCCTTTAAAAAACGCTTCATGATTACCCATTTTTTTAATCCTCCCCGCTATATGCGGTTATTGGAATTGATTAAAGGTCCCGACACTGATGAAGGCATATATAACATACTGGCTGAATTTGGCGAGACCATTTTGGGAAAGGGAATTGTCCATGCCAAAGATACCCCCAACTTCATCGGCAACCGCATCGGTATCTACGGTATCATGGTCACCATCAAAACAGCTCAGGAGCTAGGCCTGACGGTGGAAGAAGTGGACAAATTAACCGGGACGATCATCGGCCGCCCGAAAAGCGCCACCTTTCGGACCGCTGATGTGGTTGGACTGGATACCCTGGCCCATGTAGCCGAAACCAGTTACGAGAAATGCAAAACAGATGATGAACGGAATGTTTTTCAGATTCCGCCGATTTTAAAACTGCTGATCGAGGATAATCGGTTGGGTCAGAAGTCAAAGGCTGGCTTTTACAAGAAAACTCCAGCAGGCATTTTATCCGTCAACCTGGAAACGGGGGAATATGGACCCCAGAAAAGAGTACGTTTTGACGGTTATCGCGTGGCAAAAGATCGTCAAAATACGGGCCAAAAAACCCGCGCCCTGGCTTACAGCGATGATAAGGGCGGCCGGTTTTTCTGGGAAATATTGACCCGCACCCTCATTTATGCGGCGAAACGAATCCCGGAAATCAGTGACGATATCATTAACATTGATAATGCCATGAAATGGGGCTTTGGCTGGGAACTGGGTCCCTTTGAAATCTGGGATACCATCGGTGTAGAAGAATCCGTCAATCGAATGATGGATGATGGCCGGAAGGTTCCTCAATGGATTCTGGATATGTTGGCTTCGGGAAGAACGTCCTTTTATGAACTAAAAGCAGGCGCTAAATCTTATTACAACTTAAGTTCGAAAACAGTTGAAGAAGTTCCCCTGAAAGAAAAATCCCTGAACCTGGCGCTTTTAAAATCAGCGGGGAATTTAATCAAGCGCGACTGGAGTGCCAGCCTGATTGATCTGGGAGATGGTATCCTGGATGTGGAATACCATTCCATTCTGCAACCGAATTTAAATCCGATTGACGGTTCCATGATCCAGACTATCAGCGACGGCTTGGATCTGCTGGAAGCGGGAAAATTCAAAGCGATGGTTTTGGGTCACCAGGGGCAGAATTTCTGTGCCGGGGCTAACCTTGTGGGAATCCTGCAATTCTGCGAGAACAAGGACTGGACCGGACTGGAACAGACAATTAAAATTTTCCAGGATTTGACACAGCGGATTCGTTTTTCCAAAGCGCCTGTTGTGGCGGCGCCGTTTCATTTAACCCTTGGAGGCGGTTTTGAATTTATCGCTCCGGCCGCCCATCGTGTGGCAGCAGCCGAATTATACATCGGCGCTGTAGAAGTGGGCGTCGGCCTGATTCCCGGAGCCGGTGGTAATTTACGACTGCTACTCAATCTAATGGAAAATTCCGGCGGGCACGGCCGCATCAACGTCTTCCAAATTACCCAGAAAGCGTTCGAAACCATTGGTTTTGCCAAGGTGGCCACCAGCGCCGACGAGGCTAAATTCCTGGGTTACCTGCTGAAAACGGATACAGTGCTTTTGAATAACGACCACCGTATCTGGGCGGCAAAACAAAAGGCGTTGGAACTGACTGAAGTCTATACACCTCCCCGGTATCGGGATGATTTAAAACTGCCCGGGGCCGGGGGCCGGACGGCCATGCAAATCGCTTTGAAAGGGTTTAAAGCCCAGGGTAAAATTTCTGCTCATGATGAATATATTGGAAAAAAACTGGCCTATGTGCTCACGGGCGGCGACCAGGCCGGTTTGACCAAAGCGGTGGATGAACAGTATTTACTGGATATTGAAAGAGAAACATTTGTTTCCCTGGCAGGAGAACCGCTTTCTCAGGACCGGATCAGATATATGCTGAAAAAGGGGAAACCATTGCGGAATTAACAACTTATTAATTGTATACATAGGATAAAGATAATATTAAAAAATAAATTGTGTGATTCACACACACCCATTGTTTACCATGTACCTTGAAATTCAGGTATGAAACTGGTCTGATTAGAAATTTTTATCATTATTTTTCAAGATAGTTATTCCAATAAAAGGTTATTTCAACAATCTACATATTTTTTGAAAAAGCAATCTGTACATCCGGGGCAGCGCTATATTTTCGCATCCGCCCTTCCTTGATTACCGATACACATCTCGATGCCAATAAATGGGATAGAATGCGTGAAAGATTTGTCGGTGACAAACCAATTTTCCGGCTAAGATTTGAAGGAGTCACACCTAGTTGAGCAACGATCTCTTCCAGTACTTTCCGCTCTCTTTTAGTCACGTGATGCTGGCGCAAACGGTCTTCAACTTCCCGTGTGATTATCGGAAGGGCAATTTCTGGTGTGATCTGTTCAATGAACAAGTTTTCTGATACAGAATGAATAAGCCGCGTGGCAAAACCAAAAATCTGCCGTATCCTTCCATTTGTGGCTTGATATAGAATGCGGATAAGTTCTTCAGAAAGAGGTTGGACAGGGTGATCGTTTGCTGAATACTTCGTTATACGGGCCTGAATAGCTAATTCAACCTCGTCCAATGTTAGGGGCTCAAGATAACAGTCATAAGATATTATATCATCCAGTCGATCAACTTTGTCAGCGATGAAATTTCTTAGACCTAAATCACCTACTAAAATCCAGGTGTAACCTGCTATTTGCAAAATGTCTCTTATCTTATTAAAAAACGAACTTAGTTGCTCTGGAATAAAGAGCGTCCCTACGTCCAAATTATTTAATTGAATGATAGTTTCTTTCTGGAAGCCCGAAACTTGAATAAGATTCTTAACCTCCAGTAGGTGTTGCACCAAGGTGGTTGTTGGAATTAATGAGGGCATGGTAACCAATGTGGGCTTATTGAACCCCACTCCGGTACCCACCGCGCTTAACTGAATGGAAATGTCGCGATAGGTTTCTCTAACCCGTTGAGAAATAGCTTTTATGTTATTATACTGTTCCTTGTATTTCGATGGAACCTTCCCCTCCAATTCCCAGGTTACAGAAGATAAAACATTCGCAAGGAGCAACTCTTCATTCCATCCATTGCCCACTGATATTTCCCTAAGGGGGGTAAGGACATTTCCCCGCGACTCTTTCGTAAAGCGAAGATAATTACTGAAAGAGGTGGTTCCTACACCCCGGTTGCCCTCAACCACAAGAATGCTTTTTTCATCGATGACGCGGGAGGCAACCTTGATGTAATCTTCCCTCCCTACAAAGAGATCAAGGTCCTGCTTATCAATGGGTGACGTGGTGTAAGGATTTCCCCGCAAACCCCAGCGTTCAAAGTCAGGCATGTTTCATTCCCTCAACATTTAACATCTGGTTACAAATTTACGTTAATTAACAATATTTAGTTAATAATTAATTAATGGATTAAACACAGCTGTGAGAAAATCATCTGTTCCGATACTTAACATAAGGTTACATATTAACGTTAATTAACCTATTTACGTTAATAATAAGAATTAAAAAATATCCGTACTTACCTGCTTTTTCCCTTACACAGAGTTGAAATATATCGTAAGATTTTGCTTTTAATATCGGTATAAATAGAACAGATGTCTCAACAGCCCTACGGTTCTGAAAAGGTAATTGCGGTACTGAAAACAGTTGCTATCCTGGCAATACTTTACTTGTTTCTAGTAAGTATCGGCATGATCGGCGCGGCCTTCAAAGGTATAGGACACGGTTATGTAGAAACCTTAATTAAAAGTTCCAGCGGTCCGCTGATCGGTCTGTTTATCGGGATTCTGGCCACCAGTATTATTCAGAGTTCCTCTACTACAACCTCCCTGGTTGTGGGTATGGTAGCCGCCGGAACCTTTGGCTCCGATCCAAGAACAGCCGTAGCGGCGGCGATCCCCTATATAATGGGAGCCAATATTGGCACCAGCATCACTAATACAATTGTTTCGCTGGGACACATTACCCAAAAAAATGAATTTCGCCGGGCTTTTTCAGCCTCGGTAATCCACGACTTTTTCAACGTAATTTCCGTCATAATCCTTTTCCCATTACAGCTTTCCACCGGCTTCATCAGCAAGAGCGCCAACTGGTTGGCCAGTCTCTTCATTGGTGCCGACACTGTTTCCTTTAAAAGTCCGATCAAAATGATCACCAAACCTGCCGTAACCTGGATCAAGCAGTTGTTCATGGAACAGAATATAATCAATCCCTACTGGTTACTGCTGATTGTGGCGCTGCTATTGTTATTTTTCTCTTTGCGATATCTCACTGTTTTGATTAAAAGTCTGGTAATGGTCAAATTAGAGGCTTTTTTTGATTCCCACATTTTTAAAACCTGGATCCGGGCCATGTTTTTCGGGGCCTTCATCACTATCACGGTTCAAAGCAGTTCCATTACCACCTCCCTGGTGGTTCCCTTGGCAGGAGCGGGCATTCTGCGGTTGGAACAAATTTTCCCTTATACGCTGGGGGCCAATATCGGTACAACCGTTACCGCCATTTTAGCCAGTCTGGTCTCCGGTACCCATGCCCCTCTGGCTGTGGCATTCGGGCATTTAATATTCAACATTTACGGAATAGCGTTAATCTGGCCGATCCCTAAAATCCGCCGGATTCCCCTACAGTTGGCACGCTGGTTCGCTGAAAAAGCGGTCCAAAACCGGGCTATTCCCTTTTTATACCTTGTTGTTGTGTTTTTCTTAATTCCATTAGGCTTAATTTTCATTGCGAGGTAATCATGTCCATTTTTAAAGATATTATTAATCTGTGGAAGGCTGAAGATCTGCTTTCCCAGGCCTGGAATCAGTCCTACGAAATGCTGGAACTTTCCAGGGAAATGTTTACCCAGGCGGTAAAATTCCTCCGGCGGCGGGAAAATATTGAAACCCTGAAAGCGCTTAAAACCCGAGATCAGGAAATCAATGCCTTCCAGAAGGATGTCCGCCGGAAAGTCCTGACCCACTATTCTGTGGAACAAACCACCACCAATCTGGCAAATGGTCTTATTCTGATCAATATGGTTGTGGATATCGAACGAATCGGGGATTACAGTAAAAATATTCTGGATTTGGCCATCAACCATCCGGAAGAAATAATCTCTGAAAAAATCAGCCCGGATCTGGCCCTGATTGAGAATGAAGTCCAGGAACGGTTTGAAAAAACACTGGTGGCCATTCATACTCAGGACGCTGATATTGCTAAATCCCTGATGCAGGGATACCGCTCCCAACTCACGGGAAAATCGGATGATATTGTGAACGGGGTATTGAGAGATGAATTGTCATTTGGCGGCGAATCAAAAACAGCCGCAGTGGCCCTCTACGCCCGTTATTTAAAACGGATTGGTGCCCATTTAAAAAATATTACCACTACCCTGGTCAATCCCTTCGACGCTATCGGCTATAAACAATAAATCGAGATAGGCTGAAAGTCTCTACTTTTAGGGTCGTTTTAAAAAACTTTCAGTGAACAAATCATCTTTCAAGCCCTGGTCATAAGCCACACTTAGAACCTGCATTAAAGTTTTATGCCCCGTTCGGACGTTTTCCATTATCAGGGTGGTGGCGGTCCAGTATTTACCATTTTTTACATGATCAGGAAGCTCCAATATTTTTAATCGGTTCCCGCGGCGGTCAAAAAATTCCACCCGTTTCATCAGCCAGTTCTCTTTATCAACCCAAATAATGCGGGCGCTATAAGCCGTATTTTTATCCTTGGGAACAGCCTTGACTTTATAGCATTCGGTTCCCCGGTATAAATCAGCGCCTAAATATTCGTAATCATCGGCATCCAGGGAACGACCGGCCAGATCTTCATAAGTAAAATCGGTCCCCAGAAAGTTCTTCGACTGCTCCCTGGCCTGGATCCGTTTTACTTTTTTCAGTGCCGGTAAATACAACCATTGATCATCATTCCGGTTACCCCGACGGTCCCAGTTTAAAAAGCCTGTCCCCCTGACTTCCGCCGGTTGTGAAAATCTAATCAACGATTTGGAAACAAATTTTTCATCCTCATAATTACGTTCATAAGTAGTCAATTCCCGGGAGCGCTGCCGCACTTTTCCACCGCGATTAGATATTAAAGTCATCTTTAAATTTGTTACCATATCCGTAGGGCCGGGGAGGGCATCCACCCGGTTCATAATTTCTCTGCCGGAAGGTTGGGCTGCCAGGAGACCGGATAGAAAGTAGAAAAGGAATAAATAATTGATTAAACGTTTCATCCCGGAATCAGATATTTAAATGGATCGGTAATTCGCATTGATTCGAATTTAAAAACTGTATTGTAATCCAACCTGAATATTGGAAAAATCCTCTAAAACTGAAAATACATCATCGGGATTTTTATCATCCCCAGAAATCAGGAAAAACGCCAGTTCCCATTTCCAGTTCAGCCAGGGGGAATAGGCGACGCTGCCACCCACCATGGAGCCTTTTTCATCCAGATTCAGCAGCAGATTCCCTTTCACTTCCAGGCGATCATCATAAAAGACGGCTGAGGCTGATCCCAGGGCTGCCAGTTTAGAGAACATGGCGAAAGGGGCTCCCAAACCGGCATTGAACAGATCCTTTGTCAGGGGCACCACCTGCTGGGTCGTCATATCAATCGTATGCCCCTCCACCGTTAAAGTATGATTGCCAATTAATTGCCCGGTTACAGTGATATCCAGAGGAGCCGGATATTCCAGCTGGAGAATATACTGAAGATAATCTGCTTTTTGATCGGCTACAATTGTGAATTTATCGTTATCATTTGTAGTACGGAAAAACGCTCCTTCCGCCCGGATAGTCAAATCACCCCAGAAAGCGACTAAATCAGTGCCGATGACTGCTGTTTTCCGGTATCCGAATTCCGGGATAAGGAATGTAAATTCCGGGGGGAAATTATCATCCGGGATCATGAAACCCATGAGTGAAAAATTACGATCGTGCCCTCTGAAGTAGGACAAACTCCAATCCACATCACCCAGTGTAGTCTGGAAGCGGATTCCATATTCAAGCGGCTTATCCAGCTTCATATATTCAGTCGGCTGAACCGGAGGCGCCAGGGGAAAATCCTCTTCACCAAAGGGTAAACGATTGATTTCATGCTCAGGTGAAATCACTATTTCAGCCTGCCAATTGTCACGGTAAATGTCCACGGCACCGGAGAGGGTTCCAATTTTACGGTCAGCCCCGGGTAAAAACAGGTAATAGTAGTCGTAAGCATTCAAATTGTCCGTGGGGTTATTTCCATCGGCTGCGCCCCAGGCAATAATTTGTTTTCCTACCTTTACCTCACCCCAGTTGGGATACCAGGCCAGGTAAGCCTCACGTAAATCAAAGGAAGCTTCACTGCCCCGCCAGCGGTTTTCCCAGGCACTATTTACAATTAAATCAAAATTATCACCCCGGTAGCTGAACTTTAACTCCGACATCCGAAATGGAAGCGATATATGCGTCAGGTCGGAAGTGCGGTATATGGAGGATGGATGAAGATTTCCTGAAATACTGAATTGTCCCAGAATGAGACCAGGGAAAAAGATCAGCCAGAGAAATGCGCTGCGCATATTGTTTCAATCCTTATTGTGTAATACCGCTGGTGTATTAATGAAAATTAATCCTGAATCATGACCAGAAGCATTTTGAAAGCGGAAACTGCTTTCAGAGCATGGGGTTCCCCGGCGGGTAGCAGAATCAGTTCACCCCCGGTCACTGTATGAACTTCGCCGGAGATGGAAATTTCAGCCGTACCCTCCATAATCACTGCCAGGGCATTCTGGGCGGTAGTGTGTTCAGTCAGACTTTCACCCTCGGCAAAAGCGAACAGTGTGACGGAACCACTCCCGGTTTTTAATACCGTTTTACTAACAATCGCCTCGGATTGATAGGTCATTGAGTCGCCGATATTCAAAATTTTATTTTGATCAGTCATTTTAACAATCACTTTGGTAAGCGTTTAAGATTTTTTTCCTGGAAGAGACTTTCCGGGATGCCGATATCCACAACCACCTGATTAAAAGTTAATCGGGTACTATGGTTCTTCTGGACATTTTTTACAAAAATTTCTACCGGAATATCGTACCCCTTCAATTTCTCATAAGTAAAAGATTTCACTTTCAGCAGATTTCCCCCCCGATCGTAAGATTCTTCCTTAACGGAGTAAAGGTCATTCTGAACAACCCAGGTTCTATGCAGGCTATAGGTAGATTTTATTTCCGGTTTCGGACGGGCTTCCAGCACGTAACAGAGTTTACTTTCCACGGTCTCATCCGCAGCCCGTTTCCATTGATATTCATCCAGATCGCGATTGGACATATCTTCGTAACTCAAATCCGAACCCATGAATGCATCTCCCTTTTTCTTGGAGGAAATTCGACGGATTTTTTTAAAGGCCGGTAACCACATTCGCATTTCATCATCCTGATCCTTGTGTTCAATTTTAAGAAATGAAACACCTTTGTCATCAGCAGGCGCCAGAAACCAGATAATCTGTTTCTCGTTACCGTTTAATGATTTTGATCGCAGGGTTGAAAGACGCTGTTTCCCCTTAGTATTGGTGAGCAGCATGGTCAAATCAGCACTTAAATCCTTAGGCTCGGCTTTGTCATCCAGCATCCGGGCAATCTCCAGCCCGGTCTGAGCCCAGACCAATTGCCACCCCAAGGAAACAAGAATTAAAATCGACTTCATAAAACCTCCATTGCAATTATTCAACCCGGTTTCCTGCTGGTAAAATTATTTTGAATGTTACCATATCAACCGGAAATCCGGATTAAATGATTTTTCTTCAATTCAGCCAGCGCCGCTAATAACGTTAAGGTCCCCACCGACGTGGAAATCATGGCAAAGACCATCAGACCGCCAATGTATTCAATTGGTAAAAAGGAGGAGAATAACAACGCCCCAAAACCCATATTAGAGGCCGCATCCAGGATAATCGGGTAGCCGACTTCTTTAATGACTTCCCGGCTTAAATCACTGGGCGGGACCTGCCGTTTTACCATCCGGCGGTACTGAGAAATATAATGAATAGCAAAATCCACGCCCACCCCAATAATAATGGAAGAAAGGATGGCGGTAATGTGACTGAGGTCTATTTTAAATATTCCCATGAAACCAAAATTTAGGATAACGGCCGCTGTTAAAGGTGCAATTGCCAGGGTGCCCCATGTAATCCGGCGGAAAAAATAGGAGGCAATTATACCGATCATCAGGATGGAAACAAAAATACTGATAAAAGACGATCGAATTATTGAGAATACAACATCCCGGAGCACTACTATCATTCCCGTTATTTGAACAGTTAGATCGGTATCCACATTTTGGTCAACAAACTCCTCGATATCATCGACGGCCTGTATAATTTCATCGGTACTCATAACCTTACTTAAACCGGTAATCAAGCCATTCTGGTAATCATAGTCCACCAGAGCGCTAAAATCATCCGGGTCTCCGCTCATGGAATAGAGCGTGAATAAATTATTCACTTTATCCTTTTCGTCGGGGATGATCTCGTACGTCGGATCATCATCCATGACGACCCGGTGCATTTTTTTAATAATATCCACAATTGAAAAAGCAGTTGTTATCTTCGGATTGGTTTTAACGTAGGTTTCGATAGCAGCCACATTTTTCAGTACCGCCGGAGATTTTAGATCACCCATCAGTTTAAATTCCAGATCCATGGTTCCGGTTAATTCCTGATCCAGAAAATCCATGCTGTCCCTGATCTCAGTTCCCGGCTTGAAGAAGTCCACAATATTGGCATTCACATTTATTTTGAAAATACCGACGGAAGCAATTCCCACGATCACCAGACCGGTCGCCAGTACTTTTCCGGGATGTCCAATGACAACATTCCCTAGATGATAGACCGCCTTTTCAAAGATACTGTCATGGGTGATGGCCTTGGATTGCTGATTCCATTTCTTTAAATAAATCATTGCCGGTAAAAAGGTGGACGATAATATCCAGGCCCAGATAATCCCGACCACCAGAGCCAGGCCATAACCCATCAGTTGCTCCAGCGGGGCAAAGATCATCGCTAAAAAGGCGGCGGCAGTAGTTATGCTGGTTAGAAAGATTGGCAATAACAGGGAGTCCATAGTGCGTTCAAGTGCCTGCCGGGAGTTCTTTTCCACCCGCAGGAGGCGGAAAAATTTGGTTAATACATGCACTCCATCTGAATTAGCAATCGTCAGTAAAATAATCGGCATGGAGGAGTTCAACATGGTGAATAAAAATTTCTCCGAACCGGTAAAGCGAACCACCCAACCCATGAACCCCAGCATTACCAACAATGACAGTAAAATCACCGACAACACCATTCCCACGCCGACAAAGCTGCGCAGGTTAATCAATAGAATGACGATCATGATAACCAAACCAACGCGCATCAACACGGCCACATCGTTTCGGATTAATTCCGGTACTTTACCGGTGATATAGGTCTGACCGCCAAAATGGACATCGTAATCTTTTAATACTGAATCGACCGTAGTAACGACACGCTTGGTCACAGTATCATTACCCACCACCAGATTGGGCCGGACGGCGATATTGAAATAGTCCCCGTGCCGACTCAGTAAACGCACCTTCATATCCGGAGTTTTGTCAAGATAGGTAACCAAATCATTTATTTCTTCAGCACTTAATATTCTTGCCGGTTGTAAATCACTCACCTCCATAAAGCCTTCATCACTGTCTAATCTGTTTTGGCTGGCGATAGAAATCACTTCATCCACCTCCGGGAGTGCTTCCAGGGCCCGGGTTACATCCCAGAGACTGGTTAGAGTAGCGGTATTAATAGCTTTTTCACCCTTACGACCAAAAGCCACAAAAATCATCTGCGTGTTGCCGAACTCCTCCCGGACTTCGTCCCAGACAACCCTGGATTCAAGTTTTTTTGGTAACATTTTCATTAGGTCATCTTCAATGATAACCCATTTAATCCCAAAGCTCATGACCACAGTAGCCAGCAGGCTGATAATGATTGTGCGGACCGGGTGTTCAATAATTTGAGTCAAAAACCACCTTTGAACCGGATGGGCCGGGAGTTGTTTAATTTTTTCTGTCATAATATGCTTTCAAAACGTTTATTCCTTTTTGAGTAAATAAGCCACGCACCACCACATCCATGAATCTACGTATGGTTCTGCCGATTGGTAAATCATGTTCCAGAAAAAACTCCGGTTGGATCGTTGAATTAATAATCTGAATATAGATCGTAGCCACTGTTCGCACGTCTAATTCGGGACGCACGTAACCCTTTTCCTGCCCTAATTTCAGGATCTGGTAAAAATCATTCACACGGTTCAGACGAAACTGTTCAATTTCACGCCATACGCGAGGGTAACGCAACTTGAGGTCAGCCATTTTCTGCATTGAAATCTGACTGATCTTCTGGGCAATGAATTCCATCACTTTAATGAATTGTAAAGCCGGATTTGGTTCTGATTCCCTGATTTCCTGGAACATGGCGTGGATTTGACCAATTATAAATTCGAAAATCTTTTGCAGCAGTATTTCCTTGGTGGGGTAAAATTTATAAATTGTTTTTTTACTGATTCCCAACTGACGGGCCAATGATTCCACTGTGAAAGACCGTACTCCCTCGCGCATTATGGAGTGGAATCCCTGCTGAAGAATACTAACTTGGGATGTGGTTATTTGCTCTGTCATTGGAAACGATTATCGTATCTAACGTTTCCAATTTATATCCTTCCAGGTTTATTTTCCAAATACCTTTTTCATGAATCCGCTTCCTGCTTCAGCGTAAATTTTCCTTATGTTACCCCAGTTAAACACCCTATTAAAACCTCGCCCCCGGAAGTATCGGAATATTGTAAAACATCTTTCACCGCTTATTCTCCAGGCTCCGGAATCCGTTAATCTGACCGCTGAAGATATTTTCGATGATTTATCCCAAAGTCGCGGGACGGATCAATTCTTAGGACTCTACAGCCGAAGGGGAATTGAACTGGTCCTAGAAAAAATGGGGCTCTTTAAAAAATTACAGGAACGGCAATTACCAAATGCAACCGTTCAAATAAATACGAGCGATCCTTTTAAACATCTTTTCCGGATCATTCACCCACTGGAAGATAAACGCTTCCTCTCCTGCGAATTAGTCGTTCGACAGGGTAATTTCAACGGTTACCCCAAAGTTAACTTACCAAACCCAACAGCACCGCCCTCAAATATGCTGGTAGTGGAGTGGTTATTACTGCAGAATCCCAGGAAAACCTTCACCCGTAAAAAACCCCAGTTACCTGGCCAGGATTATCCGGGATTGGGACTTAGTCACCTGGCTTTTGAGTTACTCTACTGGACCGCCCGGCGGTTAAAATTAGACGGCGTTATCCTGGTCCCCAACTTTCTCCATACCGGAATGTTTTATTCCCGGCAGCTGCAATTTTTTAATCCCCAACACCAGGGAATCTTACAGGCTATAAACAAATATTTAAAGACCGGGGTTAGGTTGGATCAACTTTCCTGGGGTTGTGCCGAGGGACAATTAATCAACCTCAGGAAACAGGAAGTTTTTGAGTGGAAACCGTCACCGATGGTTATGCCCGTTACCCGAAACTGGAAGGACTATTTTCATTCACAGATGTACCAACGTCAGGTTAAAAACATCGAAAGAGAAAATCAATTTCAACTCAATACCGGTTATGAAAAAAAGTACAATAATGACTGGATTGGAATATGACCACTAAACTGATTCCTTTTCAGCCACCAATCGTTATTCTCGGAAATGGTCAATATCCCCGGCACCCGGCAGCTTTGGATATTCTGTCAACCGCCGGCACTATCATCTGTACCGACGGCAGCGCCGATAAAGCGCTTGAAAATGGTATTCAGCCCGATATTATTATCGGTGATCTGGATTCAACCAAGATTAATAAAAAATCCTTTAAAGGCCGGGTAATCCAGATCCCCGAACAGGATAATACCGATATGGCCAAAACATTAGAGTGGTGCCAAACAAAAGGGCTAAAAGAAATTTCAATCCTGGCGGCGACCGGAATTCGGGAGGACCATACTCTGGCTAATCTTTATTTGTTGGCGGAATTCTGCGAAAATTTATCCCTGCGATTGGTCACCAATTATTCCATAATCACCTGCCACTTGGGAAAGCGTACGTTTCAATCGGTTAAAGGACAACTTGTGTCGATCATTCCCCTGCATCCGGCGGATAAACTCAGTACAATCGGACTTCGATACCCCTTAACAGACGAAACACTTAAATCTTCCAGTCAGGGGATCAGTAATCTTGCCCAGGGTTCCGAATTTACCGTTGAGTGTACCGGAAAAGTCTGGGTTTTCCGCTCCTACCGGCAGGAATAAACAATGCACCCCCTTGATCTGGCAGTCCTGATTTTATACCTCGTTCTGCTGGTTTATTTAGGACTGAGAAATAATCGGCAGGCACGAACGACACCGGAGAATTTCATCCTGGCCGGGAGACGGCTCAGTCTACCCGGTTTTATTGCCACCTTAGTCGCCACCTGGTACGGCGGTATCCTGGGAGTAGGTGAAAACACTTATCTCCACGGCATTCAAACCTGGTTTATCTTTGGGCTGCCCTATTATGTTTTTGGTCTTTTATTCGCCCTGTTGATTGCCGGTCGGATTCAACAGGGGAAACATTTGTCTGTTCCGGACCATTTTCATCATCATTACGGAAAAACGGCCGGTGTTATCAGTGCGCTGTACATACTCTTCCTCTCCAGTCCGGCCCCCTATATCCTCAGTATTGGAATTCTCTTACAGTTCACCCTCCATATCTCCTTCGAACTGGCCCTGCTCTCAGCCACGGCCATCAGCATGTTTTATATCTGGTTTGGTGGTTTCAGGGCGGTTGTCAGGACCGATATGCTCCAGTTTTCGCTTATGTTTACCGGTTTTATCCTGTTGCTGATCTTTGCCTGGACCAGAGCCGGTAATCCCCTTACGCTGATAACCAAGTTGCCCCCAGAGTATTTGAATCCTACCGGTGGGCAATCGCTGCAATACATCCTGGTCTGGTTTTTCATCGCCCTGTGGACCTTTGTTGATCCCGGATTTTACCAGCGTTGCGCGGCAGCCAAATCAAAAGCAGTGGCCAGAAAGGGAATCCTGATTTCGCTGGGTTTCTGGTTTATCTTCGATTTACTTACTGTTACGACCGGGTTATATGCAAAAGTTTTGCTGCCTCCCGGGGAAGCCCTGTTTGCCTATCCACGCCTGGCGGCGGAAGTGCTGCCGCCCCTGTTTTACGGTTTATTTTTCACCGGAATTTTAGCTACCATCATGTCCACCATTGATTCCCTCGGATTCATTAGTGCCATTACTTTTGGTCGGGATTTAAAATGGCGAATTGAGACACCAACTACTCCGGATCCAAAAACCTGGCATAAAGCTTCCACGGCGCTGATTCAAAAGGGACTTATAGCCATGGCATTTCTGGCCCTGATTCTGGCCATCAGTATCCCCTCTGTCGTTCGGCTCTGGTATGTATTAGGATCCCTTTTGGTACCGGGTCTGTTGATTCCCTTTTTATTAACTTTTAGCAGACAAAAACTCCTCAACCTCCCAATTACCCAATTACTGGTTTTCCCGGTACTGGTTTCCGGGGGCTGGTTTTTATTTGGCAAACTCACCGGAAAGTATCCCTTAATGCTTGAACCGTTTTACCCCGGTCTATTAAGCTCTCTGGCTATTTTCCTGCTATTTAGACCTCATGCAAATCGAAATTGAAAGAAAATTCCTTGTGAATGAGAGTAAATGGAATCCTGACCGACCAGGGATTCATTACACTCAGGGGTATATTGCCATTACGCCGTTGATGGTGGTCCGGGTACGGATTAAAGGAGATGAAGCCTGCCTTACCTTGAAGTCAGCCACCACTAATCTCAGTCGCCGGGAATATGAATATATGATCTCCGTATCTGATGCTCAAGAGCTGTTAAAAGATTCCACACCACATCCACCGATTGAAAAAATTCGCTACAAAATTCCTTACGGTGGACATATGTGGGACGTGGACGAATTTCGGGGAGCTAATCAGGGATTGTTATTGGCGGAAATTGAACTGGAGACTGAAGATGAAATCTTCGAGCATCCCCCCTGGATCGGGAAGGAAGTTACCGGAGACAAACGGTTTTACAACGCCTATTTGTATCAGCATCCATTCCAGTTATCGTGGTTAGATCAATGAGAAAAATTTCCCTGCTATTTTTCCTGATGACTTCTGGCACTGTTCTCACGGCTGGTCAAGTCGATTCTAGTATACACTGGAGCGTGCTGGTAATGGGTCTGTTGGGAGGTCTTTCGCTGTTCCTTTATGGAATGAATAAACTCAGCCATGGAATGAAGAAAGCTGCTGGAAACCGCATGCGGCGGATTCTCGCTATGATTACCAGAAACCGATTCATTGGTATGACTGCCGGCGCTCTGGTAACGATGATCATTCAAAGCAGTAGTGCCACCACTGTAATGCTGGTCAGTTTTGTGCAGGCGCAACTGCTGTCATTTGGCCAGTCCCTGGGTGTCATCCTGGGAGCCGATATCGGTACAACCGTCACTACTCAATTAATCGCTTTTAAAGTGACGGATTATGCGCTTTTAATGATCAGCATCGGCTTCGGAATGACAATTTTATCAAAAAAAGGATCCACCCAATCCCTCGGAGAAGCAATTCTAGGATTCGGCATTTTGTTTTACGGTATGAAACTGATGTCCGATACCATGGAACCACTGCGTTCCTATGGACCCTTCCTGGATGCACTAAAAGGATTGGAAAACCCCTTCTACGGTATTTTACTGGCCACTATTTTTACCGCTCTAATTCAAAGCAGCGCTGCGTTTATCGGAATTGTAATTGTGCTTTCTCAACAGGGGTTATTGACCCTGGGTGCCGGAATTCCGCTTATCTTTGGCGCTAATGTCGGGACCTGCATTACCGCCGGACTGGCAAGTATCGGAACCACCCGGGAGGCGAAGCGGGTGGCGATGGCACATGTCCTGTTCAAAATCGGCGGTGTCTTACTATTCATCTTCTGGATTCCTCATTTTACTGCATTTGTAAAACTGATCTCCCCGAGCTATGATTTAACCGGGATGGAAAAACTGGCGGCGGAGACTCCCCGACAAATTGCCAATGCACACACCATTTTCAATATCAGCCTGGCAATTCTGTTTTTGCCCTTTACTACCTATTTTGCTAAAACACTGAACCGCTATTTCCCCGATGAACCGGAAGTGAAAGGGCTGAAACCGGTGGTACTGCATCTGGACTACAAGCAAATCGCCCAGCCAGCCATTGCGATCAATCTGGCGCATGCCGAAATATCCACGATGGTTAAAATATTAAACCGAATGTTGAAAGGAGCCATACTTCCATTTATTGACGGGAATTCAGACCGGGATATTAAATATCCGCAAATGTCCCTCCTGGAAGGTCTGCATATGCGGGAGGGAAAAATCGACTTCCTGGAAGAAAAAGTAACTCATTATCTCATTCAGATCAGCCGTCAGGAACTGGATGACGAACAGGCCGGACAGGTATATGCAATGATGTCAATTGTTAAGGATATTGAAAGTATCGGCGATATTCTTGATAAAAATATGGCCCCCCTGATCCAGAAAAAACAGACGTTAAAAGCTTCCTTTTCCGATGAAGGCCGGACTGAAATTGAGGTCTATCACACCAAGGTCATGAAACAGATCAGTCGTTTATCGGCAGCCTTTTCAGAACTGAGTTTCGAACTGGCACAGAAAGTCATGAAGAAAGATATTAAGTACCGGGCGCTCGAATCTGAATACCGTTTGTCGCATTTTGAACGGGTTCAGCGTGACAAACCGGAATCCATTCAAACCCATGAAATTCACATGGAACTCATGGATCTATTGAAACAGATAAACGTCTATCTGGCAAACATCGCCAAAACAATCACCGGAATCCGGGAACCGGTATAATTTTGCTCCGGTTAAAATCCATGAATAAAATAATTCTATCAGCTATAGTTGCGATTACCCCCCTTCTTGGTCAAATAGACGAAACCTGGCACGTCTATAAAGTTTCCCGTTCCCTGGTCTCCGGATCCACGTTTACTATAGAGCAGGATTTTCGTCATCAGGAAGGGTCCTTGTATTACATGCATGGTGATTTGGGTGTCGCTTTTCTCCGGGGTCAGAAAATAAAGCTGAGTCTGAACTACCGGCAGGTATTCGAAAAACACGCCAATAAATGGAAACCGGAGTATCGACCGCACATCAATATCAGCAGCTCTAAAAAAATCGCCGGGCTGTTAACTTCTGCCCGCTCCCGCTTTGAATACCGGATTAAGGAAACGAAAAAATCGGTTCGTAACCGGGACCTGCTAACGATTAAATCCGGGCGAACGTTTTCCGGTTACCGGTTGGTTCCCTACCTGGCAGATGAAATCTTTTATGACTTGACCGAGCAGGAATTCAACCGAAATCGTTTCTACGTTGGAATTGAAAGCAAACGTTTTGCGGTAATTAAACCGGCTATTTATTACTTATATCAAACTTCTTTAAGCGCCGATCAATGGAACGGAATTCATATTATCGGACTTAAAATCGCCCTGAAATAGAGTCCTGACTTATTCCATTTCCAAAGAGTAAGCTCCCTTAGTAGCGGCGCTGTTCAGCCGGGCTCGTTTCAGGAAGGCCTGTTGCGCCTGCTCCACATTTTCCTTTTGCCCCTGCCAGGCTTTTAAGGCCGGGGCCTGGAGGGCACGGCCATAAGAGAAAGTCAAATTC
>JBHHUS010000079.1:0-4914 GCA_046861615.1 Fidelibacterota bacterium
AATAAAGCTCAGTAGATTGGGTAAACTGCTGGGGTCGCCGTACCAATCCCCGCCGCCGCTGTAGTGAATCCGGGCGATGGTAAAAAGCTGGGCTGAGCATAATCCGGTCAGTAACCCGGTCAGGACGATGGTGGTTTTGATTCTGTTCATTACCGGTTGAAATAAAACCCGGAAGAATTGTTCCAGGCGGTCATAATACTTGGGAAAGTTAGCGTTGTTGAGATTCCGGTTGAACCGTTCTTTTCGGTGGTTTCCGGTTGGGATGGAGAGTGTTTGCTTTGATTCCGAAGGATATAAATTGGCTTCCGGCTAACATCCTTGCCCCAAGTGGTGTAATTCAGCTATTTTGAACGGCTGTGAGAGGGAAACTTTCCATTTTAATCAGTGTGCTAGTCTTAAGCGGGTTGCTCTGGGGTGGCCCCCAGACGGAACCGGACAGCTCCCGTTCCGCCCTGTTCCGGATGTTCAAGCCCAAGAAAGTCCGGAAAGTGGAGTACGAAAGAGGCTATTACCTGGATCGAATTTTCCGTCGCCGGGAGTTTCATGATCCGGTAAAATTTATCCCCGTTGAACTGCGTTATGGGTTTGGTTATAACGGTGGTCGGGGATTTATGTGGTTGAAAATGCCCAGTAACTGGATGCAGTATGAAAATGGCTCGGTGGATTCCTTCGATGGCGGCAGCTTCACTTCCCGCCTGGGGCATCAACTGGACCTGGATTTAATGAAAACGAATCTGGCTTACTACCTGCTGGGGACCAGTTGGCTGGATATGCACACGGGCCTCAATTTGCGTTATGCTTCGCTCTTCCTGCCCACTGAAATACCCTCCAGTTGGAACGGTGTGAACAGTACTTATTCCACCGGTGTCAAGTTCTCCGGGAAACTGCTGGAAGTGAGTTGGAGTCAATCCCTCATGCTCCAGTGGTTCGAAACCTGGTACCTCAATTTCCGCTACACCTACGGTTGGGCCGCTTCCCGTTTTTACGGTGGGCAATCGGCTCCCCGCGGCACCGGTCCCTCCCAGTCTTTTGCCTTAGGAGGCCGCATTATTCTTGACACTGGTCAAACAAATCGTTTTACCGTGGGTCTGGACTTGAAGTACACCCATACGGTCATAAAACATATTAAGGATCCTGGTGATCTGACCCCGATTTCCGGTTTTACGCTGAATAATCTGGGTGTTTTTGCCACAGCATCGGTGTTTTTTGGCGGGCGAAAGACAGATGGAGATGTGGGGAAAGAATATTATTACCGGAAGGATTTCATCAACGCCAAACGCAAACTGGAAACCTTTGTGAACACCTATCCCCGTCATGCGAACCGGCGGCGGGCGGAGAAACTTATTCGCAAAAGTGAGCAGAAAATTCCTTACCAGCTGGTGGAAGAAGGGATGAGTTTTGATGAACGGGGTCTAATCAAAAAAGCGTTGGAGCGCTACCTGCGGGCCCGCTCTCTGGCAGATTCAACCCTGAAACCGGTGCTGGATGAACGTTTGAAGGAAATCGCCTATCGACAGTTGGAGGAGGCAGAAAATTTATTGAATCAGGGACAGGGTGAAACAGCGGTTAAGAAAGTAAAAGAGATTACCGGTTGGTATCCGGAAATAGAGCCACACCTGCTGCGGATTGAAACTACGTATTTAATGCTGGCGGGAAAAAAAGCTCTGGAGCACGGATTTTATTCCAAAGCGCTGAACCTGTTTAATCAGGCGGTGGCCAAGGATTCGACATTGGTCTTTGAAGTGGATGCTTACCGTTATCAAATTGCCGGGGATTTGCTAGCGGCGGCTGATTCGGTGAAGGACATTAATTCGATTCGGTTTATTGTCTACGCCCTGGAGGAAGCCCAGCGTTTAACAGGCGGATTAGGCAAACAGAACAGTAAACTACTGGCTGCGTTGAAAGAAAAACTGGCTCAGCAAAATGAATATTTACTCCAACAGCGGATCAAAACCAAAATGGACCAGGAACGGAAGCAACTAAAGGAAAAACCCCAGCCGGTGGAAGTGGGTATGACCATCCCCCAGGTACAGGAAATCATGGGAGCACCGTCAGAAAAAACCATTCAGGGAGAAGATCAGAAAAACCAGCTTTGGATTTACCGTTATCAGGACGGCACCAGTGTTTTATTAACCTTTTCCGATTATATTTTATTCCGCATTGAGGTGGAATAAACGTTCGATTAATAGGCGCTCCAATTACAGATGATTTGAATGGTGTTAAAATATATTAACCGCTTCAACACCACGGGGAATTCTGTTGCTATTGAAAGACAGGTGTAATTACACTTTTGTTCCCGTAAATTGAACCAACTAAAGGCGTAGCACGATCTTTTCTGCAAGAATACTCGTATTAGCTCTGGCATTAAATTTTGTTAATGCTGAGAGTACTGCAACCGGGGGATTAATATTTTATAGTGATTATGATGCAGAATTCCTTACCCAGTTAAATCTGACGCCGATCAAAACGATCCCAGTTGAGGGTCAATTTACACTGACCTTTGATTTTTACATTTGGAAGGCCCATCCCTTTGGGTATTTGGTGAACGGCTATAACAATCAGCAAAGCAGCTTTGTGGTCAGTTTTGTAGATTATCAAAATCCGGACACCAGTTATTTTGAATTGATGGTTGAGGAACACCGGGGCAAGATCAGAATTGGGATTCCCAACACCGAATTACGCCGAAATAACTGGCACCGCGCTGAATTGAATTTTGATCTGCGGAATAATGAAGCTACCTTATCGATTGACGATCAGCAGGGGCGGTTGAATACGGTTGATTATCCTTCTGTCCTCGATTTACGCCTGGTATTCGGCGGCGTTCCCCTTGGAGGAGATACCCCTAACATGGCCATCCGGGATATCCGCCTGACAGGCGAGGGAAATCAATTGCTCCGAGCCTGGCCGTTGAATGAAACCAAAGGATTTTTGGCCCATGAGGAATTGAAGCATGAGTCCGCTGATGTTTCCGGTGGTTCCTGGCTGATCAACAGCCATTTTCAGTGGCAGAAAGTTTATTCAACTGTTGGTACTGATTTTCAGTATCCCATCTACCATAAATTTTCCAACTCGCTGCTGATCTGGCGGAGAGACAGTCTGTTGAAAATAAATTGTGAAAGTTGGCAGGATACTTTAGTCCCTCTGAATCAGTCCCTGCCACCCCGCTTTGAGGTTGTTCAGAATCTCACTGATGGCAGTTTAAAAGCACTCCACGGTGGCGGAGATGGACCGGTGGCTGAATGGGACGGGAAAAGCCTGAAGTGGTTGGTGAAAGATTCTCTGACCACCAGTGAACAGTATCACGGTGGCGGGAATTATCTTGATCCCCGGAACGGGAGTCTTTATCGGATCGGCGGTTATGGTTATTTTAAAATGAAGAACCGGATTCAACGCTACGATCCGGTCACTGAAACCTGGAATGTTTTACCGGTTACCATGCTGGATGACGATTATTTTTATCCCCGGCAACCGGTCCGGGTAACTGCGGGGAATCAGCCCGGGGAGGTATTCATCTTTGGTGGTCACGGGAATAAGAGCGGTGAACAACAACGTCTATTCCATTGGTTGAATGACTTATGGTTGTTCAACTTGGATTCATTGACCTTAGAAAAGCAGTGGGATGCAGGCGATTGGGCCGCCAATGTCCGGATGGTCACAACAGAAATAATCCCCCGGAGGAATGAATTATTCTATGCTTATTCTCAGAACCCGGAATTAGCGGATACGATCAGGCTGTTTGTCTCCGGCCTGGATCAACCGGATTTTAGGGCGGTGGGCACCGGACTGGTAACCGACAATATCCTGAAAGGGGCTTTTAATATCTTTTATCTGGAAAGAACCGGTGAACTGGCCTTAATGCTGATCAAACCCCTGAAAGAAAAAGGTTCGGTAGAATTATCCGTTTACACCTTATCGCTGCCAGTCTATTCACGTTCTGAGTTCTTAGCTGCTGCTTTCATTCAACCACCCGAATCACGGTTCGGGGCCCTCGCTGTTACTATTCTTTTGATCCTGTTGATTGGCGGAACTTTATTCATGCTGAAAGTCAGGGGAAAAAAGAGTAGTTCCCAGGGGGGCGTGGGTAAAACAATAGAAACAAGGCCTCCACTACTGCAACCAGTGGCTGAACCATCGAAAAAAACGTTATTACCGATCCTCGCTAATGGTGTAACAATTAAAGTTTTCGATGAATTTTGTCTATGGGTGGATGGGGAAGAAATTCCGAACCGTGCCTGGGGTTCCAAAAAGGCTCGTTCCCTGTTTCTGTACATACTGTTAAAAAATAGTCACGGGATTACGCTTTCTGAGATTACGCTGACTTTCTGGCCAGAGGTTAACCGGGATAGCGCTTTAAACAGCCGTTCAGTGGCCCTGAGCAGAATCCGCTCGGTGTTGGGGAAACACGCGGGTCTAATAGAAAGAAAAAACGGCCGTATTTTCATTGCCCCGGGGGAGACCCTCTCGGCGGACTATTACCATTTGCTTTTTTATCAGCCAATTAGGGATAACGCTGAAGTATGTGACGCTGAACAGATCCTGGACCTGTATGGTGAAGGAACCCTGTTACCGGGATTGGGAGAGGACTGGCTGGATCCCATCCGGCACAGTACTCAGGAAAAGATTCTCGCTCTGGCCGGACACTGTGCCGACAAATATATCCTGAATTCTCAGTGGGATAGTTTATACAACCTCGGGCAACGTGTTCTCCAGTGGAATACCCTGAATGATGAAGGTCTCCGCTACCAGGTTTTGGCACTAACAAAAAAGAACAATCTTGCTCTGGCGCACCAGGTGTTTAATGAATTCCGGGTCAACTACCAGAAGGAGATCGAAGAACCTTATCAAAGGACATTTGAAAGTTTGTTGACCTGATCACCTGTATTAGCCTGGGTTCACGCCGAGAGAGCAGTAAAA
>JBHHUS010000033.1:0-20158 GCA_046861615.1 Fidelibacterota bacterium
GATGTGGTGGACAAAAGTAAAATCATTGAGCGGGAGGACAATTCCCTGTTCATGACCCGGACCGAGCTCCTTTGTGCCCGGTGCGGTTCCCATCTGGGGCATGTGTTTCCTGACGGTCCCCAACCTACGGGACTACGGTATTGCATCAATTCCGCCGCTCTGAATTTTACACCGGCAATCCGCCCCGATAACAGGTCAGAAAAACTGAGCACTTTAAAGTAATCTGGTACCAGTTTACCGACGAACAGCAGCAATAATTCCCTTTCATAATATAGTGAGTACTTGCTATATTAACTGAAGGATTTGACCATGGCTACTGAACGCATGAAACGAAGTGAACGGATAGAGCAGATTCTGGACAGCACCCTGGAACTAGTTGGGGAAAAACCGCTGGCTGCTATCCGGACGGCAGAAATTGCAGCCCGGGCCGGCATTACGGAAGGAGCCATGTATAAGTATTTTTCTTCTAAAGATGAAATTATTGAGGGTATCCGCCGCCGGTACCTGGCTATAAATCACCCCCTGAAAAAACCGGAGGAAATCCATACGCCGGCGGAATTTAAAGCCTTCATACACACTTACCTGGATAGTATGATCACCTGTAACGCCTCCCGCCGGGCTTACCTGCGTCTGCTGTTACAGATCAGTATGGAAAAACAGGTTTTTTCCTTTGAGAAATATTCTAAAATAATGGGAGGCTTCTGGGCTACAATGGAAAACAGGATTGAATTCGGAAAACGACACTGGGGTTTCTGTCAGGATTTCAATACCCCTGTTCAGGTTCGCCTGTTTCATTTTTCCCTGTTAATGTTTCTGATTGAACAGGAGGTGTTTGAAGCTAAAAAAATTGACCCTTATGATCTGAAAGCGGTCAAGGAAGTAGTTGTGAATAATTTTTTTAAACTGCTGAAAGGATAGGACCTGGATAATGGCTGAGAAAACAAAATTATGGTATTTGCAGGGATTTAACCTGTTTAAGGGGATGGATGAAAAATCCATGATGAAGCTGAACGATAATAGCCGGATGAAACATTCCGGTAAAAAGGAGATCATTTATTTTCCCGAAGAAGCCAGTGATACAATCTATTTCCTGAAAGAGGGGAAAATTAAAATTTCCCGTATTTCAGAAGATGGTCGATCCACCACCCTGAACCTGCTGGGTCCCGGTGAAATTTTCGGTGAAAGTGCCTTGTTGGGACAGGATACTCACGGGAACATTGCCGAAGTTGCCGAAGATGCGGTGATTTGTACCATCAGCAAGGAAATGTTCACGGACCTCATGCGCCAATCGCCCCAGTTGAATCGGAGCGTAACCAAATTCATCGGCTGGCGTTTGCGGCGAATCGAAGCCCATGTGGAAGATCTGGTCTTTAAAAATGCCCGAGAGCGAATTCTGGCTTTTTTAAAACGTTATGTAACCACCTTTGGTAAAAAGCTGGTGGATGGGGTGATCGTCCGGCCGTTTTTAACCCACCAGGAGATTGCTGAACTGACCGCCACTGCCCGCCAGACGGTCAACGGCGTTTTAAATGATCTGGTGGATGAAGGAAAAATAAAATATTCCCGTCGATATCTAAAAGTCCTGGAACCAGATTGGCTGAAGGCCGCCTGAACTGTCGCATGGTTGACAATTTTTTTACGCGACCATTTCTAAACTCCGGTATGATGAAATCAAAATTAACAACTGAAAACACGATTTTAGTTCAATTGATTGTGCGGGATTCCTGTCCAATTTGTGATAAGGTCCAGGGTTTTCTGGAGCATTATCAGCCTTCCCACCCAAAAGTGAAATTGCAGATTTTCAATCTGGATCACGGGGACGCTATTCCTGAATATTCCCAGTGTTTTGTCACCCCGGCTCTCTGGGTGAATGGTTCCCTATGGTATTTGGGTGGATTTGATCCCCCCCGGTTTGATGAAAAAGTTCAAAAGCTTGAAAATAAGATTGTCGTGAATTCTTTTCAGACAGCTACTTAATAAAAAGGAGGTATCATGGATACATTAAATAAATACTCTGGTTACGGGCACTGGCTGGTCCGGTTGAGCCTGGCCGGGACATTCCTGTTCCACGGGTTTGTAAAATTTCCCATGGCTCAGGGAATGGCTAATATGATGGGTATGCCCGTAATAATGGTGTACCTACTGGCCATGATGGAGGTGGTCGGCGGATTATTAATTTTGTGGGGTGGCTTCGGTCCGGACTGGGCAACCCGCGTCGCCGGATTGCTCTTTTCAGCGGTGATGCTGGGGGCAATTTCAATGATGCACTGGCAGAATGGCTGGAGCTTTACCAGCGGCTGGGGCGAAGGGACCAATCACATGGGCGGAATGGAATTCCAGACCCTGGTATTGGCCGTCTCCCTGTTCTTTGTGGTTAAAGGCAATGGGGCCAATCAGGCCAACGCCTAATCTTGCAGTCCAGGTGTAGCAGAAGATGGGGAAGCTGTTTCGTACAGCTTCCCCATTTCTTTTTGAACTGAATAAATAGATCTAAAGAATGCCCGCTGTTCTGAAATTAACCTTATTCGGGAGCCTGATTCTTACCAGTTGCAGCTCCCTTCCCAAGAGTTATTTTAATTCAATCATTAATCCCGACAGCCCGGTGATAATTGTTCCGGGAATATGAGAAAATACCTTTTCAAGGTCGTGGTTTTATTGATGATAATAATTTATTCATCGCTCGATGGACAGGTTTTTTATCGGGAGGATTTTACCGGAATCGCTCACTGGGAGGCGCTATTTTATTCGAACATACCTGATCATTCCAACTATACAATTGTAACGAAGCCGAATCAGGGTTCGTATCTTAAAGCAGTGGCTGATCATTCCGCTTCGGCGCTGGTACTGAAGAAAAAATTCAACGTTTTTAAATATCCTGTTTTACGCTGGCGCTGGAAAATTGAGCATGTGATCCCCGGGGGAAACGCTAAAGCAAAAACAGGTGATGATTACCCTCTGCGGATATATGTTTTGTTCCAGTATGATGAAAATGAGTCCGGTATTTTGGAATCTACGCTCTTTAATTCACTTAAATTGCTGTATAGAGAATCTCCGCCCCACAGCAGTTTGGTTTATATCTGGGCTAATCAGGAGTTCAGGGAAGATATTTTACCCAGCCCTTACACCAGGCGGGAAGAAATGATTCTGGTTGAAAAAGGAGTTTCCCGGACAGGGGAATGGGTGGAGGAAACAGTGAATATCTTAAATGATTATCAACGTGCGTTTGGCGAAAAACCGCCCCGGATGGCCAGTCTGGCAATCATGAGTGATACGGATGATACCGGTTCCGTCGCTAGGGCCTGGCTGGATTATCTGGAAATTACTAAACAGTAACAGAATTTGAAATGGAAGCGAAAACTAAACCAAAATGGGTAAAGGTAGCTGAGACCGGCAGCCTGCCGGAGGAACGTGTCAAAACAGTACTTGCGGGGAAACGTCAACTTTGCCTGACTAATCACGGTGGTAAAATCGGCGCTCTGAGTAATAAGTGCCCCCACCAGGGCGGACCCCTGGGTGAAGGTCAGATTGAAAACGGCTGGGTTATCTGTCCCTGGCACGCCTATGAATACGATCCCCTGACCGGAGCCCCTCCAGAGGGTTTTGAAGACCGGGTGGAGTCCTATCCGGTGGAAATAAAAGCCGATGGTATTTATGTAGGCCTCACTGAATCTCCGGTACACAAAACCGTATCCAACCAGATGGTTATGGTAATGACCGATTGGGGCGTAGAAGTTGTGTTTGGGATGGTTGGTCATTCCAACCTGGGTTTTGCCGATGCCATGCACCAGGCTGAAAAAATGGGGAAATTACACTATTACGGTATTCGCCATGAAGGAGCGGCGGCCTTTGCTGCTTCAGCCTATGCCAAGTTAACTGGCAAACCGGCGGCTTGTTTTGCCATCGCCGGGCCGGGCGCTACCAATCTGATTACCGGTCTATGGGATGCCTATGTGGACAATGTTCCCCTTCTGGCTCTCACCGGCCAGGTCAATACCCAGATTATGGGTCCCGGCACTTTCCAGGAGGTGGACCTCCATTCCGCCCTGGCACCAGTGACCCGCTGGCAACAGACCGTGTTGGGGGCAAAAAATGCTTCTGATCTCATGGCTCTGGCTATTAAACATGCTTTAATTGAGCACGGTCCAACAGCATTGATTTTACCAGATGAAATTCAACAGCTTCCAGCTCTTGATCCCCCAGCGGCAACCCCCCGGTTAGGGCGGGTTTCCACGACGGAGATTACGCCGCCCCGCCGGGAATTGAACCAGGCGGTTAAAATGATCGACCAAGCAAAACGACTGTGTATTATTGCTGGAAAAGGAGCCTTATCCTTTAAGCGCGAAATTCAAGCATTGGCACAACACCTGGAAGTGCCCGTGGTTACAACTTTTAAAGCCAAGGGATTGATCCCCGATGATCATCCACTGGCCTGTGGTGTGTTGGGCCGCAGTGGAATACCCGTAGCCAGTGTTATGATGGGCACCGCCGACCTGCTGATTGTATTTGGAGCTTCCTTTTCCGTCCATACCGGTATTGCCGATTATGTGCCGGCCATTCAGGTGGATCGGGACCGCATGACGTTAGGGAAATTTCGTCCTGTGGATGTACCTCTCTGGGGGGATGTGGGCGTAACGATACAGCATTTTCTAAAAGCGACGCGAGCGGGAAAACCGGGTCGTCCGGAGATTCGCAGTGAAATTGCTCACCGCTGGAAACACTGGCGGGCAGAAAAAGCCCGACGCCGTAAAGACCAGTCCTCCCGGGGTCTGAATTCAGCGGTGATTTTCGATGTACTCAGCCGGCTGGCTCCGGAGAACGCCATTATTTGTGTGGATGTGGGGAATAATACCTACTCTTTCGGCCGCTATTTTGAATGCCGGCAACAAACTGTTTTAATGTCCGGTTATCTGGGCTCGATTGGGTTTGCCTTCCCGGCAGCCATGGGAGTCTGGGCAGCCATGACCGGTCGGAAGGTGATTGCTGTGGCCGGGGACGGTGGTTTCGGCCAGTACCTGGCGGAATTCAATACAGCTGTGAAATACGGTATGGATATCACCCTGCTGCTGCTGAATAACAGTGAATTAGGAAAAATTACCAAGGAATTCCGGGCCGGGGAATTGGAAGCCTGGCAGACCAACCTTACTAATCCCAATTTTGCCGAATATGCTAAACTGTGCGGAGGTGATGGCCGCCGCGTGAACACTTCCGCTGAACTGGAAACTACTCTGAAGGCAGGCCTGAACAGTGAGAAACCATTTCTGGTGGAATGCATCAGTGATCCCAGGTTAATATGAGGCAAAAAATAAAATTAAAACTCTGGGTAACAATTGAGCGAATCATTGGCCGACCTTTCCTTGCTTCTTTTGTGGTAGGTTTAAGTATTATCGGTTTGAATGCTCTAGCTCAAAATTTGTTTGATGACTATAGCTATTGGGAAAGTTTACAGCACGCTTATCAGATCCATATTCTTCTTTTTCTCTCAAAGATTATTCCACCCTTTCTAGTTCCTTTTATTGTTACCACCTTTGCTGGTAAAATTAAAGAGCAAATAAGGTCACAAGGGCAAGATGAAATCGATAGGGTTGCCAAATTCCCAGAAGGGAATCCTGAACCTGTGCTGGAGTTAGATGGAGAAGGTAACATCCTTTATATTAATCCTGCTGGAAAAGAATTAATTAAACAATATTCTGATAGTACCGATAATAACTTGGATGTGATTCTCTCTCCCGATTTTAAAAATTCAGTACTAACGGCTTTGAAAAATAATGAACCTGTACCGGCCAATGCCATAACATTGGGACAACGCACATTTCTTTGGTCCTCCTATCTTCTACCTGACTTACAATTAGTTCATCTTTATGCTACTGACATCACAGAATTGAAAAAAAAGGAACAGGAATTGATCAGGGCCAAGGAGCAGGCCGAAAAGGCCGATCAGGTGAAAACCCTTTTCCTGGCAAATATGTCCCATGAAATCCGCACTCCTTTGAATTCGATTATCGGTTTTACGGAGTTACTGGAACAGAATACAAAGGAATTGGTGCCTCCGGAAATGCGCGTCTTTTTTGACACCATTCGGAATAGCGGAAAACGATTGATGCAGACGGTTCATGAAATCCTAGATGTATCTCAAATCGAAGCTGGTACGTTTGAGTTACACCGTTCCGTGTTAGATATTCTGGAAATCTGTGAAAGATTAATAAAGGAGTTTAGGTTTCAGGCTGAGGAAAAAGGATTGAATCTAAATTTTGAAACAGCGGTAAAATCGGCACCTGTATTTGCAGATGAGTATAGTGTAACGCAGACAATTTCAAATTTACTGGATAATGCAGTCAAATATACTGGTAAAGGAGGAATCAAGGTCACGCTGAAGGAAGAAGAACGCCATTATATTTTGATTATTAATGATACCGGTATTGGAATGGCACCGGACTATCTGGATCATATTTATGACATTTTTTCGCAAGAAAGCTCAGGCTACACGAAGCAATACCAGGGAATTGGGTTAGGACTGGCCCTGGTTAAACGTTATTGTGATCTGAATCATTTTTCAATTGCAGTAGAAAGTACACCTGGCGTTGAAACCACCTTTACAGTAACATGTCCAAAACCGGATTTACCGGATCATACCGTTGCCTGAATCAATCTCGAAAAAAGTAATTCTGGTGGTGGAAGATGATCAGAGTTCTCAGTTGTTGTTGCAACATGCGATTGGGTCAAAGTACGCCCTTAAATTTGCTGTTTCAGTTCGGGAGGCCTGGGCCTGCCTGGAAAAAGAGCGGGTTGACTTAATTATATTGGATCTTTCCCTGGAGGGAAAGGAAGACGGACTTGATTTGACCTGTGCCCTGAGGGAATCCGATAAGTGGGTTAATCTGCCAGTAATCGTAACCACCGCTCACGCCTTTGTCACTGACCGGGATAATTGTCTGGAAGCGGGCTGTACGGAATATTTATCCAAACCACTGCGCCTTTCAAGGCTGACAAAATTACTGGAACATTACCTGAATTTAGAACCGACTACCTAGCACCGGTTTGTCTATTTCCGGACAACCACTGGTCACTAATCACTGTAATTTCAAGGGCTGATCCGGTTAATATCCGGTTGACATCATCATGAAATTCAATTACAAAAAAAGGTTCATTTTTCTGGCACTGATCCTGTTTATTGCCGCCTATTTTACTTTCGATTTAAATGCTGTTTTCAATTTGGAATTTTTAAAGGATCGCCAGGTAGAATTCAGGGTCTTCTACATTCAACATCGTTTACTTACGATTCTGATTTTCTCCACAGTCTATATTTTGATGGCTATGCTCTCCCTTCCGGGAGCCACCATTATGACTCTGGCCGGCGGTACCATTTTCGGCTTCATCCTGGGAGTGATTGTCGTCTCCGTGGCCAGTACCCTGGGAGCGACATTGGCGTTTTTTAACTGCCGTTACCTCTTCCGTAACACTATTCAGGAACGCTATAAAAATAAGCTGGAAGTCATCAACCGCGGTGTGGAACGGGACGGCGCCTTGTATTTGCTGATGTTGCGCCTGAGCCCGGCTTTTCCCTTCTTTTTTATCAATGCCGCCTTTGCCAAAACGTACCTGAAAATGTTTACTTATGCCTGGGTCAGCCAACTGGGGATGCTTCCGGGAACAATTGTATTAATCAACGCCGGAACCCAGCTCAGTCGACTGGAATCTCTTTCCGGAATTCTATCACCCGGTATATTGATCTCCTTTGCCCTGTTGGGTGTGTTCCCTATTCTATCCAAGAAAGTGGTTAACATGTTAAAAAATAGACGAAATCGGAAAAAATTTAAAAAACCGCAGCACTGTGATTATAATGTGATCGTTCTTGGTGCCGGTTCCGGTGGACTGGTAGTGGCTTACATTGCCTCTGCGGTGAAAGCACGGGTCGCGCTCCTGGAGAAGAATAAAATGGGGGGTGATTGCCTGAATACCGGTTGTGTCCCCAGCAAAGCTTTCATTCGGTCAGCGAAAATGCTCCATTACGCTACCCGGGCCAAAGAATGGGGATTCGAATCAACACAGGTAAACTTTGATTTTGCTCAGGTCATGGAACGGGTACAGATTGTAATTAAAACAATTGAACCTCATGATTCAGAGGAACGATATCGTTCCCTGGGAGTGGAGGTGTACACTGGTGAAGCCAAGATTTTGGATCCTTACCGGGTGGAAATCCAGGGCCAGGTTTTGACTACCCGGAATATTGTCGTAGCCACCGGAGCCGGTCCCCTGGTACCGCCTGTTCCTGGTCTGGAATCTGTGCAACCACTCACCAGCGATACGATTTGGAACCTGCGGAAATTACCGCCCCATTTAGTGGTAGTGGGCGGTGGACCCATCGGCTGTGAACTGGCACAGGCTTTCGCCCGTTTCGGTTCCCGGGTTACACTCCTGGAGGGCATGAACCGGCTGCTGCTGAAGGAAGATCCGGAAGTTAGTGCGTTGGTTAAAAACCAGTTTGAAAAGGAAGGTATTACAGTACTCACCGGGCACATGGTGGAGGCATTTGAAAATCAGGAAGGCCAAAAGACTGTAACTTGCGATTGTGAAGGCGAAAAAATCAAGATTAACGGTGATGAAATCCTCATAGCTCTGGGACGGAAAGCTAATGTTAACGGTTTTGGTCTGGAAAAATTGGGCGTGGAAATTCGTCCCAACGGTACGATTGAAGTAGATGCGTTCTTACGCACCAACTATCCCAATATCTATGCTGTGGGTGATGTTACCGGCCCCTATCAATTTACTCATGCCGCCGGTCACCAGGCCTGGTATGCCAGTGTCAACAGTTTATTCAGTCCATTGAAAAAATTCAAGGTGGATTACCGGGTCCTGCCCTGGACCACCTTCACCGACCCGGAAGTGGCCCGGGTTGGCCTGAATGAAACCGAAGCCCGGGAACAGGGAATCTCCCATGAGGTGATTACTTATGATTTAGCGGAGTTGGATCGCGCCATCACCGATGGGGAGAATCAGGGGTTTATCAGAATTCTGGTTCCCCCGGGAAAAGATAAAATTCTGGGGGTGACAATGGTGGCTGCCCACGCCGGGGATATGTTGACCGAATTCGTCATGGCGATGAAACACGGAATTGGTTTGAATAAAATTCTGGGTTTGATTCATTCTTATCCTACTTTCGGCGAAGCCAATAAGCTGGCGGCTGGAGTCTGGAAGAAAAAACACGCTCCGGCTACTGCGCTGAAATGGCTGGAAAAATTTCACGGTTGGAGACGTAAATCTCCCCCTGCCCATGGGAATCAGACGGCTGTCCAGGGCGCAGAGGCTGATTAAATGCAACCGGAAAAAGAAAATCTGGAGGGAATGAAATGCGGTTAAAAGTAGGACAAGCTGCCCCTGATTTTAAGGTCCGGGACATTTACGATGAATTGCATTCACTGAACCGCTATCGAGGGCAGAAGCTGTTGCTGTCCTTTTATCGCTATGCTTCCTGTCCTCTGTGTAACCAACGGGTACACCGCTTATCTAAGAGGGTAACAAAATGGCGGGAAATGGGACTGGCAATTCTGGCTGTTTTTGAATCTCCGGAGGAGCGCATTCGCCAGTATGTAGGTCGTCAGGAACCACCTTTCCCCTTGATTCCGGATCCGGAGCGGGCATTGTACAACCAGTATGGTGTTGAATCCTCCTGGTTTAAATATGTCTTAGCGGCCGGTCCGTTTTTGGGCTCCCTGGTTAGGGGTTTCCGGCCGGGTAAAACAGATGGTAAAAAAGCCCTGGTTCCAGCGGATTTTCTGATTGATCCCGCCGGAATCATACAAACCGCCTTTTACGGCAGGCATATCGGGGATCATGTCCCCGTGGAAACGATTGAAATATTTTTAAAACAGAATTAAAACATACGATTAAAGGAGTGTACACATGAAAGACATCAAAATATACACCACCAGCTGGTGCCCCTACTGCAAGGCGGCCAAACAGTTCTTTAAACAGAATAACTGGGATTTTGAAGAAATTGATATTGAGGAGCAAGATATCAGTCGGAAGCAATTGCAAAAGATTGGGAAAGGAATGTCCGTTCCGCAGATCATTGTTGATGGTCAGCCCATTGGCGGTTATAACGATCTGATGCGTCTCTATGGTTAAAATTTACTTCGCTCTGACAACCATTTTGAAATATTCTGTGTCTTAATTTCACCGGATCCACCGGGCTGGTAGGCCCCGTGGAACGATGAGTGTATGACCAGAGCAACCGGCTGTTAGGTGCTGAATTGAAGGGCCGGAATTTCCTGAATTTTCGGGCTGTTTTCCGGTAATGCCCTTGTGGCTCTAAAAACGCTATCGTAATTTTAAGCGAATTTTGGAGGTACTCAATGAAAGCCAGATTTAGTAGAATCATTTTTCCGGCCCTGTTTCTCAGTTTTCTGATTCCGGTTTCCGGCGCCAGTCAAATTCATTCCAAGGTTTTGGCGAATGGCCTTGAAGTGATTGTGATTGAGAATCATATTGTTCCCCTGGTGACGATTGAAATCGCCGTCAAGAATGGCAGTTTTGTAGAAACACCGGAATACGATGGCCTGGCTCATTTATATGAGCATATGTTTTTCAAGGCCAATGAAAAAATCCCAAGCCAGGAAACATATCTGGAACGGACGCGCGAACTGGGAATGTCCTGGAATGGGACCACCCAGGAAGAGCGGGTAAATTATTTCTTTACCCTGCCGGTGGATAGTATTGAAGCCGGAATGGAATTCATGAAAAATGCCATCCGCTTTCCGCTTTTCCTCCAGGATGAACTGGAGCGGGAGCGACCGGTGGTTATCGGGGAGTATGATCGCAATGAATCCAACCCTTATTTTTACCTGTTTAAAGAAGTAGGGCAGAAGTTGTGGTATAAATACTGGAGCCGGAAAAATGTAATCGGTAACCGGGAAATAATTCTCACTGCCACCAGGGAGAAAATGCAGACTCTAAAGGATCGCTACTACATTCCCAATAATTCCGCCCTGTTAATTGCCGGTGACGTAACACCGGAGCAGGGCTTTGAGCTGGCGGAGCGCTATTTAGGTGATTGGCCCCGGGGTATTGATCCCCAGGATGAATATCCGATCCCTGAACAACCACCCTTAAAGGAATCCTCCGTTGTAGTGGTAAAAAAACCGGTGAATGTTGCGATAGTTCAACTAGCCTGGCACGGTCCAAAAGCAGGAGAGGATGTTGAAAGCACTTTTGCTGCCGATGTCTTATCCTATATTCTGGCTCAAAAGAATTCCCAGTTTCAGAAAAATTTAGTTGATTCGGGAATTGCTCTCAGCGCTTCCCTCAGTTACTATACGCTCAATCACACGGGACCGATTACCGCCGCGGTAGTGACAACTCCGGATAAGGTATTGCAGGCCCGGGAGGCTTTGTGGACGGAATTAAAAAAATTGACTGACCCGGAGTATTACAGCGATGAACAACTAGAAACTTCCAAGACTAAGTTGGAAGTTCAGGAAATCTACGGTCGTGAAAAACCCTCCAGCTACGTCCACACGGTTTCTTTCTGGTGGGCCGTCACCGGTCTAGACTACTATCAGCAGTATATTCCCAATTTGCGTAAAATCACACGGGAGGACATTAATCAATATGTGAACCGATATTTGCTGGATAAACCATTTGTAATGGGAGTGATTCTATCGGAGAAGGACTTCGATGCGTTGAACATTAAGGAAAAGGAGTTGCTGCCATGATCAGGAAATTATTTAAGCTTACTATTTTAGCAGTTATCATCCTTACCGGTTGTGAACAGCAACAATCCGCCTCCGCTCATATGTATAAAGTCAATGGACTGGAAGTCATTATTAAAGAGATCCCCGAAACGGATGTGGTTTCCGCCGGTTTCTATCTCCGGGGGGGCGTGGCAGCTACTCCAGGAGCCCAGGCTGGTATTGAACAATTACTGTTAATGGTAGCCCCTAAGGGGACCGAGACTTATGATAAGCAAACCCTCCAACAACTACTGGAGGGCATGGGCTCAGAAATCAGTGGCTATGCCTCCCGGGATTATTCCGTCCTCAGTTTGCGTTGTCTGGCGGATAAATTTGATTCCTCCTGGAAAATTTACCAGGATGTAATTCTGCAGCCGTTATTGGATTCCAGTGAAGTGGAACTGGCCCGAACCTCCATTTTGACAGATATCAAAGCGGAAGTTGACAATCCCGATAGTTATCTGAAAAAACTGGCCCGGGAATTCTACTATGAGGGCCATCCTTATGAACAATCACCAAACGGTACTATAAACAGTGTCAGCCACTTTACCCGGGAGGATTTGCTCCGTTACCATCAGGAGCAATTTACCAAATCCCGGGCGTTGCTGGTGATTGTGGGCCCCGTGGATAAACAGGAGATTCTGAAACAGGTGCGAGAATTAGCTTCTAATCTACCGCGGGGTAATAAATCCACCTTTTCACTGCCGGAATCCTGGGAAAAGGCCAGTCCCGGAATGCGCATTGTGGAAAGCAACATGCCCATACCGACCAATTATCTGATTGGCCAAACTAACGCTCCTTCCATGCTTTCGGACGATTATTATCCTTTCCTCCTGGCTGCCAGGAAGCTCCAGACCCGGGTGTGGGAAGAAGTCCGGACAAAACGGAATTTGTCCTATGCTCCCAGTGCTGGTTATGAGTCCGGCCGGAACAGCACCAGTTATCTTTATGTGACTACCACCCAGCCGGATACGGCCATTAAAGTCATGTTTGCCGAAGTGGATCGTCTCAAAGATCAGCCGCTTACCGATAAGGAATTGCACGATTTAAGGATGATGTTTCTGACCCGTTACTATCTCACTGAAGAAACAGTGGCGGCCCAGCGGTCCCTGTTAGCCAGCTATGAATTGTTAGGGAAAGGGATTCGGGAAGCAGATCGGTTCCTGGAAAAAATTCAGGCGGTAAGGGCAGCCGATATCCAACGGGTGGCCAAAACATACCTGAATAATTACCAGTTTACCTATCTGGGCGACCCGAAACAGGTAAATGAGGAAGTCTTTTTAGCCTACTGATTCTGTTCAACTTCAGCCTGCTGCTGATTCCAAACCTTAATACTTTTTGATCACGGTTTGAGACTGCCCCTTTTAGGGGCAGCTCCAGGCTGATAGGTTGATCCTTTCGATATATTTTTTACCCGGTTTTAAAATTCTGGAATTATTTTAATCCTTCCCCTTAACTGGAATTAAATTCAATCCGCAACATAACCAAGCAACCGAAGGTAAATCCTATGCGTAAAAAGTTTATTATTATTTCTATTATTACCCTCCTGGCCATGGGAGGTGTAACCCTGATCTGGCCTCCCATACTGTGGAGTTTAATAGTGGTAGGACCGTTGATCGCGTTGGGGATTCATGATATGGTGCAGAAAGAGCACACGATCAAGCGCAATTTCCCGCTTCTGGGTTGGGGACGGTACATCATGGAATCGCTACGACCTAAAGTGTACCAGTATTTTGTGGAGTCGGATGTGGATGGTCGTCCCATCAATCGTATTTTTCGCTCCCTGGTTTACCAGCGGGCTAAGGGGGATCTGGATACCGCCCCATTTGGAACCCAGGTGGATGTCTATCGCATCGGTTATGAATGGATGGCCCATTCGCTGAAAGCAATCAACTATAAGCGCTGTAATCCTGACCTCAGGATTCTGGTAGGCTCTGGTCAGTGTCAGCAGCCTTATTCCGCCAGTGTATTGAATATTTCAGCCATGAGTTTCGGGGCCCTGAGTAAAAATGCGATCCTGGCACTGAACAAGGGTGCCCATCAGGGTAACTTTGCCCACAATACGGGTGAAGGCGGCTTGAGTCCCTACCATCTGGAGGGGGGTGGTGACATTATCTGGCAAATTGGTACCGGCTATTTCGGTTGTCGAAATCAGGAGGGACAGTTTTCTTCCACTGCCTTTGAAAAAAATGCCCTTCAGGAAGCTGTGAAAATGATTGAGATTAAGTTGTCCCAGGGTGCCAAACCGGGTCATGGTGGTATTTTGCCCGGCCCAAAAAATACGCCAGAAATTGCTCGTATCCGGGGAGTAAAACCCTACAATACAGTATTGTCATCACCGACTCATTCCGCCTTCAATACACCAATCGGTTTATTGGAATTCGTGGCCCATTTGCGGGAGCTTTCCGGTGGCAAACCAATCGGCTTTAAGCTGTGTATTGGACGTAAAGCTGAATTTGTGGCGATCTGCAAGGCGATTGTTAAAACAGGAATTAAACCGGATTTTATTACCGTGGATGGTGGGGAAGGGGGCACCGGGGCCGCACCGATGGAATATGCCAATTCAGTCGGAATGCCCCTGAGGGACGGATTGGCTTTTGCTGTGGATTGTTTACGGGGTTTCGGGCTGAAAGAGGAGATCAGAGTAATTGCCAGCGGAAAGATTCTTAGCGGTTTTCATCTCCTGAAAAATATGGCTTTGGGAGCAGATATAGGCAACAGCGCCCGGGGAATGATGCTAGCTTTGGGTTGTATTCAGGCCTTGGAGTGCAATCGAAATATTTGTCCCACCGGCATTACCACCCAGAATCCGGAGCTGGTTGCAGGGTTGGCAGTGGAGGAAAAGGCTCCGCGGGTGGCCCGATATCACTACGATACTGTCCACAGCCTGATAGAACTTCTGGCAGCAGCGGGGTTGGAAGGTCTTCAAGATCTGGATCGATCCTACATTTACCGTCGTGTTAGTTCCAGTGAAGTGCGACGTTACAACGAAATATTTCCTCCTGTTGAACCAGGAAGTTTTTTGGGGAACGATATTCCGGAGCGGTACCATCAGGTTGTGAAATCAGCTTCGGCCCAATCTTTTTAACCGGCAGATTGAGATTGGTTGCGCTTAAATTTTTTAATCGATAATCAGAGGTTCAATAATGTTTGATGTCATAATAGTGGGAGGTGGAATTGGTGGTTCGGCCGCAGCTTTGCGGGCGGCTCAGAATAATATGACTGCTCTCTGGGTACTGGGGGATAAACAGAGCCGGAAACGCAGTCGCTCTCAGTGGGTGAAAAACCTGGATAATATCGTGGGATTCCATGAAAATGTAGTGAAAGCGCAGGTAGTAAAAACGCTGTTGAAATATAAACAGACTCAGGCTGCTGAGCTGATTGAAAAAGAGCATTTTCATATTAATAACCGGGCGATTATTCGCAATACCATTCAGCGGTTGAAAGCCGATTTTCCCAATGTAACCACAGTTGAAGGGGTAGCACAGCAACTGGTCGAAGAAAATGGTAGCTATCAATTAATAGTGGGAGCGGAATCTTACTCCGGTGCGGCAGTAGTTTTAGCCACCGGTGTCATGGACGAACAACCTCATGTCGGGGGCATGAACCGCCAGGGTGAATTTCAGGAAACGCCGAAATGGATTTATCCTTTTGCCAACCGGGAGCAGTTTCTATATTGCATTCGTTGTGAAGGTCACCTGACCCAATACGATCGGGTGGCGGTTGTTGGCTCCAAACCGATGGCGGCTGAACTGGGGATGATGCTCTATGAGCGTTATGAAAACGAGGTCGTCATTGTTACTAATGGAGTATCCCCACAGTTTTCATCTGAACAGGAACGATTTCTGAAACACTATGGTATTGAAGTCATCCGGGAACCGGTTATCGGTCTGATGAGCGAGGGGGTTAAACAGTTACAGGGATTCCAGTTTCGGCGTCATGAACCAGTGGCGGTAAAATTTGCCTTGGTGGCCCTGGGGTTGCATCGGGTGTACAACGATTTGGCTAGCCAGGTCGGTGCACGGTTAATGGACCCGGAAATGCCAGAGGAAAAGCGGCATGTATGGATAAATCACAAAGGTGAAACTTCAGTACCTAATTTATTTGCGGTGGGAGACATGGTGAAACGTGAAGATGAACCGGTAATGAAACAGGTGTACACTGCTCAGGAATATGCCGTCCGGGCAGTGGACACAATTGATTTCCGCCGCCGGAAGAACAGGCGAAACACTTTATTAAACCAATCGTAATTTTCCCGGCAGAACGATTTTCGATGTTGTCTGTGAAGAGACAGCCCTCCATTGTTATTTAAGCTTAAATAGTAGAATCCGCTGAAATAAAATTATGAAAAAGAAGTTAATTATTCTTGGCTCCGGTTTTGGTTCCTACAGTCTGTTACGGAATCTGGATTTCCGGCTGTTTGACGTTACAGTCATCAGTCCGCGGAATCATTTTTTGTTTACCCCTTTATTGCCCAGTACTACGATTGGGACGATTGAATTCAGGAGTATCATCGAGCCGATTCGTAACCTGAATCCCACACTTAAATACATTCAGGCGGAAGCCAGGAGTGTGGATCTCTACCAGCAACAGGTTCGTTACTCTCTGGAGGATGGTCGGGAAGGTACCTTAAAGTATGATTTACTTGTGATTGGGGTGGGCGCCCGAACCAATACCTTCGATATCCCCGGTGTCCGGAGGTACGGTCATTTTCTAAAGGAGCTGAATGATGCTCGTCAGATCCGGAAGCGGGTGATCTCCAACTTTGAATTTGCCAGCCTGCCGGGAATTCCGGAACCGGAAATCAGACAGCGGCTGCACTTTGTTATCTGTGGCGGTGGTCCCACGGGGATTGAATTTGCAGCGGAGTTAAACGATTTTATCCGGGGAGATGTCTGCCGGTTTTACCCCCAATTGAAATCGTTTATTCAAATTTCATTGGTCGAAGCAGGGCAAGAGATTCTTAATGTATTCGATCATAAATTACGCCAGGCCGCCCGCAATCTCTTCCAGCGTCAGCATATCGAAATTATTACGGGCAGCCCGGTGGTGAAGGTGGACGAATCCTGTATTCACCTATCTTCCGGACGGGAACTGAATTACGGGCTTCTGGTGTGGGCCACGGGGAATACGCCTCAACCCCTGGTGGAACGATTGAAAGTACCAAAATCAGAGCTAGGTCAGATCCTGGTGGACGAATTCCTGGCTGTAAAAGGACTGGAAAATGTGTTTTCGTTGGGGGATTGTGCTCTGGTGGAAAACCGTCCCCTGCCGGCAACCGCCCAGGTGGCCCAGCAGCAAGGCAGGTACCTGGCCCGGCAATGGCGGCAGCGAGCCAAAGAAAAACCGTTCCGGTTCCGTTCCATGGGGATGCTGGCCTATATTGGTAATGATCAGGCGCTGGTGGATACGGGACACGTGAAAGGGTCCGGTCATCTGGCGTGGGTGTTCTGGCGCTCTGTCTATTTGACCCGCCTGGTGCGCCTGCGGAATAAAATCAGAGTGATGGTGGACTGGATCCTGAGCTGGATCTTTGGACGGGACATCAGCCAGTTTTAAAAGTCCAGGGAATGTCTTTAACCGGACAATTTCCAGGGGGTGAATCGGTGTAAGCTCCAGGGTAATAATTTTGAAAGGATTAGACCTATGAAGCGTACGTTTATTCTCACGGTAATTCTGGGACTTTCGTTCCTGCTGGGGGGCAATAAGAGTCCCTTCACAAATCTTACGCTGGATGAAGCCATATCGGCGGCACAGGAACAGGGAAAGGGTGTTGTGGTTAAATTCCATGCAGACTGGTGTCACTATTGCAATAAAATGGACAAGGAAGTGTTTACAGATCAGGAAGTGCAGAAAGCGTTGGGGGCATTCCTGCCGGTGAAAATCAATGTTGAGACCACTCCGGGCAGAGCCCTGGCACAGAAATACGGCATTTACTCCCTGCCAACGATCCTGATCTTTAATTCAAATGGGAAAAGGGTGTATCAGCAACCGGGCTTTCATAATTCCAAACAGCTCATTGCCGCCCTGGGTACGATTCTTGAATGAGTAACCTGACGATCCCGGCCCTCACTGCCGACGAAATGCGTACGGTGGATGAGTTGATGGTTACGAAGTACGGCATCACCCTGCCCCAGATGATGGAAATGGCCGGGCGTCATTTAGCCGACCTGGCCTGGGAGCGGTTCTTAAAGTCTGCCAAAACACCGCTGCCCCAGGTGGTGGCTCTCTGTGGTACGGGGAATAACGGTGGCGGGGGAATGGTCGCTGCCCGCCACTTATCCAACCGGGGCTTGCCCGTAACCGTCTTGCTAGCAGGGGAGGAAAACCGGCTGAAGCCCATTCCTTTACAGCAGTGGGAAAGCCTGAGCCACCTCCCGGTTCAACGAGAAATTGACGAACCGGGATTAACACCTGACCTGTTTCAATCGGCTGACCTGATTATTGACGCCCTTGTGGGTTACGGTTTGACCGGTCCCCTGCGGGACTTTCCGGCTCAGTTGGTTAAGAAACTGCCCTCCACCAAAGCAGCAATTCTCGCTCTGGACGTACCCTCGGGTTTGAATGCCACCACCGGTGTTGTTGAGGGTCACGCCGTAAACGCTGATGCCACCCTTACCCTGGCATTGCCGAAAACGGGTCTGCTGAAACCGGATACTCAACCCTTTGTGGGCGAGCTTTACCTGGCTGACATCGGGGTCCCGCCCCAACTGTACGCTTACATGGGCCTGGAACCGCAATACCTGTTCATTGATGCTCCTGTAATTCCTGTTTCTATTCAATAGATATAGTTTAACCGAAGGTTGATTCCAAACCCTCTTCTTCCCGCTTGTATTGGGGTTCGTTTTCATCCCAATTTAGGAACGGTAATTCACCCCTGAATTCATGCGTCGTACTCCATTCCAGACAGATCTCCCGGTCATCGCCCTGACCCTCTTCCTTTCCGGCTTTTGCGGGATTGCCTATGAAGTTCTCTACGCCCGAATCCTGGGGAACGTCATCGGAGACCACTTTGCGGTGAATGCCTCCATTCTGGTGACCTTCCTGCTTGGAATCGGACTGGGAACCCGCTTTGCCCACTATTTAAAGCCTTACCTCTGGGCGGTGGAAACGGGTGTGGGTCTGTACGCCCTGTTTTTCGCCATCCTGGCGCCAAAACTGGACCTGCTCCTTTATCAGATGTTCCCTCTGGGCACACTCACCAGCGATGTGGTAGTGGCCTGCCTGCTCCTGCTGACACCGGCTTTCCTGGTGGGGGTCAGTCTGCCGTTATTTTCCGCTTACCTGCAACCGTTAGTAAAAGGGCGAGTGTTTACCCTCAGTTACATGGTGTACAATTTCGGCGCCGCCCTCACGGCGCTATTGATCGAGTTTGTCCTGATTCGGGCGGTGGGGATTCGCAGTGGATTGGTGGTGATTGCCGGAATCAACCTGAGTATCGGTCTGATTTTATTCCTGCGCCGGAAAGGGATCCAGAGTCGTCTTCGTCCTCATAAAAAGGTTTCCTATTCATTTCATACGATACTGCCTCTGATTCTGCTCAGTTTTGCCAGCGCCGTGTTTCAACTCACCATGCTGAAACTGGCGGAGTTTCTCTTCGGACCCTTTCACGAAACCTTTGCCATGGTGCTGGGGATGGTGTTGCTGGGAATTGCCGTTGGCACACTCATCACCCACTATTTTAAGGTCCGTTTTCTGACCTTTTTAATCGTCAACCTGATACTGATTCTGAGCCTGATTTTCGTCTTTCCCCAGCTCCTGTACCTGATGGCGACGTTTTACCCCCATTTCACCGGTTCGGCGATCGTTGCCTGGAAATTGTTCATCCTGTTGTTAATCATGGGAGGCAGTGCCATTTGTTTCGGTGCCGCCATCCCGGCGTTAATGCAAAAGGAATCGGACGTGGCCCGGGAATCGGGTTACCTCCTGTTCGTTTCCAGCCTGGCCAATACCGCCGGGTATTTGGTCATGATTTTCTTCATCCACGCCCGGCTGGAATACGGCAGTATCCTGCTGTTAATCGCTTTATTACTGGTGGGGGCGATTGGGAGCAGTCCGGAGGTGGATCGGCGAAAACTGATCCTGGCGGGACTATTGCTGGTGAGCGGTTTTTTCATGAAGGAACGGCGCTGGAAGGAGTATCTCCTCTACCTGGATTACCAGGCGTTTACTTCCCAGGAGAATCTTTTTACCCAGTTGAGTGGATTTGAAGAGGGAGAATTTTTCCGGAAATATGATGAAACCTTTGCGGTGAACCGACTGAACGGTCGGGAGTATTTTTTCATCAACGGGTACACCAGCATTGACCTGAATTCCAGCCCGGAATATGTGGTGGGTACCTTATCGTCCCTGGTGACACCCCGACGGGAAACCGGTCTGGTCCTGGGACTGGGCAGCGGTGCCACGGCGGGAACGGTGGCGGAATTATTTCA
>JBHHUS010000080.1:0-4848 GCA_046861615.1 Fidelibacterota bacterium
AGAATCCGCTCACACCCATGCGCCTTTCCCTGGAACGATTGGAACGGAAATATTTCCAAAAATCGACCGATCTGGACGCGGTTTTTAAAAATGCCGTGGTGGTTATCCAGGAAGAAATCAACCGTTTACAGCAATTTGCCACCGAATTTTCGCAGTTTGCCAAACTCCCTCTGGCACAACCTGTGGATTACGACCTGAACGATCAACTGACTGAGATTGTGGAACCCTATGAGGACCAGGCTGAAATCAAACTCCATTTTCAGGAGGATGAGCTTAGTTTTCGTGGCGATAAAGCCCAACTGAAACAAGTGTTTACTAATTTGATCCAGAATGCCATCCAATCCGCTGAAGAAACCCCGGTGATTCAGATTTCTACCCGGCGACTGGAGCGGGAGATTCAGGTGAAGGTAGCGGATAACGGGGCCGGTATTCCAGAGGCTGATCAGCAAAAAATATTCAATCCCTACTTTACCAAGCGGGTAAAAGGAACCGGACTGGGGTTATCCGTGGTCAAGCGGATTGTAGAAGGCCATGGCGGTAGTATTAAGGTATCCAGCTCCAAGGGGGCAGGGACCCGGTTCAGTCTGTATTTTCCGTTGGACCGTGATCAGGAAGGTGAAAACAGATGAATATTCTAATTGTCGATGATGAGCGCAATATCCGGTTAACGCTACGGGATATTCTCCATGATGAGGGTTACGGGATTGTGCTGGCGGAAAGCGGTGAACAAGCTCTGGAGCGAATTGCGGAGCAGGAGTTCCAATTGGTGATTCTGGACGTAAAACTCCCGGGAATGGACGGAATCCAGACTTTTGAGAATCTAAAAGAAAACTACCCGGACCTGGATGTATTAATGATTTCAGGCCACAGTGATATTGAAACGGCCGTAAAGGCAGTTAAACTGGGCGCTTACGATTTTCTGGAGAAACCGCTCTCCATGGCAAAAATTCTCACCGCTGCCCGGAATGTCTCCGAGCGTCATCGGTTATTGAACCGGATTCGAGCCAAAGAAGACCAGCAAACCACCCATTACACCCTCATCGGGCAGTCGTCGGTCATTCAAGATATCAGGGACATGGTGGCAAAGGTGGCACCCACCGAATCAAAGGTCCTGATCCGGGGTGAAAGTGGCACGGGCAAAGAATTAGTGGCCTACGCCCTTCATGATCAAAGTAACCGGAAAACAGGTCCTTTCGTAACCTTTAACTCCGCCGCTTTACCCAGCGAATTAGTGGAAAGTGAATTATTCGGGTACGAAAAGGGGGCTTTCACCGGAGCGGATAAGTCGAAACCGGGTAAACTGGAGCAGGCTGATGGTGGTACAATATTCCTGGATGAGATCGGGGATATGAGCCTTTCCGCCCAGGCTAAAATCTTACGGGTGATGCAGGAGGGCACCTTTGAACGCTTGGGGAGCAATCAAACCCTGAAGATCGATGTTCGCATCCTGGCCGCCACCCACCGCAATCTGGAGGCCATGTTCCAGGAGAGCAGTTTCCGGGAGGATCTTTATTACCGCCTGAATGTCATTCCAATTACGATTCCCCCACTGCGGGAACGCCAGGGTGATATTCCGTTGTTAGTGAATCATTTTCTGACACTATATGCCCGGGAGTTGAAACAGTCGCCCAAAAGTATGGACCCTGAGGCGCTGGAATTATTGGAGCACTACAATTTTCCCGGTAATGTGCGGGAGCTAAAAAACCTGATGGAACGATTAACCATCTTAGTCACAGACTCAGTAATTAAATCCGGTGATCTGCTTCCTTATTTAAGGTCAGCCGACGCTGACGATCAACTGCCATTTTTAACAACCCGGAACTACAAAGCAGCACGGCAGGCCTTTGAAAAATATTATTTAACCCGTCAGTTGGAACGTTTCAACTGGAAAATCAGCCAGGCGGCGGAAGCCCTGGGCATCCGGCAACCAAACCTGTCACGGAAAATCAAGGAATTGGGAATTCGCAAGAAAGCGGATTAATTCGTAATCAATCCACTTTCATTATTTTGATCAGCGCTTATAGTCTCCACGCAGAATTCCCGACTGTTAAAATAAATAGGGAACAAACATTTTCGTCTCATTCATATAAGCAGAATAGGCGGCTCCGAAATAATCAATATTCTCCACTTCTTCGCGCCGGGCAGTCAGGATAAGCATGACGGTAACAAGCACGGTCAGCAACAGTCCAATCCCGGTTATTTGTTTCAGGAATATTCCCCAGACCAAAAAAAGCAACGAACCATACAGTGGATGACGAATATACCGGTAAATCCCCACGGTAACCAATGTGGTCGTTTTTTCGAAATCCATGAGAACAGTATCAGTTCGACTCCGGTCCTGCTGCCCTTGTTTCACTAACTGGCGGGCTCCCAATAGAACCAGGAGTAACGACAGCGTTAAAAATATCCAGGAACACAACTGTGGAAAGCTGAAAGGTTTTTGGAACCATGCGTTCACATTCAAAAAAAACAATCCCAGGATCCCTTCCCAGGCGAAGAAGCGGGGAAAGCCATGGGAGCGGTAGTGGCGCAGACTGGATCGCGATACCCGGACAATGCCAGCCGAAGCAACAATAAAAAGAATCAATTTCAATTCAGTTGTCATCAACCGTCCGGTTGATTTTTCCCTGTTTTATTGTCCTGCTTCCAACAATGATGAGCCAGGTATCCATAAAAATCCGGTCGATACCAATTACTCATTCTTTACTGGCCTGCTATTCACAAACAAGACTTAATAATTTTTCGGCCGTATCAACAGAATATTGGAATCGGCTCCCGGGAATGATGGCTGCCGGGTAGAATCTTTCTCCGTTTTAGCCCAATTAAATAGCATTGGCAGGACCTGAGTGAATTCCTGTAGTGTTTCATCCGTCAATGTAATAGCGCATAATAATTTTACTCTTTGATGGTCGGCTCATTTCCTTAAATCCAGTTTTTTCGAATACTCTGGCTACTCCCATATAACTTGAAACCGGTGCCAGGTTAGCTTTTTGACTGGAAACAGGATAAGCCTCGATAATTTTACCGCTTTTTGATTTCACATATAGAATAGCGCCACGGATTAATTTTTCCGTGAAATTTTGTCCTCGGAATTGTCTAGGGATATAAAAACACACCAGTGACCAGACCGGTTCTTCATCAACCCGTTTCAGAACACGGGAGCGCTCCAAACTGCCAAATTGTTCCCGGGGGGCGATGGAAACCCACCCACAGGGTTCATCCCCTTGATAGGCGATTAAACCGGGAATTTGCCCGGAACTAACAATTTGCTGCATGGCCTGACGATTATCGGCTCCCTGGCCCTGTTCAAATTCACGCCGGGTCAGTCGCCACCACATACACCAGCAACCACCGTAAGCCCCCTGGGAACCAAATAAAGCCTCAAAATCATCCCAGCGGTCCGGGGTTAAAGGTTTAATGATCAATGGTTCTATTTCAAAACTGACCATCTTGTCCATATCGACGCCTGCTTGATGCTGCAGAAAACAACGCTAAAAAATTGCAGTTTGGTGGGTCAACATAAATTTTAATCCACCAGGATTAATTCCCAAAGAAGTCTAACACGTTACCCAATGTGCTGGTACCGGTTTTATAAATTTCGGTGTACTGGCAACGGGTACAGGTTACGGTGGTAAACTTTTTATTCTGAATGTTGAAGAATTTGGTTAAGCCGCCGCCGGTGGCAGCAAATTGACCGGTTTCAAATTCCCGGTTTTCACATTTGGGACATTGCCAATGTTCATGCTCCATTTATTTCTCCTCAATCAAATAACGTTTAAAACAAATTTCTGTCTTTCCGGCCAAACGCTGATTGGAAAAACTAACTCAGCCGACACCGAAAACAAAGTGGATAACAATCAACTTTACCGAGTTCATAAATCCATTAAATAATCCTATAACTGAATTAACAAGCTGTATGGTCTCAAATCAGTTGATCGCTGGAAATGGGCTGAAAGTTACCCGGACAATATCGTTTGCAACAGATTCAGGCACACTTCCGCAGTTTTGCCCTGTTTGTCCAGTTCCGGGTTCCAAGTGGAGACCGAGACAGCGGCAATTCGACCAGTACCGGCGAGAAACCGGAAGACGGATTCCATTTGTGATTCATCAGGGCCGCCCGGCGCCGGATAATCCACCGACGGAGCCACCGTCGGATTAATAACATCCACATCTAAATGCAGATGGATGGGCAATGGAGGTAATGGATAGTCAATTAAGTCACTCACTGTTGCCAATCGGGTAATATTGGATTCCTCCAAGCCCCGCTTTTCACCGGGGTCAAGATCGCGGGCATCGGTGATAAAGACCTGTTTTTCTGACAAAGATTTTAGACCAATCGCCTCCGGGATTGTCTGTTCCCCCCGACCCACCAGCATCGCCAGGGGCATACCACCTAAAAAACCGCTGGGGGAGGTTTCCCGGGTGTTGAAATCACCATGGGCATCGAACCAGATCAGGATCGGATCAACTCCGGCCCGCTGCAGTCCGGCAGCCACACCCATGGCAGCACAGCAGTCCCCGGCTATACTCACCGGCCGGTTACCTGATTGGATCGCCGCTGAAACATCTCGTGCCAATGGTTCGTACAATGCCGCCATGCGTAACTGTTCGGGGGCATTTGGCAATCTGGTCTTGTTTACTTGCCAGTCGGGACCGGCAATAGTCACTAATCCGGGCAGTGGTTTGTCCAGAAAATAAGGAGTGAGAATGAAATTATCTTTCATGGGACTGGACTTATTTGAAGATTGTAAAATACTCCCCAACAGACAAGCCCGGCAGTGTTGTTGACTAACATTTTAATCAACTAAACTTAAATTATATTTTTTAAAAATCTCATCTAGATCAATA
>JBHHUS010000081.1:0-4808 GCA_046861615.1 Fidelibacterota bacterium
CAGATAAAATAAATAAAAAATTAGAACCAGGTTTGTTAATGCTTTTTTACGGTTCACCGGGTACGGGAAAAACGTTTGCAGCCGGGACTATCGCTCACGCTCTCGGAAAAAAGTTATTGATTACCGACATCTCCAGAATCCAATCAAAGTGGGTGGGAGAAAGTGAGAAAAACGTCCGAAGAATGTTTTCTGTTTTTGAAAGAATTGTCCGCAGAACGGATAATCCTCCGGTTTTATTATTAAATGAAGCCGATCAATTCTTGAGCAAGCGTGTTGGCACAATGAATACATCTGTCGATGTGATGTACAATACCATGCAAAACCTTTTTTTAGAAGCTTTTGAACGTCTAAAAGGAGTCATGATTGCAACAACAAATCTTAGAGATAATCTTGATTTGGCCTTTAGCCGAAGATTCCATTTGAAATTAGAATTCCCTTTTCCTGGAGTAAAAGAAAGATCTGCTCTTTGGAAATTGCACCTTCCTGAAACAATTCCCGGATCGCAGAATATTGAAGTAACATCACTTGCAAAAACCTATACCCTAACCGGTGGGCAGATAAGCATCATTGTTAAAAACGCCGCAACGGAAGCAGCATCTCGAACAGGATCTTTTCAGAAACTTAATCAGAAAGATTTGGTGAAATACTGTAAAATTGAAGAATTAAGCACGTTTGACAGAAAAACCGGGGTGATGGGCTTTCAAGCATAACTGAAATATTAATGCTTATGTATCACAAAAAAGTAAAAGAAACTATAATGTCCCCCTAGCTGTTCATTATAGAAAATGGTATCATATCGGTTTAAAGGGAATCAGGCGTAGCACTCTGTCACTAATTCCCTACCTAAATGAGTTGTTATTTCTGGAATCTAACGTAGGAATTTCCAGAATAAATTTCCAGAATGGGGCTATATTTGGCTAAATTTGACTAAATGTTTTACAAGGAAGGGGTGCAAACAAAAAACCCCATTATCACGACGAGAAAAGGGGTTCACAAAGAGCGGGACCGACGAGACTTGAACCCGCGACCTCTGGCTTAAAAGAACGATGGGTTGTCGATAATCTTTGGAAAAAAGTGTGCCCTAGGTGGGATCTGATTTTGCCCAGAGTAATGCTTTAAAAATTATGAACTAAGATGATTAGACATTCCAACGCCGCGATTAAAAAGTTAGTACTTTATCGCTTACAAGTGTCCACTCAGCAATTGTATCCAAGTCACTGTTCACAACTCCGTCAATCATCATTTCCTGAGACACCCCCCGGGCATCACAACAGCTGCCTCACGTATGCACGGCATGTCCTCGTTTCACCAAACTCTTAATCATTCGTCCGATGTTGTAATAACCCATTGGTGTCTTTTGGTCTTTTAAAGCACACAGAATGCCGTCATCCATCATGAAAATCCGTACCCGTTCTTTTTTCTTAACAATCGCTAATGCTAATCGGAGGGCATTATAAGACTTTTCGTTACCGTAAGGTGAGTGGTTTAAAATAAATGTAATCATTTGACTATATCCATATTACCGCATCTTAATTGAGTAGATTGATTATCAGAGCAAGTCGTATGTCAACGTTCATATTAACAACTTGTTGCTGGTCGTAATTGAACAGAGTTGTTTAAAACCATCTCCGGAGCCAGTCCTTCTCAAAAAGGACTTTCCCAGCATGCCAATGGCGACCGGGTTTATACATTTTTACATCCGGAAGGGGTTCAGCGTAAAAATTTCCCCGGGCGAATCCCGCTTTTCCATCGCCTAATTCGATGAAGCATTCTCCGTCACCATTAAACTGCTTTTTCCGGCCATTACCGGTGATATCCACGGCAATATTGTTAGCAACGACTTCCGCCTGATAGTGAGCAAATACTCCCGCCTTGGGGAGCGGTTTGCCAAGCGCCAAGGGGATTCCCGTTATGTCACCAATGGCGTACACCTCTGGAAATTTCGTCTCCAGTGTATTACGGTTAACAAATACCCAACCCGACTCTCCCGTAAGTTTTGCGTCTTTTACGACCTGGGGAGCTACATGGGTGGGAACGTAGGCCAATAAATCAAAGTGTGCCGTAGTTCCATTAGCAAAGTGGAGTGTTTTTCCTCCTTGATCCACGCTTATTAGTTGATGTTCTGTAAATGACAAGGGTTTTTCCCATGGGTTCGGTAAGGATGTTTCCCATGTCTTCGGTAATTGGAATTCCCATAGGTTCGGTAAACAGAAATCACATTTTTCAGAGCCTCGGGAATGATCAGGCCTCCTTTTTTAATTGGGTTAATCTGAAGGATTCTCCATCCAGGGTGAAGATTCGGGCGTGATGTAATAGACGGTCAAGCAGTGCTGTAGTCATAATGCTGTCACCCATCATTTCTGCCCAGGACTCAAAGCTTTTGTTCGAAGTGATGATTAGTGAGGTTTGTTCATAGGTTTCACTGATCAGATTGAAAAACAGATTAGCTTCCCTTCTCTCAATGGGGGTGTAGCCGATTTCATCGATGATGATGAGATCCGCTTTCATGATTCTTTTTATGCGGTAGGCGGCGGTTTTCTGGATCTCGGAGGTTTTGAGCAGTTTCATGAGGTTGGTGACACGCTCAAAACAGACCTTATAACCTTTCTGTACCGCTGCCATTCCAAAGGCGATGGCCAGGTGAGTTTTTCCCACCCCCGGGGGTCCAAAGAACAACAGGTTCTCCTTATTATCCACGAAGTGGAAGTCCAGCAGATTGACCGCTTCGGACTTTCCGATACCCTTAACCCGCCCAAAGTTGAAGTTTTGGATGGTTTTGATCACCGGGAAATGAGCTCCCTTCATGTTGCGCTCCACCCGGCGCTTTATACGATACTCGATTTCCGTATTCAACAGGGTATTCAGAAAGGTCATGTAGGAATCTTTCTTGATTTCCGCATCATGTATGATTTCATCCAGATGCTCGCTGATGCCCCTCAAGTTCAAGGTTTTGAGATAGGTCAAGGTCTGTTGGTGCGTCTTTATGAAGACCCCCCCTCTGCCTGATCGACAAACTGGTGGTATTCCGCCAGATTCCTTTCCCTAATCTGTAAGGGTTCATGGGGCAGAACAGATCCCAGCGACAGCGGCTTGTTCTTCACGGAAGGAATCTCATGACACTGTTTAAAGTATCGATAGGTGTCGTTCAGATCCGCAAAGCTCAGGGTGTCATTTGAAAGACAGTATTCCAGGGCCCGCTTTAATACCGCGGTTTCAATACCGTTATTCCCAAAATACTTCTTGGCCAGGATACACTGGTCCCTTACATAGCGGGGGAAGGTTTTGAAGTTACGTTCCGCAAAGCCTTTCCAGCTCTGAGGATTAAACATACCCACGACGTGCTCTTTCAGCTCCTGAACGGTCTTCTCCTTTTCCCGGCTGTAGGTGCGATTCGACACCGTTTTCCCGGGAATGAGAGAAAGCTCGTAGGTGACGATCTCCTCTCCCGTAACCAGATCGAACACTAACAGGTTTTCCCGGGTGACATAGATATCCACGGTTTTGTTTCTGTATCTTGAAGGCAACTGATACCAGCAGGCATTGACCGATATGCAGGCTTTCTCATTGGCCGTTCGTTCCTCTCTTCCCAGAAGAGAGTCTTTCCGGAACAGGGAGTTTTTAAGGGGCCGAAGGTGCTCTCTTTCCTGCTCTATGACCACCGCCGGGATCCGCTTTGTCGCCTGCGATATTTTCCCGTTGGCCCGTCTTGTAAGCCACGCTGAAACACGGGCATTCGCTTTCCCGGTGCTTCCAAAGTCCCGGGTGTTGAAGAAATTGTGTTTTACATATTTCACCAGGTTCTCGATCTTCCCTTTGGTCTGGGGATCCGCTTTCCGGCACACATACATCCTGAGTTCCTGCTCCTGGATGAACGCGGTGAAATCACGGGTATAGATAATATCACCGGCGTTTTCACTTACCACCATCAACTTGTCCTGGTCAATCACCAGCTCCCAGGGGACGCCTCCAAAATAATCAAAGCAGTTCAAAAGATGCCGGATCACATCACCAGTTTTGAAAGGCCGACCTTGAAAAACAACATACTTGTATCGGCTGGCCGAAAGAAGGGCGGCAAAGATGTACAGCTTCAGCCCGCTCCGGCACCGGACCTGACCAAAATCAAGCTGCATCTGCCTCCCCAGGGGAAGTTCCGGGACGCTCTTGTAAACTCGCCGGTCTTCATTCAAGGAGAGTTTATTGGACTCCTTTAGGTAGCCGATGAAGTTCCGCAGCGTCTGCTCATTCCCGGGAAGTTTACCGTATCTCTCTTCCAGATAATCATAGACCGCGGCCATGTTAAGCCTTTGATAGTCATTGCTGGCATACACATCCAGGATCTCCTGTTCGTACTCCCCAAAAACCTTATCCCGGAATAACCGCTGACGGCGATATGCGCTGTACTCCTCTTCAGCCATGTAGTAATATTTGGCCACCGTTTTGGGATCGATATTCAGCTCTTGGGCTATGTCCTTCTGGGAATGCCCTTGTCGTTTAAACGATTGAATTTGTGGGTACATCTTCTTTGTGATCATTGTTACTCCTGTATGGTTTTGCCAACCTTACAGAAGTATAGCCTGAAATGGGAATCCTATTTACCATTAAGATGGGAATTCTGTTTACCACTACCATAGGAAAATTGTTTACCACTACCATGGGAATTCAATTTACCATTTCCAGTTCCGTATCTTCCCGCCTGACCTATGTCGGGCAGGTGTTCCGGCGTGAGCTGGCTACCTGCCCGCCTAAGTTTCATGCAGGCGGGTAGTGTTTCATTTGTGCTCCTCATTTTTGACGGTGAGAAAAGCACG